>JAVVFD010000126.1:0-7748 GCA_032250935.1 bacterium
ACTTATCGCCCCATAGGGGGGTGCGAAACTTGAGTAATCATTTACGATCCTTTTAGTCGACATAACACATGGCTGTTCCAAGCTCGGCAAGGTTAAATTTCTTCTGAACAAAACAAATATAATAAGATAGCCACATTATAGTATGGTTGAAGAGGAAGCTGAAAATAAATTCATACAACCTTGCTTTCTTCCAACTCCCCCTCTTATTTCATAATTGAGGTTTGCTGTTTCCTATACTACGATCCGCCTAAACTCTCATTTTACGTAATTGCCCAGGATTTTTACGATATTTTTTACCTGCATATTGTCTGGGTTCTCACTTAGATACTCCTGGTAATTTTTTAAAGATTCTTTATACCGCCCAAGAGACATATTAGCTTTTCCGAGGGCATATAAGACCTTGGGTGGAGAAAACCTCTCTTTCTTTAGACGGTTCGCCTCAGCAATCATCGTTTCATAGGCAAGAACGGATGGCACCTGATATCTATCCCAAATATGCCTGAATTCCTCTTTTTTTCTTATGAATATTACCGCTACTTCATCTTTATAAATCAGCGCCCAGTTATTATTATTTACCAATTGGTCAATTGATCCCATGGGCCCTCCAGTATGGTAAAAGCAGGTATTGGTAATTACGGTGTTTATGTTGTATTTATCCATAATCTCATCCAGGTTATACATACCATTATCCAGCCTCATGGACATCTCAAGACGCTCAATACTCCCTCCCCGTCCATCGGTGAAGACCAGATATTCGGGATAGAGGCGCCACATCAGGTAACCTCCCCAATCGAAGCTGTTATACATAGTTTCTGGAAGACGGTTTTCAAGGATGAATGAAGCTGCCTTTTCAGGGTAAAAATCCTTTTTCAGACCTACCCCCATTTGTCCCCAGGCGGCGCTGAGTCCAATGTATACAAGCAGAAATGAAAAGCTTGTAAAATATAATGCCTTTGTAACGGCTAATTCTCTTTTCATCTTTAGGACATATGGTTTTACAATATCCTGAAAGGCTATAGGAACGTAGAGTCCGGCCAGCACGGCCACAAGGGTAGTATGCCTGATCTGGCTGAACCCCATGTAGGTAAAGGCAAGAAAAAAAACACCTTCCGCCGGATCAAGTTTCCTCCACCTCAAGATGATGAGAACTGCCCACAATGCCATTATGATATAAAAAAGTGGAACCTGATCAAAGGTCGGCGGCAAAACTTCCATATTCCCCATCCATGCAAGTGGTGCATCACCTGTAAGGGTATCATGTTGAGTCAATCGTTCCATTAGTGTACTTAAAGGTATACGATATCCGTAAGGATTTATGAATGCCGCCAGGAAGGATAGCAACCCTGCAAGTAATAGCGGTTTAATTGCTATTAGGCTAATCTTTTTTTGGTAGGCCCTGATTAGTTCAGCAACAACAAATAAACCGGTCAAAACAATTCCAAAAACACACCCTGCGTGGAGATTGGCCCATAAAAGCATAAGTGGAACCAGCAATATCCATGCTTTTAAGCCTTTTTCTCGACCTTCATGCAATATGCAAATCTGTAGCATTGCAAAAATAACCGTCCAGAGTTGTGGACGAACCAGCCATGACTGCTCAGAGCCGATAACACATACAATGATCAGGAGAAGGACAAATGGAGGTTCCCCGCCACGCCTTATATTCCAGAGATAAAGAATTATGGCGGATAGGGCGATTAGTGTCGGTTTCAGGATAGAAAGAAGATTAAATCCTCCAATAGAGTAAAGCATGTAAAGTATCAGATCATGCAGCCAGCAATGCTCCAACCTGAAAGAGTCTTTTGCCAGACTGAATGTATCCTTATAGAGGAAGTTCCCAGTTTCCCAGATGTACTTACCTGACTGCAATTGCCATAAGGTATCAAATGCCTCTATAGGTTTAAGTGCCAGCAAAAAAATAGAGCTGGTCAGTAAAGCGAATGTGTATTTATTTTTAAGCATGCCTTTTACGATTTTGTTATCAAAAACTCAGTGCAAGCCCATTTGAATTTATCAAACAAATAAAAAAACGGTTCATGTCTCACCCTAAAAACAACACTCTTTTATACTAAACCACTATGCACTGAAAGTGCATAGTTTTAAACTAGCGTACTACGACAATAAAGCAGTACTATTCTGGGAAGAACCGGAGCTAAAGCGGCCCAGGTAAAACATCCGTATATAACCAATCTACGTATATAGTTAAAAATCTACTCACAAACAAGCCAGCCTATTTCTGCTTAGTTTTTTCCGCCACCAAGAAATAGGCTGTTCCAAGCTCAGTCCGGTAAAACATCTTCTGCACTACATAAAACGGATACATCGTAATGTCATTAAAGAGCAGTCTGAAAAGAGATTTCACATTAACAAAGAGGTGCATGCCGGCGCTTTTTTTCGTTCTGCCTTCTACGTCAGCCTCTGCATCGATCTGCTTGCCTATTGCCCTGTCATAAAAAGGCTTCATAATGTTGCAGATAGGAACACCATATGAATCTATAAATAATGTTCTCAGTCCGCACTCCTTCATTTTGTCTGCGAGGTCATCCCTCTCGTAGCGCCTTATATGTCCGGCAAAATCATCATTTGCCCCCCACATATGCATATGGGCCGGAACAGTGACAAGCAGATGTCCGCCAGGCTTCAGGCGGACCATCAGTTTTTTCAAAAAATCAACATCATCTTCATAATGCTCGATAACATCGCAGGCTATTACAATGCTATAGTGCCCCTCAACATCATCAATATTTTTCTTCTCTATCTTAACCCTGTCGCCAACCAGCCTGCCATTTGCGCAATTAACCGCCTCATCGGAATAATCGATACCAAGCCCTTCAAATCCTTTTTTTGCAAGTTCGCAAGCCAGATCACCGGCGCCACAGCCAACTTCCAGAAAGTCTCTTTCATGTAATGTAACGATGAAATCGAGTATCGCCTGCCTCTTAACCAGATGGCTAGGCGTAGGATACCATTCCATTTCAACCTCTCGGCTTACAAAATTTAAGTTAATAAGAAAGCGTCAGTATTATCCTTGTATTCATCCAGCCGAGGATATGGGCGAACTTCATCCATGCCTTATACAGTGTCTTAAAAAACCGCATCAAGTTGCTCTAAATCGCAAGAGGCGCGCCCCTTCTCTCCCGCCGATAAATAAAAATTATACCACCCAGTGTCAGAATCAACGTAACAAGACTAACCGCCCCGGTAATCTTCAAAATCTTTGAGTCATAGACAAATTCCACCTTGTGAGTACCTGCCGTTAAATAGACCCCTCTAAGGGCATAGTCGGCCTTGTATATCTTCCCCTCTACACCATCCACATAGACCTTCCAGTCCGGGTAGTAGGTATCCGCCAGGACAAGTACCCCTTCCTGCTTCAATTCGGCATTAATGGTGACATGATTTGGGGTATAGCTTTCAATGGTCGCCCGGTTTGCATCGGCAGGAGCATTAACTTTACCATCCGGCCTTACCGGCTTCTCCTCCAACACAACCTCAGCAACAGGATCGAATGCAGTCTTAGTCATATATCCCAAGACATATTTTTCATCGCTTACTATACGCACCTGATTAACTATAAATGCCCTGTCCAGATAAGCCTTGTTTTTATACATCTTGAACTTTTCATCTTTCATTATGAGAGGAATCTTTTTTTCCATATCGGGCATGCCTCTGAAAACCCGCCTCAGATCATTGTTTTCAGATACAAGAATATATTTGGTATTCAAAAGGCTAAGCAGTTTGGGATTTGTAATAGCAATTTTCTGAAGCTGCTGATAATAGATGGGCGCAAGGTCGTGCCTTCCATTGATAAGCTCTATACCATGATAAGAAAATGATCTCATATTTATGTATCCATTCGGGATGGAACGATCATCAATAGCAAGCGCCCTGAATTTTTCAGTTTCCTTTTCCTTGTTGAGAAGTTTCACAGAATCGTATTTGCCGTAAAAGCTATTATCATCAATTTTGGCATACTTTATGAAGTCATAACCGTAAGCCCACAGGTCGATGATAACGATCAGGAGAAGAACAACCGTCAGATGATTTTTCTTTAACTTCCCAATAAAATAGAGATAAAGAGCCGCTGTCGACAAGGCCGTGAATATAGTCAAAACCACCATCCCCTGCCTGATTTTGACAAGGCGATCCATAAGTATTTCAGAATATGTAAAGGATTGTCCGGCAAGACGGAATTTATCAAAGGGAGACTGGAGCGCAGTCAGGTAGCTTTCTCCAAAGAGGCCGATCAGGGCGGTAGCAACCAGAGACAGCACACCAAAGACAAACATGACCATAACAAGTTTTTTGGAGTCCTTCTTCTCCTTATCGCTCTTTTCACTGAGGATAAAGTCAAGGCCCCTTCCCGCAAGAATGGATAAGGCGAAAACTGTTAATGCAAAAATTGAAAGAGGGACCCTGAAATAACTGAACCCGAAAACCAGTTTATAGGCCAGCCAGTAAAGTGGGGTATATTTACCCATTGATAGGAGCAGTGTCAAAACAGCCGCACCAGTAAAAAACCATGAAAACCTGTCACGCCTGAAAACAATGCCTATCAATGCCAGTATCAACGGCAGCACTCCAAAGTATTCGCCGGCCAGCCTCTGAGGCATTGGTCCCCAATAATCAACAAAGTTATCGGGAAAGGAGCCTTCCATATTCACATGCTGGAAATATTCGTCTTTTTTGGGGCGCTCCCAGCCAAAAGGGTCCCTTACAAATATTCCGGGCAGCTCTTTGGGTGAAAATGACCATGAGGTTGAAAACTCATAACTTGTTCCCCCGGAGCGCTCTGAGTATTTCTGGGTATAAAGATAAGAAGGGATAAGTTGAATTGAATATAATAACACTGCAATTGTCGTAGCAAGAACAAAGTAGGCACCAGGTTTCAGCAGCCAAATATGCAGCTTTTCACCTTTTCTCCGGCATACATAGATCTTAAAGAGCACAAACACACCAACAAAAAGGGTTGAATAGTAGGCCATCTGCATATGCCCTCCCAGAAACTGGTGGCCCATAACGATACCGGCAATAAGAAAATAGGTAATCCTCCTTTTTTCGATACCTTGGCTGACCAGAAACAAGAGCAGCGGTATATACGCCCATGTAACAATCTTTGCCATGTGCCCCACATACATATGTGAAACAAGCACGCCGGAGAACATAAAGACAAGACCGGCCATAAAGGCGCCGGACTTCTTAAGGCCAACCTCTTTTGCAAAAATATAAGTAAAAAAACCGGCGAAAAAGAAATGTGCAATCATGAAGAGGTTGAATGCCAGAGGGAGTGGCATTATGTAATACATAAGACAATAAATATTGAACTGTATCGAATGGGTAGCGTCAATATGAGGCAGGCCGGAGAAATGTGCGGGAATCCAGAGAGGGAACTGACCGTTATTCAGTACCATATCCCTTATGTAAGCGGTAATACTTACCCGATCCATCGCATCTGTACCGAAGACTATCCAGTCGGGGTGAATAAGGACTTTATGAAAAAAAAACAGCAGGAGAATAAAATAGATACAGGCTATTGAGAAATTTGAGCCAACAGATTTTGAGGAATTTTCTTTTTTAGTCATAAAACTCTCTATGTCTATAACCTTTTAGGCAACCTGAAAAATATCTAATTAAGCGCCCCTCTTCATTTATTAGGAGAGGGTTTGACTATGAAATAAAGTGAATGTCCGCCAGACAAATCAGGTATTTTTTTCAGCAACCAGCAATAAGCTGCCGCCCCATTTGGAAGAGGCATTTATTAGCAAGCGATTTTCTATGTTTAATATCCCTTTTAAAATAGTATTTACAATGGGATTTATCTTAAATCTGTCATTAAGATCGCTTTCTCTGATGACACCATCATCTTTGTCAAAGATTGTCCTTAAATATAAAAGAGGTAATAAGGATATAAAAAAAGCCGTTCCCTTCAGGACTTCAAACCCACTGAGCTCAAAAAGCGTCCTAAGTTGATCGAGTTCATAGCGTTTCCGGTGTGATGCTATTCTATCCTGCTTGTTCCAAAGCCACATATGTGCCGGTACAGTTATTATTGCTTTACCACCAGGCTTTAGCATTTCGTGAACATTTCTTATGGCATCATTGTCATTATCTATATGCTCAAGGACATCAAACATACATACCACATCAAAATGTTCTTTAAAAGGAGCCCTCGTGAGATCAAATTGATACCTCTCTTTTACTCCATAACTTTTAGCATATTCAAGGCCACCTAAATGAACTTCCCCTACAGAAAAGTTATTATACCCTTTTTCAATTAAATGCCTGGTTACATTACCAGTTCCAGCACCTATCTCTATGATTTTTTCATTGCTGGATACATACTTGTCAAATAGAGATTTGATAAAGTTCTTTCTCGCACTCATCCAAAAGTGATTATCTTCATGACATACGAGGTCATCCAGTATTTCTGAGTCCATCCCGTCATGCTTGCCTGACTTATCACTGTGAAAGGAAATCAACCCTTCAACAATTGGTATTATAAGGCTGCAATCACTGCATAAAAGGCTTTTTGAATCACTCTCATTCATTGGATTATTACATTGAGGACATAGTATCATCTTGCTTTTCCGTAGTCCTTATCTATAATCTTATCTATAACAAAGCTCGGCCTTTTTCTTGTTTCATCAAGGATTCTCCAGATATACTCGCCAATTATCCCCAATGTTAACAAAATCAATCCTCCAAAAATAGCAATAAGGATAACAATAGTTGTCCATCCTTCTATAGGGTTGCCAAATATAAACCTGCCAATTCCAATAATGGTAGCGTAACAAAAGCTTAGGAGTGATATTCCAAGCCCTGTATATGAAATACCCCTGATTGGCAAATAAGAAAAGCTGACAAATGTATCAATAAAAAGCTTTATTTTTTTTGACAGAGTCCATTGTGACTTCCCTGCCTTTCGCTCTTTCCGTGTATATTCGATAATTTCATATCTGTAGCCCAGAGAAAAAATCAATACCATAATATGAGTGTTTTTTTCATTTATATTTACTACATCCTCAACAATCTTTCTATCTATAAGAAAAAAATCATAACCGCCAGCAGGATAGTTTTCAACGGCATACCTATTCACCATTTTCCAGTAAATATTTGAGAAGAAACTTTGTCTAATACTCTCCTCCCGCCCTTTTCTTTCGGCAATAACAAGCTTTACTCCCTCTTCCCATTTTTTAACCATATCGACAAAAAGCTCGTGCGGATCCTGAAGGTCTGCAGAAATAACACCTACACAGTCACCACTTGAAATTTGCAATCCAGCCTGAATTGCAGCAATCTGTCCGAAGTTTTTCGTCAACTTTACTAAAGTAATATTATCCTTATGGCGTTTTTGATAATCATACAGGATATTATAGGAGGCGTCAGACGAGCCGTCCTCAACAAATACCAGTTCAAGGGAATGATTTGGAAGTTGTTCCTGGAGATTTAAAAGCTTAGGAACTGTTTCATTCAAATTTGCTTCATTCTGGTATACGGGAACCACAATGGAAAATATTTTCTTTTTCCTCACAGGTCCACCTTTTCATTTTGATTTAAACTTTTAAGGTAATTCCTTGAATCTTTACCACAATTGAACAGCAAATCAAGTATTGTAACCTGCGGTTCAAATGTTCCATATTGTTGGGGATATTCTGGATAGTCATAAGTCTTATATTCGAGTCCTATACCCGCCTCTTTAAACCTTTCAACATCCAGATATGCTTTTGCGGCCGAGCCTGAAAGATAGG
>JAVVFD010000127.1:0-7647 GCA_032250935.1 bacterium
GTAAAGACCTGCATAGGTTTTTTATTTACCTTCGGAGTTATGACGCTAAGAGTCATTTCTGATGCAAGGTCCTTATAGGCCTTTGTTCCAACGAAGGTGGAGACCTTTTTTACCTTGAATCTCTTTGAGAGGCTTTTTTCAGTTGTTTCCACCAGGCCGGCAATATTTTTATTCATCAGAACGACAACAGGGTCGCTTCCTATGCTATTTGCGCTTACAGAACCTCCATAATCACTGACACTCAAAGAGGCAATAGCTACTCTCTTAACCGGCGCTGCCGGTTTCTTAACACTTATTCCGCCACATCCTGCAAGTTGAACAGTAATGACGAGACTGACCGTAATCAATAAATAACGCTTTAACATGAGTTCTCCTTAATAATTTTTTTTGGGTTTTAGTATAAAACACCACTGGATATTCAATTATCAGTATTTATCATAATGAATTTTAATAGTCAAGCGCTTGTGCTCTAATATGAATTCATTTGTTCTTATAGCTGATGGCAGTACGGGTAAATGCAAATTGTATTGACAAAGTATAGAGCGGAGTATATAAATAATTGCAGGAAACTGGAAAGATGCTTTCGGTTTCCTTTTGCGCTGAGCTTGAAGATTTAGTGTCCGGGAGTTTATGAGAGACAAAATAATAAAAAGCGCCGAAAAGCGGTTTTCCAAAGATGGCTACCGCAGGGTGACCATGGATGAGATCGCATCGGACCTCGGCATAAGTAAAAAGACGCTCTATAAATATTTCGACGGGAAAGAATCTATAGCCATTGCCGTTATAGCAAAGATACATCTCCACATCGTTTCATTTCTGGAAGAGTTCAACAGAGATATCCCCGACCCCCTTGAAAGGTTTGAGCAGGTTACGCTTGCGGCCAGCAGGAAGATGTCCGAGATAGGGAACCTTTTTCTTGACGATATAAAGAGAGACCTGCCCGCCCTGTGGCAGGAGGTTGAACGGTTCAGGGAAAAAAAGATTCTTCATCATATCGGGGGAATACTGGAAGAAGGGAAGAGGCTGGGAAAGGTCAGGGCGGATATTGATACCGGGATAGCGTCACTCGTTTATCTCGGCGCCATCAAGACGGTGATGCAGCCTGACACTATAAAGAAGGTAGGCTTCTCCATTGATGATGCCTTTGAAAATATCCGCGCTATCTTTCTTAAGGGTGTTATGACTTAAGTGATTCAAAAACATTGGCACCCTCACCCTCACCCTCACCCATCAAGGGAGAGGGTGACTTATTCCAGAGGTGGATACTGAATGAAGGATAGGTTTACAAAAAACATTACCAGCGATCAATTAACTCAACTAATTAAAGGGAGAAGATGAAAAAGTTTAATATGTGGATTATTGACTATCCGAAGACGATTATATTTCTGCTGATTATTGCAACGGTCGCCTTTGCCAGCCAGCTCCCGAAGTTGAGGGCCGAGACCAACCTTGAGGCGATGTTTCCAGACGATCATCCCGTCGTCCATTACAACGATCTTGTAGAGGAGTGGTTCGAGGTGAAGGATGCCGTAGTTATAGGCGTCTTCAACGAAGGGGAGACGGGCATCTTCAATCAGGGGACGCTCTCCCTCGTCAAGAAAATAACCGACGGTCTTGCCGATATGGAGGGGATATTGACCCGTAAAAACTCCGATCTTGTATCCCTTTCCACGCTCGACAATATCATCGGCACCGAGCTGGGCATGGAGGTGACGCCCCTCATGGAGACTGTCCCCGAAGATGAAGCTGAAATGGCGTCCCTCAAGGCGGCCATAGCTGACAACGAGATGCTCTCTTCGACCTTCGTCAGCAAAGACGGCAATGGGACAATAATCATGGCCCTTATTGAGGACGACACAAAGCAGGTTCTCATGTACAGACGTGTAAAGGAGCTTGTCGACAGCATAGATCACGGCGACAACAAGGTCTTTGTGTCCGGCAGACCGGTAATAGAGGGGGTCTTTGCCGCCACCATGCAGCATGACATGCCGGTCATGCTGAGGATTACCATAGTCGTCATCCTCGTGGTGCTCTTTCTGACATTTCATACAAAGCGGGGCGTCCTGCTCCCCCTCATACTTGTCATAATGACGCTTCTCTGGACCTTTGGGACTATGGCCATATTCGGCGTCCCCATATATACGGTAATGACCATGATACCTGTCATCCTGCTTGCCGTGGGGTGCGCCGACTCCATCCATATCTTGAGTAAATATTACGATGAGGTGATCCATAAAGAGGGGGAGGCGAGGCGGAATATAGTTTTCGAGACGATGGATGAGATGTTTCCGCCCGTCGTTATGACCTCCGTCACCACCATGGCAGGCTTTCTCTCTCTGCTTTCATCGGAGCTTATGCCTATGCGTTTCTTCGGTATGTTTATAGCGGTGGGGATCTTCTATGCCCTTATATTGAGCCTCACCTTTCTTCCCTCCATGCTCGCCATCCTGCCTGTCAAGGTAAGTGCAAAAAAGAAAAAACTCTTTGATGAGCACGGCTCCTTTACCCATGTCGACTACGCGGGGCGTGCCCTCGGGAGGTTGGCGCATATCATCAACCACCGCCCCAACATCATCTATGCCGGCGCATTTCTTTTCATTATCCTCGGCGTCTATGGTGTTTTGAGTCTCAATGTAGGGGCCTCACTTGTAAAACAGTTCAAGCCGGATAACCCGGTCTATCAGGCCGATGAGATGCTGAACAGGCATTTCGGTGGAACAAGCACCCTGAATATCGTCCTCGAAGGGAAGGAGGACGATGTCATGAAAGAGCCTTCCATACTAAAGGGGATGGACAATATGCAGGCCTTCATGCAGGAAAATCCTTATGTTGGAGAATCGGTCTCCATCGCCGAATATCTGAAGCGGATGAATCGCGTCTTAAATGAAAACAGGAAGGAGATGTACAGGGTGCCAGAATCAAGAGATCTTGCGGCACAGTATCTCTTCCTCTATTCAATGTCGGGAGACCCCGCTGATTTCGATCCCGTTGTCGACTATAATTACCGTAAGGCGAACATGAGATTCCAGATAAAGACGGACGATTCGGCCGTCGTAAAGTCCCTCCTTAAAAAGGCCGATGAGGGGATTTCAAAATTTCTGGATGACGACAGGGTGGAGGTGAAGAAGGCGGGAACGGTCGCTATAATGGATGTCTTTATCGATCTCATCATCAAGGGGCAGATATGGTCTATCATTATATCCATACTGCTTATATTCCTCCTCACATCCATGGAGTTTAAATCGATTGCGGGAGGCCTTTTCTGCATTATTCCGATCAGCATATCGGCCTTCTTCAACTTCGGATTCATGGGGATGATGGGCATTCCGCTGGATGTCTCCACGGCGCTTACGGCTAGCATGGCCATCGGCATAGGGGTGGATTATGCCATACATATGGTGAGCAAATACAGGAGTGAGGCAAGAAAGGGGCTCAGTCCAGCAGAGGTGACGACGAATACGCTTCTTACCTCGGGAAGGGCGATCTGGTACAACGCGCTCGTTGTGGCCCTTGGTTTTCTGGTGCTTCTTGCAGCCAATTTAGTCCCTCAGCAGAAGCTCGGCATGATGATATCGCTTACGATGATGACCTGCTTTGTCGGGGCCTCCATGCTGCTGCCCGTCATGTTGAACAGGTTCAGGCCGGCCTTTATATATGGTTCCATAAAAGAGGTTGCAGAAGTTAAATAGAGACTACTTGGGAACTATCAATCTCACCTCCCTTGATGGGAGTGGGTTGAAGGGAGGATGAAGGTAGCTTATTGATTTAATTCGATTTTCATCCCCACCCAGCCCCTCCCCCATCAAGGGGGAGGAAAATATTAGGTAAATAGATAAATAGAGGGAGATAAAGATGAAAAAAATATTGATTATTATGTTATTCCTTGTTCCTTTCCCGGCCATGGCCGACCATGCAGCGGCTGTTGCAGCTCCTGCAGCTTTGGGTATCGTCAAGAAGTGGGACGGCAGGGATAAGGGGAAGGACCTTGTCTCTAAATCGACCTTTACTCTCATCAATAAGAGGGGGCAGGAGAGGGTGCGAAAGACGCGCCGTTACTGGATAGATATGGAAGGGAAGAATGGCCTCGATGAAAAGTCGATTATCTTTTTCGATGAGCCCTCCGACGTTAAAGGGACGTCGCTCCTCAACTGGAGCTATGAAGATGCGGAAAAGGATGACGACCAGTGGCTCTATCTGCCGGCGTTGAGAAAGATCAAGAGGATCGCCTCGTCGGACAAGGAAAAATCCTTTATGGGGAGCGATCTTACCTTCGATGATATGGGAGACCGTAATATCATGGAAGATGAATATAAACTCCTTGGAGAAGAAAATTTTAACGGGCATGGCTGCTTTGTTGTCGAGATGACACCGAAGGATAAAAAATATATGTACAGCAGGAAGGTAAAATGGATAGATGCTGCCCAGTTCATAGACTATAAGACCGAGTTCTATGACAGGAAGGGACGCTTTCTCAAAAGACAGCTCATCGAATGGAAGCAGATAGATAATGTCTGGGTCATTACCAGGATGAGCGTTAAAAACGATCAGACAGGGCACAGCACGGTCATAGAGATCGGTGATATTTCGCTTAACGGCGGAGTTAAGGAAAGCCAGTTTACAAAGAGGAAGATGGAGTCGGGCAGATAGTTATGAACCTTTTATTGTTAACCCGGCAATTAAATATATGTCATACCCGAAGGTTTTTGTCGGGTATCCATGCCAATCGGCTTTCCGGATTCCTGCCTAAACAACGCGGGAATAACAATTTTATAAGGAGCGCATTTAAAGTTGCAGGGTTAATAGTATTAGTTGTTTTTTTGTTTGTCCCCAGTGTAGCCAGGGCCGAAACGGAGATTTTTGGACGGCTTAAGCTTGAGGGCGCCTACGAGACCAAGGCGGACAAGATGCAAAAGAGCGAGCAAAGTATAGACCTGGAAATAAAGAGTTATCTCGGAGAGAATATATCGCTTAAGGCGCTTTTCCGCGGCATATATGAAACAAGGCTGGAAGAGGATATCCTGTCGGAAGGAGAGGTAAGGGAACTTTACGCCGATATAAGCGGGGAGCGTTATAAGCTTCGTCTTGGCCGACAGCAGGTGGTATGGGGAAAGACGGACGGCCTGAGGCTGCTCGATCTTGTTAATCCGCAAGACTTAAGGGAATTCATCCTCGATGATTTCATCGACAGCCGCGTGCCGCTATGGATGGCAAGGGGAGATATTTATGTGGGTGACGACACCCTGCAGCTGCTTCTGATCCCCGATTATAAACCGAATGATATAGCCGATTCGGGAGACAGGTTCGAGCCTGTCTTTCTTCAGGCCATGCGCGCAGCGCCTATACCCTATGATGAGGAGGATGAGCCGGGAGTAAGGCTTGAAAATTCCGAATACGGCTTTCGATATAACGGTTTTGTCGGCGGCTGGGACTATTCCCTTAACTACTTTAATTCCTGGGATGACAATCCGCTTTATTTTAAAGACCCTGCAACAGGCGGAATTGAAAGACGCTACAGGCGTTATTCAATGGCGGGAGGCTCCTTCTCCAACGCCTTCGGCAGCTTAGTTGTCAGGGGGGAGTTGGCCTATAATGGAGGAAGGTATTTTTCGACAGCCGATCCGCTTGATAGCGACGGACTGGTTAGAAAGGACGAGGCGAAAGGGGCGCTTGGCCTGGACTATACAGTGGGTGATTGGCTCATATCGGGACAGATTTTTGAAAGCTGCATACTTGATTACGACGATGAAATCGTCTTTGATGAATCGACCACAAATATCTCCTTTCTTGTGAACGTAAAGTTCCTGAACGAGACACTGGATGTGAAGCTGCTTAATATCTACGGCGTAAACGACTCGGACGGTATGAACAGGTTGAGCCTTACCTATGCCGTAACGGACGCATGGAAGCTCATGGCGGGGGGGACTGTTTTCAGTGGCCCGGCCGATTCATTTATGGGGCAGTTTGACGACGCCGACAGGGTGGAGATGGAGCTTACTTATAGTTATTAAGAAGATATGGAAGTTTCCTTTTTTATATTAGCCAGTTCTATACCATATTTATTGTCGCAGTACGCTAGTTTAAAACTATGCACTTTCAGTGCAAGGCTTTCAGCAATGGTTTACACCCACAGGGCATAAGTTTCGTTTGAGCAGACAAGCTGCTCAACTCAGCTTTATAAATCATGGAAACGATGTCTCCTGCACCCGTCATTCCCGACTTGAAAGTTTATCCCGTACTACGGGGGGAATCCAGTCGCCGCATATTTTCTGGATTCCCGTTTTCACGGGAATGACAAGTGGAAAGGTTAATGTGGTACTTCCATAGAACAGAGGGACTTTCAGTCCCCGATAAACCTATGCACTTTCAGTGCATAGTGGTTTAGTTGCTTAAGCTATTAGAATTTTTTTCAGCTTTAATAAATATATCGCCTTTGATTTTAAATATTCTTTATGACAGAAAGTAGCTGGTAAGGAGGAGGATAAAAATGTTTAATAAAACAAATTTTGTGAGAAAGTTTACAGTCCCTTTTCTGCTTTTAGCTTTTGATGCAAGCAGTTATGCTCAGCCTGAAAACAAAATATTTTCTGAAGTTTGCCGGTCTTGTCATACCGGTGGCTTTAAAGGCTGGCTGTCGGGAGCGCCAAATGTTAAAGACAAGAACAAGTGGAAGAAATATATAAAGCGGGGTTCTATAGAGAAAATGAGAGATATCCTTATTAAAGGCAGTGAGGACCATAAAGCTAAAGGTGGATGCGATAAATGCTCCAACGATGATATTGTCGGTGCTATTGATTACATAATGTTGTTGGTCAAGTAGTAAGAAGGATATCTCGTTCCCACGCTCCCGTGTGGGAATGCATAAGGACATGAAAAGCGCCTTTTTGCCAAATCTATAACTGAAAAGGCATGTGCTGACATGCTTTGTAAGCTGTAAGTATGAGTCCGTTTCTAAAATCCGGGGTTTCCGGATGGACACTAATTAAATTGTATTTGGGGAAACTCTCTTTTATGCTTATAGGAGAAACAGTTTTTTCAATAAGATTGTAACTATGGCTAAATTTATTAAAATATCGGGAAGTTTTTTTTGCTTTTTTATCTTTTTTTACTCACCCATAGACGCCTTTGCCGCAGGCGGATCTGAGGCGCCTCTTGATCTAAACAGTTGTATCAAACTGGCCCTTGAGAAAAATCACCGGGTTAATTCCGCTTTTCAGATGGTAAAAAAAGCCTACGCACAGATAGATGAAAGCAGCGCTTCTGCATGGCCGCAGCTCGATTTAAAGGCCGACTACACGCGGGCGGGTAATATTGCAGAATACGACTTCGGCGGTGAAAAGATATCCTTTGGGCCGGAAGATAATTACAATATAGGTCTTAATATGACTCAGAAGGTTTACTCGCCGCAGGTATTTGAGGCCATTAAGGCCTCGAAGAGTTTTGCCAGGAGCGCTGAGCTTGAATTCTCCATCGTAAAGGAAGGGGTCGTTTTATCGGTTAAAGAGGCCTTTTATCGCTACCTTTTTACATCTGCAATGATAGATGTAAAAAAGGAGGCGGTGGATCAGTTGCAGCGGCACGTAAATAATGAGAGAACCCGACTTGACGTCGGTCTTGCGACAGACTACGACCTTTTAAGAGCGGAGGTAC
>JAVVFD010000128.1:0-7513 GCA_032250935.1 bacterium
AACCGCCTTGGTACGTGAACCGTATGCCGGGTGGTGTGAGAGGACTGAGGGGGCGACCCCTCATCCTACTCGATTTAGCTATGCGTGCGGGGCACCTATCCCGGCACATCCCTCCTGTTAAACTGTATGATCGCCGTAGTCAGGCAGATTGATATCAAAACCGTCAATACTGCGGCATTGAAGGCAAAGCTGCCCTCGCCATACATTAATTCCTGTGGCAGGTAATAGTAAAAGATATTAAAGGGCTTAAGGAAGGAGAGTGCATCCCACAAGGAGCTCAGGAAGTGTACAAGGTAGAAGATGAGTGTAATTGCAGCGGCCTCTGTGCCGACCTTTCCTCCCTCTTTTCCAAAGGAAGAGATCAAAAGAGTATAGCTTGATACCAGTAAAAAAAGGAGCCATAGGTTTATACCTATCTTGAGCATCCCTATGACAAGTTGCCAGGTGAGCTCATGGAAAATGGCGATAGACATGAGCGAGCCGAGCCAGCAATAAAAGATGAGGATTACCAGTTGCAGCGCAGAAGAAAACCAGACAGCCATTATATGGCGCCACCTTTCAAGGGGATAGGTGAGCATCAGTTCCAGCGTGCCGTCTTCTATCTCGCCTGCAACATGCCGCGCGGGGATTATAATCGCGTTAAGGGACATGAGGGCTATAACCAGTGGATGGTTCAAGCCGAATGCGACGGCGCCTTCGGCAGAAAAACTACGGAAAAATTGTGTCGCAAACATGGTCTGAAAGGCATAGGGCAAGCGGTTTATAAAGGACTCTATGATGGCGCCGTAGTTGAGTGTGGTAATTATATAGAGCACGAGGAACTGCAAGATAGCCACAAAAAGAGAGCTGAAGACAATAAGGCCCAGGTGTCGTTTCCAGATGAATCTTGGATGATGCATCTTAATCATCGTTACCGCTCCCGTAATATGCCATGAATATCTCTTCAAGATCCGCCTCCGGCAGAAGCAGATCCTCTACAGGCAAGCGTGCCAGCTCCTTTAAGAGTAGATCCATATCTCCTTTTATCAGGAAGCTGTATTTGAGACCCTCTTTTTTTATTAGCCTTCCATGGGGGATATTCAGGTTCTCTACCTCTTTACGAAGCGTCAGCTCCAGCCTGCGATAGACACTTTTCTTCAAGACCTCCAGTGTCTCCAGGGCAACGAGCCTCCCCTGGCGGATAATTGCTACGCGCGAGCATATCTTTTCAACCTCAGGCAGATTATGGGAAGAGAACAGGATGGTGCTTCCCATTTCCTGGTATTCGCGCAATACGTGGTAAAACTCATCCTGCATGAGGGGGTCCAAGCCGGTTGTCGGTTCATCTAGTATGATAAGTTCCGGTTTGTGGAACAGGGCCTGGATGATGCCCAGCTTTTGAAGCGTGCCATGAGAGAGTTTTTTTATTTTTTTATTCAGGTTTCCCTGGCTGATCTTGAAGCGATCGATAAGCTCCTGCTGCGCAGATGGGTCTGAACCTCGAACTGCGGCTGCATAACGAAGAAACTCGCTACCCGTCATCTGGTTATAGGCGGCGAATTCACCGGGCAGATAGCCGCACCGTTTCAGGATTTCTACCGGCCTGCCGCAGTCTTCTCCATTAAATATGGAGATTCCCCCCGATGTCGGATGGAGCAGGTGGAGCAGCAGCCGGATCGTCGTCGTTTTGCCGGCTCCGTTGGGACCCAGAAACCCGAAGATCTCGCCCCTGGTTACGGAAAAGCTGATATCCTTAACGCCGACCGTGTCTCCGTAATACTTTGTCAGCTTAGTTACGGATATGATAGGAAGGGTATCTATAGGCATATTATTTTTTGTTTCGACCTATGACGATGTTAGAAGCTAAAAGCAACTATAGCACGAAATCTGGGAGAATCAAATATCTGCACGGCCGGACGGAGAGAGATTGTATGGAGCGGGACATAAGAGCGATCTTGTTTTAAATTGCTTCTTCCAGGGACTTATTACCTTTATATTGACAGCTTGGCGCCACTTTTTTTACAATCAAAATAGCGCAACAGTTATTTGTTATGAGGAGTGTCTGCAATGAATACAGATGAACCAAAGGAAGATGATAAGCCGCTTGAAGAAACGTCTTCTGCAAGCAGGAGGAAAAATCTGCGGACCCCCATACTTATTACAAAAGTAAAGGTCGATCAAAACGGCAAAGTTTTTTTCGGATATGCAAAAAATATCAGCAGGACAGGCCTCTTTATTCAGTCGATTAACCCCAAAGATGAGGGCGAGTGCTTTAAGATCGAGTTTGATCTGCCAGGTGATAATGAAACCTTCAGCTGCATGGCCAAGGTTATATGGAAGAGGAACTACCTGCCAAAAGCAAAGTATGAGCCCGGCATGGGGCTGGAATTTATAGATTTACCGATGGAATTAACTGATAAGCTGGAGGCCTGGTGTGACTTGCGATAGACTCAACGAGGCGTGATCATCCAGCTTTCAGGCCTATGGCCTTCCGGATTTGGGACTGAAAGTAAAAACCAGCCAATGTAGAACAAATCCTAGAGCTATGGAAGCTAAGAGAGAAAGAAGAGGGGGGAAGTGCCAAATCCAGTCAAGGGGAGCGATAAACAGGCCCAATATATGTACCGTTACAAATATCGGCAGACCATAGGTAACGGCGCGACCTATCTCGAATCTGTATTGGCGGGAAGGCTCTTTATTATGATCGGAAGTATTCATTTGCTAAATTTAATAAAGTTTTTTGCTGCGTTGAAATTATCATGTCTAATAACTATACAGGGGGCCTGTCAGACTGGTTTTTCTTTTTTAGTATCAATTGTTCGAAGGCGAGAGGTACTTTAGGCGCCAAAATAAGGAGTTCCGATATATCAAATGGAGCCGGCTGTCCTTCACCATTGTCGCCGTACAGAATGTTGACTACCCGTCCGTTGAAAAGGATGGGGATAAGAAAAGCGCTCTGTGGTTTTTCGCCGCCGATAGCCTTCAGGAAGAGGTCGTTATAATTAGTTTGAGGAATTGCCCCGAGGAAGAAAGCCTGCGAGTCGAAGACGGTTTTGAAGATGGAGGGTTCATCGAGAGGGAGCATTACCGATTTGACCATAGTAGCGTTAATCCCATCCCCCATGCCATACCATCCAACTACTTTTCCAAGCCGTGTTATAAAGAGGGCGGAACGTTTGAAATAGCTGTGAGCAAAGGATAAGACAATCCGGCTTAATTCATCGCGGTCATCTACCTCTGAAAGTCGCTGTCTGGCCTCCTCAAGATTAAGCAGTTCGGGCAGCTCTTCGAGCAGTTCAAGATTATCCTCTTCTTCTAATTCTTCTGCAAGCTCAGCCGATTCCATTATTTCTTCAGACGGCGCGATCTGGATTAACTCATTTATATCAATGATCTCTTCGGTCGCATCTTCATCTTCAGAGGCATAGCGAGAAAGGTCAAGCCCACCCTTTTCATCTTTAACTTCAGGAACGGGAGCAGTCTCACTGATGCCTGCCTTTGGGACTGCCATAGGCGGTTCTTCTACTATTTTATTTGTAAAGCTGATGAAGCGCATCGGCCGGGCAATATCATAATATTTTTCCAGCAGCGACATGATCACCATTTCAGATGCCACATGAGGTTTGATCCGTTTACTCGTGGCGAAGGATATCTCATCAATTGCCGCCAGATCGGCAGGGTCCATCATCAACAGGTCCATTGAGGATTTATCTACGCTTAAGGGGACGCATTGATATTTTGTGGCCATCTTTTTCCCTAGGGTATTAATAACTCCTTTAGAGCAGGCCTTGATTTCCTGATGATCAACTGTAGGCACTCCATGCATTTTTGCAAGGTACTCTCCCAGCTGGCCAATACTTATGTAGCCAAGTTCTACCAGGCTGGTTCCAAGCCTTCCGCCGAAGACGACCTGGTTTTGAATGGCCTCATCCAGCTGCGCCTGTGATATGGCCCCATCCTTTAATATTAATTTTCCTAACATTTTCTATTGTTGCCCTCTTAAAATAATGCCTTTATTCTAGTTGTATTCGGCTGAACTTGCAAGCTTGATAAGATATGGCTTGTATGCGAGACTGAAGTTGCACTTCATGGTTGAACCGGTTGACTATTGTATGATACTTTCTCATATGAACCGAGAATAAAGGGGCAGCCATGGAAGAGAAAAGGAAAAGTGAGAGGGTAAATTATCAAAAACCTGTTGAATTCGGTCTTGTCAGGTTTGGCCCCCCTCCCGATCCGCCAAAATATAAAGGATATGTGGTGAACATGTCCGAAGAAGGTCTTTTTATAGAGACGGAACGCGTTTTTAAAGCTGGAATAAAATTGACTCTTGAAATTAAAGACGGCGATAAATCCTTTAATATGGAAGCTACAGTGGCCAAGTCAAACAAGATACCACCGGGTTTGGCAAATACCGTTAAATCAGGGATGGGGATAATAATTTCAAACCCTGATCCTGAACTGCTCCGAATATACAGGGATAGACTCGGCCCCTGATTTTCGCATGGAATATCCCCCCTTGCCAGGGTCCTTAGAATATCGCAGCTTACTTAATTTTTATATGCCTTTTCAATCGCCTTTTGAACCGCATTACTCTGGTTCCCATGCTCCTGCGTGGGAACCTTGTCGCAGTGTGCCCGCTGAGTGCGGGATATGCATTCCCACGCAGGAGCGTGGGAACAAGATAACTGTTGTTCCGAATAATACTTTCACTTGACAGCACACTATTGTCGGCTAAACTTTAAATGTGGTCTAAAAAATATTAATTAAAAAGGGGGGGTATGAGTATTAACAGAAGAGTTTACAGGGCGCTTTCTTTCATGGTGATTTTTAGTTTCTTTCTTGCCGGCCAGCTATATGCGGCAGAGCATAAGGTGAGCATGAAGGACTGGCTCTTTAATCCCAAGGCGCTGACTGTTGATGTAGGAGATGTCGTAAGCTGGGTAAATGAAGATGACACAATGCATAATATTTACTTTGAAGGGAACCTCCCCGAAGCTCCACAGAAAGATCGTCCGGAAAAAATCAGGATAGGAAAAGAATTCAGCTTAAAGTTTGAAAAAGCCGGGGAATATAATTACTTTTGCAAAAACCACCTTGATTATGACATGGTGGGAAAGGTTGTTGTAAAAGGAAAGTAATGAGAAAAGGGTCTGCCGGGGTGGATGGCCCTTGCTCTGAAAGGGGGGGCTTTTCATTTAAGAGCTTACTGTGGCAAGAGCTTACTGTGGTCCGCTCCGGCCCTTTATTCCTTGTTCCTTAAGCGTTGTTCCTCCCAAGTTATACTAAATAATAAACTTTTTAATTCGTGGAATAAAATCCTCTTCACTAAAAGGTTTTGCCACAAAATCATCCGCTCCCATCCGTATGATTCGTTCCTTGGTTTTCATGTCTCCCGCGCCAGTGGCGATAATTACCGGAATAGATCTGGTTTTATCGTTTTCCTTGATTTCCTTTAGAAGATCGAAACCATCCATAAAGGGCATCATAATGTCACTAACAATAAGGTGTGGTTCATTTTCCTTCACCATCTCAAGCGCTTCCCGACCATTTTCCGCCTCCATAACATCCGTTTCCAAATAAGTAAGAAATATTGCCATAGACCTCCGGATGTTTTTTTCGTCATCAACGACGAGAATACGCGGCTTGATAAAGGGTAGTTCAGCATAAAACAAGCAACCTTCCCCCATGCCGCTCTCTACAGTTAAATTTCCGCTATGGGCCTGCATTACGCTATGGCTGAATGGAAGTCCAAGCCCCGATCCGGTTTCCAGTGAAGTGCCGGGAGTAGATGTTTTTATCTCGCTATCGAAAAGGTTCTGGAGCATAGAGGCGTCTATGCCGGGGCCATCATCTTTTATCGCTATGGTTGTCGGTCTCTCTTCCGGGACAAACAAGGTGATCGTGTTCCCTTTGCTACAGAATTTAACGGCGTTGTAAACCAGATTGGCAATTACCTGTGTAAACAGGGTTTTGTCTGCATACAGTCTCATGCCTTCCGGAACTTCGTTTACAAGCTTGATCCCCTTTTCATTTGCTGTAAAGCTTATGCTTTTCAGGGTCCTTTCGGATATGAGTTGACCGTCGAAGAACTCCCTTTTTAATTCGATCTTCCCCATCTTGAGTTTGCCGATGTCCAGCATTCCCCTGATCATGGAAACCATCCCGACTCCGTTTTCAAGGGCATCGTTCAATAATTCGCGTTGTGGCTCACTTAAATTCAGCTTGGAATCATCGCGCAGTATACTCATGGTTCCCAGCATTGACGTGAATGGTGAGATAAGGTCGTGCACCACCAGGTTTATAAATTTATCCTTTAGCTTTGTCGCCTCTTCAGCCGCTTCCTTTGACTGACGGAGTTCCTCTTCTGCCAGTTTCCGGTCTGTAATATCAAGGATTGTCCCTATCATTTTTACCGGATTTTTATTCTCATCCAAAACAAGCTCCCCGTGGCCATGGGCCCATCTTTCCTGCCCGTCATCCATTCGAATAATTCTGTAGTCTTTATTGAATTTATTGCCCTTCGCCAGGACGTGGCTTTGAAAATAGTCCAGCATTTCTTTTCTGTCTTGCGGGTGTAATATACTGCTCCACACTTCCAGATTTCTAACGATAGACTGATCATTAATGCCGAATATCTTGTCCAAAATATCAGAGCTGGTCCATAGCCCTGATGAAATATCCAAAGAATATGTCCCAAGATTGGCGACTCTATGCGAATCTTCCGCTGATTTTACTGTAGCCGCATTCCCGGCTTCTTTTAGCATACTGTTTTCATGCTCAAGCTCTTTGATTCTCTGCAGCAGTTCTTGATCTGTTTTCCGGGTCATTTGTTTGTCCTTGAAAGTTAAAGTCCGGGATAAGCCGGATAATTTTATTAAGGCATAATCAGGATAATAGATTGAACTCTTTTCAAACCTCAAGAGCTCAAGGAAGGAGGCAAAAAGATAAATTTAACTATAGCAGGAAATGAAAGAGAAGCAAGTATATACAAATTGGATGAAGAGGGGGCGCATCCGGGGGGATTCTCCCTGGACACTTTTAGTGATGTTTATAGATAAAATTTTAAAGATAACAGAGACTTGCCAAAGTGCAAGAAAGTATCATCCTGTCATTTGATTTGCACAGAGATAATCTTTCGGCTATAATTAATTAGGCGCTTTTAAGGAGGGAATGAACTATGGGAATGCTTGTTGAAGGGAAGTGGACAGGCGAGTGGTACAGGCCTGATGAAAAGGGGCGTTTTGTCCGGCCCGATACTGTCTTTCATAATCGGGTCTCGGCCGATGGGTCGTCGGGCTTTAAGGCTGAAGCGGGGAGGTATCACCTTTATGTCTCCCTGGCCTGCCCTTGGGCACACCGAACTCTTATCATGCGGAGTCTGAAAGGGCTGAAAGAGGCCATATCCCTCTCCGTAGTTGATCCCTTCATGGGTGATGATGGCTGGGCCTTCAGCGACTATCCTGGCAGTATCCCCGACAGTATAAAAGGCTGTGAATTTTTGAGGGAGGTCTACGTGCTGGCGCAGGCCGAC
>JAVVFD010000129.1:0-7509 GCA_032250935.1 bacterium
TAGCTTTATTTAATCATTTCAATAACTTATCGCCCCATAGGGGGGTGCGAAACTTGAGTAACAGAGATTGAAGAATTCAATCAGATGCATGTTTTTTCTTTTATACGAGGCCTTCTTTATGCTATTTTTAAACGCTTAAGATTTAATAGATATATACAGGTGTAATTTTGGCTAAAGTAATTACTGTTGCAAACCAGAAAGGTGGGGTCGGCAAGACCACCACCTCCGTTAATCTGGCTGCCTCGCTGGCCGTAGCTGAGAAAAAAACGCTCCTCGTAGATGTTGACCCCCAAGGGAATGCAGGCAGCGGACTCGGCATAAGCAAGGACCTGCTCGAAAAGACTATTTACGATGTCATGGTCGACGAAACCAAGATGAAGGATATAATAGTCACTACCGATCTTGCCTACCTTAGCATGGCCCCGGCAAACTCACACCTCACCGGTGCAGAGATTGAGCTGGTTGGCGTCTTTTCACGCGAAACCAGGCTGAAAAATGCGCTGAAAAGCGTTCTGGACGAATATGAGTATATAATTATAGACTGCCCGCCGTCTCTTGGTCTCTTAACGGTTAATTCCCTTACCGCCGCCGACTCCGTCCTCATACCGCTCCAATGCGAGTTTTATGCAATGGAAGGACTCAGCCAGTTGATTCGAACCATTAACCTCATAAGACAACAGTTAAACCCCGACCTTACTATCGAAGGGATATTGCTGACCATGTTCGACAAGAGAAACAACATCTCCCATCAGGTAG
The DNA here is from genome assembly GCA_032250935.1 of bacterium. Taxonomy (GTDB): domain Bacteria; phylum Desulfobacterota; class JADFVX01; order JADFVX01; family JADFVX01; genus JAVVFD01. Next base: position 757 of record JAVVFD010000129.1, read on the forward strand.
CTGAAGAGGTGAGAGAACATTTTAATGAACAGATATTTACCGCAACCATACCCAGGAACGTCAAACTAAGTGAAAGCCCCAGCTTCGGCAAGCCCGTTCTTCTCTATGATATCGGATGCACAGGGGCAACCAGCTATCTGGATCTGGCCAAAGAAATAATAATCAGGAGAAATTAAAGCCCTTGGAAAAGAAGAGAAAAGCATTAGGCAAAGGGATTGGCGCCCTGCTGCCGGCCACAGACACATCAAGCATAATGGATAGCAAAAAGACCTATCTACTCTGTCCTATTGAGAGGATTCATCCCAACCCCTATCAACCGAGAGACGTTTTTGATGATGCGAAGCTTAAAGAGTTGGTTGATTCTGTAAGGGAAAAAGGTATAATACAGCCGCTCATTGTAAGAAAGAACGGGGCCAATGAATACGAACTGATTGCCGGCGAAAGAAGATGGCGGGCGGCCCAAAAGGTTGGCCTTAAAGAGATACCTGTAGTTATCAAGGACGTCTCCGACAGGGAAAGCCTTGAAATAGCTATTATAGAAAATATCCAGAGAGCAGACCTGAACCCGGTGGAAGAAGCTAGAGGATACAAGAGACTTATGGAAGAGTTCTCTTATACCCAGGAAGAGATGGCCACACAGGTAGGGAAAGAAAGAGCTACAATAAGCAACCATCTAAGGATACTAAAACTGCCGAAGCAGGTCCTATCCAATATTTCAGATGGCCTCTTATCCATGGGGCATGCGAAGGCACTGCTTTCAATCATGGATGAAAAGAACCTCCTGGCAGCCAGCAAAACAATTATAGATAAAGGACTCTCCGTAAGGGAGGCCGAAGCGCTTGCCAGAAAAGAGCCTCAAACAATCAAAAAAAAGAAAGATAGCGGCAAAAAAGACCCTGACCTGGCCAAACTTGATGAAAGACTTACGTCTCATTTCGGCACAAAGGCAAGGGTTACTAAACAGGGCAGCAAGGGAAGACTTGAAATTGAGTTTTATTCCATGGATGAGCTTGACAGGCTGATAGAAATTATAGGCCTTTAATCAGCTATAATATATATCGAAGATATTTTAAGGAGGGGAAAATGAATTTAAAGAAAGAAAGAGAGCCTGCTGCAAATAGCGGCGAAATCAACGCTTTTCTCGGCAAAGGAACAGACTTTAACGGAAAATTGACCTTTGAAGGTACTGTCAGACTAGACGGTAAATTCTCTGGAGAAATATTCAGCCCCGGCATCCTCATCATAGGAGAGACGGCAACGGTAGATGCAAATATAAATGTAAACACACTCATTGTCAGCGGCAAGCTCACCGGAAATATTGACGCCAAAGCCAGAGTTGAAATACATGCCCCTGGAAAACTCTATGGCAACATCAACTCACCTGTTCTTGTGATAGATGAGGGCGTAATATTCGAAGGCAGCTGTACAATGGAGACGAAGGACTCTAACAAGGTGTCCATTCTTGAAAGGAAAGAAGAGGACGTGGCGGCTAAGTCCTGACAATTGGCTCAAGATATAAACAAAGACATATTTTCCATTAAAAAAGAGGCTTCGGAAATTCTTTCTGAAATCACTTCAACCTCATTTTCTCTGGAAAAAATTGAAGCAAGTGCAAACAGGCTGGGAGAATTTGGTGAAAGGGCCCTTCCGTTCGTAGCTCGACACCTTAATAAAGAAAAAAGCGACGAGTCGATCTCAAGGCTGCTATACCTTATTGAGCTTCTAAATGATTCCTCATACACCGCTATCCTCAAAGACGCCCTTAGCAGCGGAAATTTCCGCGAGTCTTCTCTCAAAACAAGGGTTGAGATCATGGCCACCCTGAAAAGCTATGAAATAACCCCCTTTCACAGCTCTGCATGCTTCCCTGATGAAGACAGGGCAGATGCATTCATCACATGGGCCAAAAGGGTTCTTGAAGATTTCCAAAGCAGGGAATATCGGGCTATCTCACTTCTTGAAGAAATTCTACTAAGAGAGACAGAAAACAGGATATTGATTAAGAGTATAGCCGAGGCTTCAGATGAAAGCGCAGTCCCCCTGCTTTCAATACTGGCCGGCAGTGATAAGAAAGGGGCCTCCTTCACAGCAATAAAATGCCTTGGCCGGATAAAAGCCGACAACTCCGTCCTGGCCCTTAAAGAGTTAATCGCAACCTCCTGGGATAAAGAGATTGTAGCCGAGGCAAACAAGGCGATTAGAAGACTGAGTTTTTCCGGACACGACACGGGGCGAGTCAACTTCTCACCTGCCGACACCCTGCCTGAAGGCAGCAGACTATATGCAAGCCCCATAGACGGCCTTGGCAACATCAACCTATGCATCGCCCTGAATAAAGGATCTGGTCGCTTTGAAACGACCTTTCTTCTTTTAAATGATGAAACAGGGGTTATAGACGCATTTGGCTCCAGCAATATGAAAGATACAGAACTTTTCGACATGCTGGCGGAAACTAGCAAGGAGACGTTCATCAAAGAAGTTAAACCGGATTACTTCTTTTCCCTTTTAAATAACGCCCTCTATTTGAACAAGATATACGATATACCCCTGTCCCCCGAATTTCATTACCGCAAGCAATCATTCAATCAATACCTGAGATCAAAAATATTCTCACCCAATTTCACTTGCCTGCCAATAGATGAAATAAAGAGGGATGAAGCCCTTATTAATAGGGGCGGGCAACTTTTCAAGAAGAAAGAATTCGAGGGTTGGATCATATCCACTCCCGTATCTTTTGATTTTGCCGAAAAGTTGTCCCTCCTCGAAGTCGGGGGAGAACAACTTCAATCCATAAAAAAAAATAAATTAGTCAGGGATTTCTGTGTAGAGATAATTGCTCCCATGAAAAAGCAGCTCTCTGCAAGACTCTTCATGATGGCCGATTTCTATATCAGAAATAAATATGATGAAGAAACAACTAAAATAATTCTTGCAACAGCACTTAATCTTGATCAATGCGATTCTTACGCCGTTGGGAACTTGACTTTCTTAAAGGTTATGGCTGAAAAAAGCATGCGCAATTGCATCGAAGCACTGGAAGAAGGGTTTGATCTTAGAGAATTTGAATATGACATGGATGAACTGGATTAAGCAAAACAGAAATGGATGTAAGAGGAATGACTGAGAACCTGGCATTTAAGAATAACATCAATGATGATGAAGCTTCCCTGAGCTTACACATTAGAGACCTTGAACAAAGGGTTCTTGATGGCGGATCAATCTCTGAGATTGAGGCAATGGAGCTTATCCACCTTGAAGGCCATAAAATTTTTCAACTTCTGGCATCAAGCGAACGGATACGTTTCCATTTCAAGGGTAACAAGGTCAACCTTTGTTCCATAGTAAACGCCAAATCTGGCCTGTGTTCGGAGGACTGTTCCTTTTGCGCCCAGTCCTCTCATTTCGATACGAAAGCTCCCGAATACGATATGATAGAGCCGGGCAAGATAGTCGATGCCGCCATTAAAGCAAAGGAGATGAAATCAAGGGAGTTCAGCATAGTTACGAGCGGCATGTCCGTTGAAAATAATGCCGACCTGGGCATTTTATGTGAGGCCATTGCAAAGATTAAAAATGAGGGCGGACTTGAGCGATGCGCCTCCCTGGGGAATATGTCGAAGGAGGCGATGCTGAAACTTAAAGAGGCTGGACTTCAAAGTTTCCACCACAACCTGGAAACGGCAAGAAGCTTCTTTCCCAATATCTGCACGACACATAACTATGAAGATGATATCAACACAGTCAAGACTGCAAAAGAACTCGGCTTTGAAACATGCTGTGGCGGCATCCTGGGACTTGGCGAAACGCGCGGGCAAAGGGTTGAACTTGCCATGACGCTTAGAGACTTAAACGTAGACTCCATACCGATAAATTTTCTAAACCCGATAGAAGGCACCGCCATGGAGGGCAAACCCACCGTTGAACCTATGGAGGCCCTTAAAACCATAGCCGTCTTCCGTTTTTTACTGCCCAATAAAGACATTATAGTATCAGGCGGCAGAGAGGTCACATTCCGGGACCTGCAGCCTTTAATCTTTATGGCTGGCGCCAACGGCACCCTCATCGGAAACTACCTGACAACCAAAGGGAGAAGCCCCGAACAGGTATTGACCATGATTCGAGACCTGGGTCTCGAACCGGCAGGATACTGATTTATATCCCTTTTTATAAGCTAAAGCAGGCAGGAGCAGTCAAAACAGTTCATGCATATTGACAAAACAGCGAATTGAACTTAAAATATATGCCTATAAAGAAAATACAGGGGAACCAAAATATGCCACTTTATGAATACGGATGTAAAGACTGCGGTCATGAATTTGAGCTTATGCAAAAGATGTCCGATCCTGCGCCGTCAAGCTGCGCCAAGTGCGATGGATCGAACATAGAAAAATTGATGTCGAGCGGTTCATTTCACCTGAAGGGCGGCGGATGGTATTCAGACGGTTATTCTAAAGAAAAGAACTCCAGCTCCGACGCACCTAAGGCATCAGCCTGCAGCGGATGTCCGGCAGCATAAATACCCTTCAAATACCAAATTTAGTCTATAATCAACAGAGCACTTAAGCGCCTGCACTTTTTTTAGCGGTGAAGGCCTGTGAAGCGCTTTAGGCGCCTCGAACTCTACAATTATCGTATTCAATGGTGTGTTCTTTACAAAGATTGACGCCTCCTCGCTTCCGAACAGATATCCACCTTATCACGTCTGAAATGCCATTTACTGAAAGTATTATTTTCTTTAAGGGACTAACTTGCTGTCAAAAAAATCTATGATATACTCATCTATGACAGGAGTTTCCCATATGGAATTAATATTTACAGACGATGAAAAGAATATTTTCAGAAAGATACAGCCCATAAGAAACGGACTGATCGGAAATGGACTTTCATCTTCTGCAATAGAAAAAATATTTATAAAACTTTTGGCAGTTAACAGCCTTGCCGAATCGGGGATTAATCCTACGAGGGGCGAATTTGAAGCTCTCGTTGATGACATCGAGAATTATATGAAGAAAAGCTTTGAAGAGTTCGTATCCTATATCAAGGAAACGCAAAGCGGAAAGTGATTTCAGGCTCGGTCCTGAAATAATTATTAGCAGGAGTCTTTATGGAACTAAAAGTTCTAAGAAAGAATATTCTCGGTCATAAAACCGAGTGTTTGATTATCGGACGTTTTGAGGGTAGAACTGAAAATCCTGCCCTTAAGGAGGTAGATGCCGCACTCGGCGGCGCCATTAAGTGCGCTATCCAGGCAGGCGATTTCAAGGGGAAACTGAACCAAACGGCTCTTTTCTATAACTCGGGCCAGCTTTCCACAGAAAGGGTGCTTATCATAGGTCTGGGAAGCAGGAGGGAATTCTGCCTGGAAAGGCTTAGAGAAGTCTCGGGCAAAGCTGTGGCCGAGATGAAAAAGATCGGCGCAAGAGTCATTTCCACGACACTTCCCCAGACGGTTGAGGGGATGATAGACGATGTTGATATAGCTCAGGCTATTGCCGAAGGGTGTTTTTTGGGCGCCTACTCCTTTGACGAACATAAAACGGAAAAAAAGGACATACCTAAGGAAATAAAGACTCTGAACATGGTTCTTCCTCTTCGTTATAAAGGGATCAAGAAGATTGAAGAAGGGGCAAGAAGGGGGGAGATAATATCTCAAAACGTACTATTTGCAAGAAGGCTCGTCTCCAGCCCGGGGAATGTGGCAACCCCTTCATTTATGGCCGAACAAGCCATCTATATGGAGAAAGAAGCCGACATAAAGGCGACAGTTATCGAGAAAGAAGAGATGGGGAAACTAGGCATGGGCGCCATGCTGGCCGTGGCCCAGGGGAGCAGCCAGTCTCCAAAATTCATTATAATGGAATACAAAGGAGGCAAAGCTGAAAATAAGCCCTATGTAATAATAGGAAAGGCTGTAACATTCGATAGCGGAGGCATATCCTTAAAACCCTCTCCCGAAATGGATGAGATGAAAATGGACATGTCGGGCGGAGCGGCTGCACTCGGCACCGTAAGAGCGGCGGCAATGCTTAAATTGCCCCTGAACCTCGTGGCCCTTGTTCCTGCAACAGAAAACCTGCCTGGGGGAAGGGCATACAAGCCGGGAGATATACTGAAATCCATGTCGGGCAAGACGATCGAGATTTTGAATACGGATGCCGAGGGCAGGCTCATTATGGCAGATGCCCTCACATATGCAGAGCGCTACAAGCCCAAGGCTGTTATCGACATCGCCACCCTGACAGGTGCGTGCATCGTTGCCTTGGGAAGCAACGCATCCGCCCTTCTCGGCAACAACGAGAGCCTTAAGAAAGAACTATTAAGAGCAGGCGATGAAACAGGCGAGAGAGTATGGGAACTGCCGCTTTGGGATTCTTACAAAAAGCAGATAAAAAGTGATATTGCAGATATGAAGAATATTGGAGGCAAGGGAGCCGGGACCATAACGGCCGCAGCCTTTCTGGACCAGTTTGCCGGTAAATACCACTGGGCCCATATTGATATAGCGGGAACGGCCTGGGAAAAAGAAGGGAGACCCTACATCCCTAAAGGCGCTACGGGAGTGGGGGTCAGACTATTTATAAAATTTCTTGAAAACAGCTTGAGGGTCTAGTCTACAGGGATATAGGTTGAAACCTTCTCTTTCTTTTCAAACTTCAGGGCAAAGCTCTTGGCCTCATCAAGACTGGCAAAAGGGCCGATACGAACCCTATGATAGATCCCTTTTCCCGGCACGTCTGCCTTCACAATGACAGT
>JAVVFD010000012.1:0-31647 GCA_032250935.1 bacterium
GTAGAAATTTGATAGGTGCCTTAGACCTTCCGAGTGGCATCACTCGCCTAGGAAAATCTACAATAGTAGAAATTTGATAGGTGCCTTAGACCTTTGTATGCTAATGGGAATTGCTTTCATCTACAATAGTAGAAATTTGATAGGTGCCTTAGACATTGCCTCATTAAGAATATTCTTTTCTCATCTACAATAGTAGAAATTTGATAGGTGCCTTAGACATACTTGAGATACCAAAAAAGAATGACATCTACAATAGTAGAAATTTGATAGGTGCCTTAGACCTTCGTTGACACTTCAAACGATGTGTCTATCTACAATAGTAGAAATTTGATAGGTGCCTTAGACCTACGGGTTATGATTTATGGTTTTCACTATCTACAATAGTAGAAATTTGATAGGTGCCTTAGACGGGGTATGTCGCGGAGTGGAGGCTACATCTACAATAGTAGAAATTTGATAGGTGCCTTAGACTATGTATCTTCGGAATGGAGTAATGAGATCTACAATAGTAGAAATTTGATAGGTGCCTTAGACTGGTACAATGATCCGGGGAAAGTTAAAATCTACAATAGTAGAAATTTGATAGGTGCCTTAGACATTTTTCAATCCATTTAGCGGCTTCATCATCTACAATAGTAGAAATTTGATAGGTGCCTTAGACCCAATAAATCTTTAATCCGATAAGGCTTGCATCTACAATAGTAGAAATTTGATAGGTGCCTTAGACAAAGTCCATTTCCGTGTGTTATTCCCCAATCTACAATAGTAGAAATTTGATAGGTGCCTTAGACCCAAAAGGCTCAGAATCATGAATAGATCTACAATAGTAGAAATTTGATAGGTGCCTTAGACCCGCAGACTTGGCCACATCTTTAAAGATCTACAATAGTAGAAATTTGATAGGTGCCTTAGACCAAAGAGCTACGGCAACTGAGATAGCTATCTACAATAGTAGAAATTTGATAGGTGCCTTAGACCCTGTCTGGGGTCTATCCCTTGTGACTGATCTACAATAGTAGAAATTTGATAGGTGCCTTAGACGTGATTTCTTGTACATAGCCTTATTAAATCTACAATAGTAGAAATTTGATAGGTGCCTTAGACGTTGTATTACTGTTAGGTGCTGAAGCCTTATCTACAATAGTAGAAATTTGATAGGTGCCTTAGACCAAAAGAGTAAAGCTCTTTATGAATACCATCTACAATAGTAGAAATTTGATAGGTGCCTTAGACATTTTACTCATGATGTATATCTCCAGCATCTACAATAGTAGAAATTTGATAGGTGCCTTAGACTAAGAATATCTATTATTATCTTCCCCAATCTACAATAGTAGAAATTTGATAGGTGCCTTAGACCGCGTCTTAGCTTGGCGTTAGCCTGTAATCTACAATAGTAGAAATTTGATAGGTGCCTTAGACATGTATCTTCGCCCCTCGTTATAATAAAATCTACAATAGTAGAAATTTGATAGGTGCCTTAGACGGGCTTTAAAACTACGGGCTTAGAAGATCTACAATAGTAGAAATTTGATAGGTGCCTTAGACGTAACAGAGCACGACTTACGTGTTGAAATCTACAATAGTAGAAATTTGATAGGTGCCTTAGACGACATTACAGCTAACCTGAAGACTATAAAGATCTACAATAGTAGAAATTTGATAGGTGCCTTAGACAAATTGCATATAGCGAGTATACATCTTATCTACAATAGTAGAAATTTGATAGGTGCCTTAGACCTCCTATAATGTCCCACGAAATCTCCTGATCTACAATAGTAGAAATTTGATAGGTGCCTTAGACAGTAGGGTTATGTTATTTCGATGCAAATCTACAATAGTAGAAATTTGATAGGTGCCTTAGACAGGAGAGCCATGTATCAGATACAAACAAATCTACAATAGTAGAAATTTGATAGGTGCCTTAGACATAACACTGATAAATGCTGGGGGGTGTATCTACAATAGTAGAAATTTGATAGGTGCCTTAGACAGATAATGTCTGTAAAGCACAGTTTTCCAGGAAATATGAGCACTTTTTATGTCTCTACTCCCCTTTTTTCTGGAATTTTGGCTTTTGTTAATTTGTCCAGGCGCCATTTTTTAACATTAAGACCGAGGTTTGCAACCTTATACTATCAACAGGTCTGTTTCATCATTTTTCGCATAACCGTAGCGCGTGATTTTGCACTGTTTGCTGAGATTGAAGATAATCACGCTGTCGGTCTGGGAAAACCTCTTGGCAAAATCATGCGCGATCTGCGTTGTGATGTTCTCCAGCACCCTTTCACTGTTTCGAATTTCAAAGACCGAGTATTGCAGCCTTCCTCCGAATTTTTTCAAATACTTGGAAAATCGGGTGCGAAGCCTATTATCGGTAATATCATAAGAAATAATCAACATAAAATCTACTTTTTAATTCTGAATACAGGATAGTCTTCTGTGGACCGTTCCCGCATGAAACAGCGGTAATAGTTCTGTACATAGCTGAAGATATCCTCTTTATGCTCAAGTATGCCTTGCATGAGCCATCGGGTATAATCCTTGTTTTTTTCTCTCTTTAAATAGAATTGTCCTTTCTGTACCATAAAGTCTCCTTCCTGCATCTGCTTAAGCCCATATGCTCTTTTGACCTGTCGGTCCACGATGCAGCGGAACGGCTCGACCATATCGCACACCAGGGACTTGCGCTGGTAAAAACAGCGGTGATACACTCCCTGATACAGGTCGAAGCCGTAAAGGTTCAACATGCTTTCCACAATATTAAAAAGGTATGTATAACCGATGTCTAAAGTGGTGTTAACAGAATCCATCTTTGTCCTCGGCTTTCGCCCCTTCCATTCCATGCCTTCAAACCAGTGATTAAAGTAGAGGCGTGAGGCTACCCCTTCCAAACCGAGCAGGGCTTGATGATCGGCATTTATCGTCTGCTGCTCATATCCCGCCATTTTATCAATGGTATCCTTCGTCTTATGAGATTTTTTCCGAATCCCTTTGAGCATTTCGGTCTGGTTTACAATCTTGTTGCGTACCAGATGTCTCGCAATATCCAGCCCTGCGTACTCGTATTGTTTTCGTCGCAGCAGAAAGTTCCCTTCCGTAGCGCTGCTCCATATGCCATAGGGCCGATGACTGTACGACAAGAGGCATATGGAAAATCCAAACTTCTTACTCCTTTGCAATATGCCGGATGTTATAGTCGTATGGCCCACTATCCACAATGAAAATATTTTGTGGCAGGTGGCCTGAAGGACGGTGTTGCCTTCTTCATCCCGCACGAGCAGGTTGTCGTTTTTGAAAGACACCTTTTGGCCTTCTGTTGCGAAACAGACAACTACATTCTTCTCTTTAAAATCAGGCAGACTCAGCATAGGCTAAAATCACACAGGTTCGAATAGATGCAATTACGACATTTCGCCTCCAGTGGAATAAAACCAGGTGCGTTCATGTCGAAACCATTGATCTTATCAATCAGTATTTCAAACTTCTGCTGCATTTCAACATCCTCCTGCGGCAAGGGCACGGGGTAAGTTTTGTTGCGTGTCATGTCATACAGCGCGATGCTCTTTGCCGCATACCCCATCTCTATAAGCGCGTGATACTGGGCATAGAGCTGGAATACGTAACCATCGTAGATGGTCTTGATCCGACGCTTCCGTTCCGTGAGCTTCCCACTCTCCGTGTCGAACAGATCAATCTTGCCGCAAATCCCGTATCTCTCGCTGTAAACCTCAAGCCCCTGTAATATGTTCTTGCGGGTGGAGTATCCCTTTTCGTCAATGGAGGCATGAGCTGCCTTCCCGGCCACTTGCGGCCTCTGCTGGTAAAGCTGAGTATCGTACCCCCCGTACAGTTGATGGTAATAGATGGAGCGGGGGCAGAAAATAAAATCGTTCAGGAATGATATGGGGATGTAGGGTTCCATATCATTTTTGAGCACTCATTTGTTGCTGATTGTCGGTTTTACTTTTTACAAAATTAATAAATCCCCGTTTGGCAATATTGAAGCCTGCAATACCATCGTTAGAGTGCATTATACCCTCACTACTGAAACCGCAATTTTTGGAGCAGGTTGTGCTATGGCTCAATCTTCCTTCTACACAAACCGGACATTCCTGACTGGTTTCTGCGGGATCGATAAAACCAACATTACCAAGTTGTAAAAGAGCATCTTTATTATTATTTATACCTTCTGCTCTTACCGCCATTAAAGATTTAATGGGTGGCACCAATCCGTAATTTTGAAACTTTTGATACAACTTTCTTTCCAGGATGCGATAGATATTTCCACTGAATTTTTCAATACCATCCTCTACGCTGTCGGCGCCGAAGCCTTCTTTTATAATCAAACCTTCACCACCCAATCGCTGTTGATAATGTTTGTAGAGAAAATCAATAACGCCAACCGCATTGGCAACCAATGCTTTTTTGGTTTCTAAGATCTTCAAGTCCAATTCTTCGTTGGAAATATCGTGGCTGGTTTTGCCGATGTTGTAGCTGTTAATGAGTTGTTTTATTTCTTCTTCCGTTTTTATGGCATAAAAATCTTCACGTTTTTTGAAAATGTGGCGCACATCAAAAATATCCGTTACGCTTTGCAGTTCTTCGCCAATAAAACAAGAAGCAAAAATAACAGGCGCCTGGGCGTTAGGAGTATAATTCCCATGCCTTTTCTGACAAGCATTAAATTTCTTCCCCTCATCGCTCGTAAAATTATTTTGATCTCTGTCTTCAAAAATCCACTTCGTGTATCTCCGTTTTTTTTCATCATCCAGCTTTTTGAATTTCTTTTCATGTGAAATATATTCTGCAAATTTCAGTTTCTCTTTGACAGTGTCTAATTGATTTTTCAGATCAATTTTCTTAGCCGTTTCTTTTTTTATGTGATCGTTCATGGCAAAAATGTTACGCTGTGCATGCTTGAGCCATAAATTGAACAAAGCGGGAACATCGCCATTGGTTACAATATGTCCGCAAATCACTTTTGCCGTGGTTAAATCAAGGGCAAGCAATTTTTTCTTCTCAAACTGTTGTGCAAACATTTCCTGATATTCTGCTTCTGATTTCTTGAATGTTTCAATATAGTTTTCCTTTTTCAGGAAATAAGAAGGGTTTTGAATGATTTTTCGCTCTTTGCCGTTCTTGTCGATTTCTTTATAGTTCAGGTTTTTAATGGTCAAAACTTCAAAGCCGTAATCATTCACTTTATTAAGTTCGGCAACTTTTTCTTCGTTGCTTGTTTTGTCAAATGCGAGGAGATACACGCCAAGTGTCGAAAGCTCCACTTCCCCGTTGTCTATACCAAACGCAAATTTGATGTCATCTTTTTTGAACTTTTTATTGAACGCATCAACTGATTTTTTGAACTCATCATCACTCATAAACGAAAGTATTTTTGTGGGCGAATTGCTCTGTTCGCTGATGGTGGTAATTAAGGTGAACTGCGGATGCAAGTAGCGGTTCTTTTTCTTCGGGTCGTATAATGATGAATTTTCACCATATTTGTCTATCCTGCTTTGTTTGGGCTGACGGTAGGTGATGGTTATTTCGGGATTGAGGCGGATTTCAAAATTGCTTTGTTCGTTGTTGCTTGACCAAAATGCTTTCCAAATTTGCGTGTGCGATTTGATGTTTTCTTTAGCGGGCTTTTTTAAATCAGAAGAAGTGAGAGTGAAAATCTGAGCATTGTGCTTTTTCAACAATTCAGCCTCGACATTCGCATCCACAACGGCAAAACGGCGATAAGAGGTCCTTTCGAGGGCGATTTGAAAATCGTCCAACGAAGCAAAATTTTGATTGATAATTTCTGCTTGAATTTCTTCAATCGGGATATTGAGTACGGATTTGGCATACTCCGATGCCAATACATCTTGGTAGAATTTAATTTTTTTCTGTTCATCTCCCTGAAAGGCAAATTCACCGTTTATGGTTTTTCCCGATTTATCTTTTGGTAACAGGTATTGGATGTTTCTATTGAACTCATTGTTTGCATTCTCAGCAAAGCCGAAGCACAATTTCTGTAAACTTCTGTATGTGAGGCTTTCAAACCAAAACAGCTTTGTCTGATTGTTCTCCGGCGGATTTAACGAGGCAATCCGTCTTTTGCATTTGGCAGCATTTTCCCGTGGAATCAAAATGAGTTTATGCTGCCAATTGTTTTCTAGTATTAGCGCCCAGTATTTGAGCAGTTGCGATTCGGTTTGCTCTTTCTCTATGCCTTTGAGTTGTGCCAATATCCTGCCGTGTTTTTGAGAAACAGTTTGATAAAAATTTGCGAAGCTTTTCCAGGTGGCAAACTTATCTTTCATTAGGTTTCCACGATCTTTTGCAACCCTTTGCTTCTTACTTATTAACGTCTTCTTTTGATCATTATTGCTTGCCTGATTAATTTTTTCCGCCAAGTCTTCCAATTTGTTTGTCTGTTCTTTATAAGCATTAAACTCGTTCTCGATAGTGTTAAGCAGGTACAAATTGGTTGCCTCTAAATCATGGTAATTTTTTTCTGTCTGCATCAGCTCCGAGAATGCTTTCTTTTGGTTGGACTTTATGTTTTTCAAAATTTGTCGCAAACTGGCATAATCCTCACCGTCAAGCATAGGTGCATCGCCGAGCTGTAAGGTCTTCCCGTTGTTTAATTCTTTTTGAATATCGGCTTTTATTGCTTCTTTTATGTCTTTTGAAAAATTTTCGCGTGTCAGATTGAAAATGCTGTCTAAACTAATTTTTAAATCACTTTCCAAATCACTTTTCTTTTGACTGAAATCCATCGGTTTTTTGTTGATGGTATAGTAATTGAAGCTTGCTTTTGCTACCGGTAAACCGCCTGATTGAGCCGGTAAAAATACCTGAACACCCGACGTCAATTGTTCCGCCAATTGAAGGGACTGGTTTTTAAGTCTAATGCTTAAATTATAGGTTTCATTTTTGTCGTTAGAATTTTCAATAAGCGAAAACAAAAATGGCAGGGTGTTTTTTGCCAGTAATCTTTTTAACAACAAACCTATGCGTTCCCTTTTTGCCCTTTCGTTGGCTTCGGATCCCGCAGCATCGGCGAGTTCTTTGAAAATATAGGAAACCTCACCAAACCTTTCCTCAATTTTTGATGCCAAGGCTGTAAAATCCCCGATGGTCATTTGTATTCTGCGGACATTCTTGTTTTGAGCGCTGTTTTGTTTCTTTTTCTCTGAATAATCAACCCATTCCTGTTTAGCGTATTGTTGTAACCACTCTCGTTTGATGGTCATTTTAGTGTTTACAAAGGATTTTTCTTTCCCCTCGCAAAACAAATACTTTTTAACCTCATCAAGATAATTGCTCAAACCCGAAACGAAGTTTGCCAGATTAAATTCTGCTTCCAGTCCATCAACGTCTTTTTGGATTTCAGAAATGTCTTGGGCTTCTAATTTGAAACGGATGGCTTTGGTGGTTTTGTATTTTTCCATAATGCTCAACTCCTCTCTTGCGCAAATTGCAACCATTTTTTATTACTGATATCCAGGTTCAGTTTTTTCCAGTTTTCTCCTTCATATTCGCTTATTTGCTCCAATACCCAAAGTCCTTTTTTTGCAATATGGTAAGCGCCGTTGGCATCGGCATCTTTGGGCAGGCTGTCATCCGCTTCCCGGCTGTCATAAAATTTTCCGCTACCATTCATCACAGGAGAGATCAGGTAATCCACTTCGCTGCCCGTAATGCTGTTTCGCATTTGCAGGGTGAGCCTGAACAGGTACAGAAGTTTTTCAAAAAAATCTTTTTCATTTTGTGAAATGATTTGACTTTGCAAGTCTGTGGCACAGTCTATCCGGTACTGTTCAAACAGCGTTTTAAACTCATCGGTAAGCGCTACTTCCTTGTTGTCCCATTGGTTGTTTTGTTCAGGGTTGCGGAAGGTTCTTATCCGGTCGCCGTGTGTACAAATAACCCAATCCTGTTTGGTTTCGTCCGCTTTGGGATTGAACAGTGCATAGTTGCTCACTTCAAACTCGAAGTAATTTTTATCCGAGTTATAGCCTATGCTTTCAAACTTGCCGAAAAAGGTTTGGGCCTTTTCTACATTTTGATAGCGGGTATCAAACAGGTTTACAAAACCGGTGGTGGGGTCTATTTTGCTGGTATTCCAGGCTGGCACATAAAACAAGAAACCGCTTTGCTTGCCCATTTTCTGGAAACTTTCAAATTTATTGGTTAGCTGTAATGCGTTGTACAATCCACTTGTTTCATCAGCTTTTTTGTCCTTAAACACCAGGTAGTTGAGCTTGTCAATCAGCATTTTCTCCAGTTTTTGATAGACCTGTTTCTCCACTTTAAACCGCCCCCGTTTAAAACCAAAATTCAAATCTTCCATCACCACGATGGCATTGTGCTCAACCATCATTTTGGCAATTTTGTGTATCACCTGTGAGAGATAACCTTCTTTCAGTTCCTTAATGGTTTCAATGGTTCCCCAGTCTTTACGGGCTTTGTCCCTTTCGCCTTCTCGTTTATCCAGCAATTTATGATAAGGAGTTTCGATATTGTACTGCTTATTGACAATTGTATTGAGCGATTCCTGTTGTAAGATATTACCCTGCTGATCTATCATGGTCAGGTATATCAAATGCCGCTCGCCCCGGTCAATGCCGATGATGTTGACATCGGGATTGTTTTTGAGGTAATCCAATACATCAGCATTGATGTATTCATTTCCCGTTGCTTTAAAATTCAGCGTAATGGGGACGTGAAACTGGAATTTGTCCACCGTGTAGCGTTTGTCTTTGATGATGTCATACTCAAAAACACTTTCCTTCTTTTTAGAATTTGGGTTTTTGTTTTCGACCGGCTCATTGGCTTTGTGCATGACCTGATTTCCATCCTGAATGGATTTTCTCCGGTAAAACATTTCGGCCTGCCCGTTGAGTTTGTACACCACGTTTTTCAGATTTTCAGGTTCAAACAGGGCTTTCCAATAAATGGTGTGCAAATTGGGCTTGCCTTTGCTGTAAGGTGAAAAATCCTTGTTGTAGATTTGGAAGAGATAGAGTTTGCCCTGGTCTATTATGTCATTGATGTATTCTACCGAAATATTATCAAATGTTATCTTGTAGCCCTGATGACTTACTTCTCGGTAAAAATCGCTCAAATCGTTATAGCTGTTTGTTGGTGAAAAGTTGAAGTTAAAATACTTCCAGTCTTTATGGCGATTTAATGATTTTTTGAAAAAATCAATTAGGTTATGGCAGTCTGTAAGTGAAAAATCATCGCCTTTTTTATGCGTGCCACGTTGGTACTTGTCAAGTAATTCTTCAGACGGGCTGAAGTAGTCAATATTTTTATTTGAAAAGAAAACTTTGGGGAGCATTTTATTCACTCCCGGCAACAGTTTGTACACTATTTTTTCATAGCAATCACCCGTTTGGTATTCCTTGATATTTTGGAAAACTTTATTGTGATGCTTGTTCATTATTGCTAAATAGTAATTGCCGTCTTTTCGTAGAATAGAAGTGAGATAGTCTCTTTCTTTATTGGCATCCCAACCGTCTAAAAGCTGCGCATTCTCAAAATTCAGCTTAAACTTTTCCGTACTGTACGGCTTTTGCGTGGCATAGTTGCGCACCTTGTTGTATAAGGGGATCAGCAATTGCAGTTGTCCGTAGTAGGTTTCAAAGTGGCTGTAAAAGGTTTCGTCTTTTTCCAGTGCACTGTCGTTGGGTAACGCCAATGGTTTTACAAAGTGCAAAAGCTCCATTAAGCTATCCAAAAATGCTTTGATGTCGTCAATGGTTTTTTTGTCCTGGTTCAGACGCTTTTCCTCCGGGTATTCGGTATTTAAAATGCCTTTGATGCAACTGTATTTGGCGTTGATGTTGGCGATCAAGTCAAATTCTTTGACATCTTCTCCCTTTTTCTCTACAAGAAAATGGGCATGGAAATAATCGGCTATGCAAGTTGGACTGTAGCGCTTTTTTACCTCGTGGTTTTCGTCCAGTGTGGCAACAAAGCCATTAATGGCGGCTTGTAGCAAGGCAATGGGAATGTAGGGCTGTTTAGTGAATTTTTGTTGTTCTTTGTCTAACTTTTTTCGTTTATTTTCATCGGCTTTTTGGTAGGTTGCCAGGAAATCAGGTTTTTCTATCGTAGCGTAATAATGTTCCAGCGCATCGCCAAAAACGGCATACGAGCCGAACAGCCTTTGAGATATTCCCGATAGTTTGGTATCGTTGCGCAGGTAGATCTTATTCAAATCATAGTCTTTGAGACCTGTCAGCAATGTTTTGGTTTTTTCCAATACATTTTCGGTGTCGTCTTTGTCATCAGGCTTAAAATCAATGAGGTTAGCTCTATAGTACTCTTCTATGGCATCTAAAACACCCTGGCTTTCTTCAAATGCCTCGGGCAGGAATGAAGCGCTTCCCCTGTCACTCAATATCTGCTTATACAGTACTTTGAGCTTGGGAATGCGGTCTCTTTTATCCTGTTTCTGATTGTACAAGTTGATGTATTCATTCAATCCTTGTATTTTCTTTTTCCCCTCTTCGGGGGAACGTCCGCCAATAATCAGGTTGTAGACATCAATTCGCTTTTGGGTTAATACCTCGTTGTAATATCCCAATTCAAAAGCCTCAGCAATGCAAGTGATGTTTAAGTATTCTTCAATCTCTTCGTACAAAACCGCACATTTTTCATACAGTTCGGGGACATTCGTCAGTCTTTCAAAGATCTTGATGTTATCCAGGAACTTAGGTAGGTTTTCGTGTACCAATCGATAGGCAATGGCGGTAGTTTGTGCCTTATCGGTGTACATATTTTTTCGGTTTTCGTGAAAGCCGCCGAAGTAGGTCGTAAATTTTTTAAATTTTTCATCAAAATAAATATCCTCTCCCCGCTGCATTTCTATCCAGTCTTCCAAAAGTTCGGTAATCAGTTCTTTTTTGTCAATTTTTAAAAAGATCGTTTTCGCTTCGCCCGTACTGAAACCCTTGGCGATTTCTTTTCTGAGATCTGTTTGTACTTTCTCTAAACCCTCTTTAAAGTTATCCTCTTTCTTTTGTTCTAGGGGCGCATTGTACAATTCGGCAAACGCTTCCAGTTGCGTTAAATTTACCTGCGCCATGGCCATTTCAATGAAATGTTTATGGAAACCATCAATAGTTTTCTTCATCTCCTTGTAGCTTTTGTCTCGTTCTTCATCCTGGTTTATCAATCCTTTGGCTTCAATATGCTCAAGGGTTTTGCCTTGCGGCTTCAGTTCAAACCTCAGCGTTTTGGAAAGCGCGTATTTCCCTGTAAATTCATTTAAACTTTTCATTTGTGCCTCCTCCTAAAAATAATAATAATTCGTCATGCCGGATCATATCCGGCATCCAGAAACTGGATTTTACTAAATCCCAGCTGGAGTTTATCCCGTACTTGATACGGGGCGGGAATGACAACACACAGCAAGTTGCAGGGAATTTACCCCAAGTAATTAAAAAATATTATAATAACACCATCAACTGACAACCCTATATCAGTTAAAATCCAACCATTCTTCTATTTCCCCTTCACCCTCTTCCTCCCCTCCGGCTCAACCAGATAGTTCTCTTTTGAAACTACCTTTTTCCCGGTTTTCCCTTCAAGGTCTTTTCTCGCCTTTCCTGCAACCTCTCCACCTTTGCGGGCCGCAGTCTTGTTCTCATGAAACCCCTTGGCGTCGTCAACCCTCGTAATCTCCGTGGTAGCTGCCTCACCAAGCATGGAGAAGATCAGTTCAAGATCGGTCATATGGTCTCTCAGGTTTTCACGCTTCAGGCCCTTCAGGTTTTTATGTTCGCCCGGAGTCACGCCGAATGCCGCCTTGGCTATTTCAGCGGTGAGTATTTCATACTCCCTTTTCTCCTTTACCTCACGCTTCTTCCATTCATCCGTCAACTCTTCCCGAATGGCAATACCGCGCATCCGCTTTTCAATCCAGTCATCGGAATAACCCTTTGCCTTGTACAAGGCCCTTGTCCTCTTCGTGGCAAGCTCCGGGTCTTCGATCTCCTGCACCCGCTCATAACCGACCTTTGCCAGCCAGCGTTTGAAGGGCTCGGCCTTTGGGGACGGGATGGACTGGATAATGCGGAAAAGCCCTTCCGTGTTGGCGCACAACATCCTCTGCACACCGCCTTCAGTCTCGATCGGAAGGGTATGTACAATTTGTACCCACCCTTTGCCAAGCTCGGGATCGCGGCGCTTCATACGCTGGATGTACTGTTTCGGATCTTTCGAATCGATAAGAGCCAGCACCACATCTTCTACAACAAACCACCACTCATTGTTGTGCAGCATCCGCCTAATTCCCTTGCCCTTGAAGATTGCCAGTTTTGTTTCCACTTCGTTCCTCCTTCGCAAAATTTTTCTGCATCATAAAACCCCTTGTCAGTTTTTGCCCAGAGGTTTAAGATTTCCATACTTATCATTCGATTTTTTTGGTCAACCGCCACTATATTAGCATGGGGTTGATGATTTAAATGCCTCAATCTCCATCCAAACCCGCGCCGTCATTCTTGCATCATCCAGCGCACGGTGCATATTCACTTTGTCCGGCAGCGCCCCGAAGAGATGCCTGTAAACAGTTTCCAGCCTGTGGTTTTGCAGTTTCGGATAAAGCCTCCGGGCGTCTGTGAGCGTGCAATGATGCCTGTTGCTAAAAGCGATTCCCTGGCGACTGAATTCATACCTTAAAAAACCGATATCGAACTTTGCGTTGTGCGCAACCAGAACACTGTCTGATATGAAGTCCTTAAATTCCGGCATTACGGTTTCCGGTTTGGGCGCATGGGCCAGCATCTCCCTGTTTATGCCGTTTACTTTAAAGGCGTGTATCGAAACCGGCCTGCCCGCATCTATTAAGGAGTGATATTCCCGGACAATGGAACCACCCTCGACGATAATAGCCCCTATCTCTATGATTCTGTCACCACGAAACGGCGATAAACCTGTCGTTTCCAGGTCAAAAACAACTGTTCTATATGGTTTGGCGCTTTTTAGCATCGTATTTGCCTATAATAACAATGCTGCTGGGACAAATGATGTCCTACCTGTAAATCTTTTTCATTTTTTCTATCTCCCCTTTCACCTCTTCCCGCAGGCTCTTAGGCTCAAGCACCTCAACATCGGAGCCAAACCTCAGTATCTCCCTCTTTATCTCCCGAAAATCGGAGACGGGAAGCGTGAGGCTTAAGCATCCATCCTCCCAGCCTGTTTCCTGCCGGGGATGCCAGCGCTGCTCCCTCACCCAGCGCGAGGCCTCCGGCGAGAAGCGGAGCGTCACCCTTTCGGATACGCCGCCGTTGAAGATTCCGAAATTCTCGCGGAGATATTCCTTGATTGGGGGGAAATCGTCGGGCAGCCGAAGGGGGGCTTCCGAAGAAGTGATGGACCTTATGCGGGAAAGCGCAAAATTCCGCATCGCCTTCCTCATGCCGCACCATGCGATTACGTGCCAGTTGCCCATATAGCCGAGGAGATGGATGGGCACGATGGGGCGGACGGTTTCTTCGTCCTTGTGCGGGGAGTAGTAGCTTATGTTGATCGTATGGGAGCCAAAGAGGGCGGGAATGATTGTTGAAAAAAGCTCTTCCTCCACCCCGTAGAATTCTACATTCTTTATGGAAACCTTTTCGGCAATCTGTAGAGGGTTTATATTGATCTCTGCTGAAAGTGATTGGGTATAACGACTGAGAAAGGATGTCAGTCTTGATTTGAGTTGCCTGTCGGGAATAATGGTGGCAAGACGGCTGGCCATAACCAGGGCTATCAGCTCGTCACGGCTTAGCCGGAGAGAAGGGAGCTCGAACCCTTCCGATGTGTAGCAATAACCTCTTTTTCCGGCTACGTATTCAAGGGGCGCACATAGCCGGTCACGCATGAATTCGATATCACGCTGCGCCGTCTTGATGGAAACCTCGAAATGCCGCGCCATAGTCGCTGCATTTGGATAGGCGTCGCACTCGACCTCTTTGTGAAACCAGATGAACCTTTCGTAGGCAAGTTTTTTGGACAAACATCCCCCCGTCACTTAAAATTCCATTCACCAGTTAAACAAACTATACACAATTATTCAAAAAAGCGAAGTAAAGTTTGGCCCATTCGTAAAAAAATTGTAAATAACACTTTCTACCACAGAGGCACAGAGAAACCCGACATCAAAATGATCGTGAAGAGAACAAAATATCTCTGTTGTTTAAGGTGTTTACCTGCTTTGTCTATAAAAAAACATTTGTTATCTTTTCTCTGTGTCTCCGTGTCTCTGTGTCTCTGTGTCTCTGTGTCTCTGTGTCTCCGTGTCTCTGTGTCTCCGTGTCTCTGTGTCTCCGTGTCTCTGTGTCTCCGTGTCTCTGTGGTAAAAAATACGCTTCCAACTAAAATATGAAAGAACCTGAAGTTTTGACCTCGGTGCAGAAAGGAGTAGTTGGAGCTGGAATCCGGTCATATCAAATATCCGGATGCCCGATCAAG
Organism: bacterium; assembly: GCA_032250935.1. Lineage (GTDB taxonomy): Bacteria > Desulfobacterota > JADFVX01 > JADFVX01 > JADFVX01 > JAVVFD01. The sequence continues at coordinate 14,461 of JAVVFD010000012.1, forward strand.
CCGGGCATGACATATTATTGGAGATGCCCTTGATATTACAAGCTTTCGGTCAAGTAAATATTACGCCTGCCTCGCCTTTTCGATAAAGCTGCCCTGCTGCTGATATACAGAGGGGGTTACCCCCCCTCGGACCAGTCTTTGTATGAACATATCCCGCGGGATACCTGAAGCCCCTAATGACTCCAGATGTCCGCTAGGCATCTGGCAATCTATTAATTCAAAATCAAGCATCTTTAGCCCCCTCACCATCGTCACAAAGGCAACCTTGGATGCATTTGATGTCCTGGCAAACATGGACTCACCGAAAAAACACCTCCCAAGGCTTACTCCGTAAAGACCACCTGCGAGGTCACCCTCATACCAGCTTTCAACGGAGTGGGCAAAACCTAGTTCATGCAAACGGCAATATGCCTTGATCATGGCATCGGTAATCCAGGTTCCACACTCGCCATCTCCCCTTCTGGTATCACCGCAGGCTCTAATTACTCTTTCAAATGCGCTGTCAACCCGCACCTCAAACCTGCCCTGTCTGATGATCTTTTCCAGACTCCTTGAGACATTGAGATCATCCGGGTTAAGTACAAAACGAGGGTCTGGCGACCACCACAATATAGGGTCATCCTCGTTAAACCATGGGAATATACCTGAAGAATAGGCCAGTAACAGGCGCTCGACCGAGAGATCACCTCCAAGAGCCAGAAGACCGTCAGGTTCTGCGTGAGAAAGAGGCGGGAATAGGGGTTCTTCTATGAGTTCGTAGATAGACATGGAGATTAAAGAAGGTATTATTTGAAAGGAAGTTTTTCAGTTGAGGTAAAGAGCTTACAAATTACCTGTACCTGTAGATGCGATATTACTGAATGGATCAGGAATACCTAAAGGTAATTCTTTCACCTTTTAGACCTACCTTAATTTTGCCCCCTTTAGTCACGCTTCCAAAAAGTATCTCCCTTGATATGGGGTCATTTATATTTGTCTCTATATAGCGGCCAAGGGGCCTTGCGCCAAAGAGCGGATTATATCCTTTTTTTGCCAGAAACTTTCTGGCAGCCGAGGTAAGGCTGATAGAAAGTTCTCTCTCGGCAAGCCGATTAGACAGTTCATCAATAAATTTAGTTACTATATTCTCCATAAGAGGCTCAGTAAGCGGGCTAAAGGGAACAATCTCATCAAGCCTGTTTCTGAATTCAGGTGCAAAGGCCGCATTGAGCGCCTTTTTAATGCCGGCAGCCTCGGGACTTCCGAAACCTATCGGACTGGAACTCATCTCTCTTGCACCGATATTGGATGTCATTATGAGGACTACATTCCTGAAATCGGCCTTCCTTCCACTATTATCGGTCAGGGTTCCGTGATCCATGACCTGAAGCAATATACTGAAAAGGCTGGGATGAGCCTTCTCAATTTCATCAAGCAAAAGAACTGCGAAGGGGTGTTTCAAAATCGATTCGGTAAGAAGTCCGCCCTGATCAAAGCCTACGTAGCCGGGAGGGGCGCCAATCAGCCTGGAGACGGAATGCATCTCCATATATTCACTCATGTCAAAGCGTATAAATTCTACGCCCATGCTGGCCGCTAGCTGCTTGGCAAGTTCTGTCTTTCCAACCCCTGTCGGGCCGGTAAAAAGGAATGATCCTACAGGCTTGTCAGGATTACCAAGGCCTGCCCTGGAACGAATTATGGAGCGACAGACAGACTCTACTGCGGTGTTCTGTCCGAAAACCATCTTTTTAATGTCCACTTCAAGATTTTTAAGCCCCTTTTTATCGGATTTTGATACGCGCTTCGATGGTATTCTTGCCATCTTTGCAACAACATGCTCAACATCAGAAATGCTTACCTGCTTTTTCCTTTTGGCGCTCAGCTTCAGGTACGCGCCAACCTCATCGACTACATCAATGGCCTTATCGGGAAGATGCCTTCCTCCTATATATCTTGCCGAGAGGTCTACCGCAGCCTTCAGAGCCTCCTCACTGTATCTAACCCCGTGATGCTCTTCATATTTGGACTTTAGCCCGTCAAGTATTACAAGGCTTTCTTCAAGGCTGGGCTCCGGAACATCGATCTTCTGAAAACGGCGGGCAAGAGCCTTGTCTTTTTCAAAAAAATTTCTATATTCATCATATGTGGTTGAACCTATGCAACGAACCTCACCAGAGGCTAGAAGCGGCTTAAGAACGTTGGAGGCGTCCATAGACCCGCCGCTTACGGCGCCAGCGCCAACTATAGTGTGAATTTCATCAATAAACAGTATGGTTCCCTTATTTTTTTTAAGGGCTGCAATTACGACCTTGAGCCGTTCCTCAAAATCTCCCCTGAATTTCGTTCCTGCAAGCAGAGCCCCCATATCAAGTGAGTATATTTTTGATTCGTTGAATTCTTCAGGGGCCTGTCCCTTACTGATCATAAGCGCAAGCCCTTCAGCAAGAGCGGTCTTGCCGACGCCGGGCTCGCCGACATAAAGGGGATTATTCTTCTTCCTGCGGCTTAGCACCTGAATACTTCTTTCAAGCTCCCCTTCTCTTCCTATGAGCGGATCAATCCTGCCCGATTTTGCCTTATTAACGAGATCCACCGTAAAGAGTTCCAAGGGGTCTTTGACAGGAGCCTTGGCAGGTCTGCCCTCTTTCCTTTGAAACAATCTATCTGTTTGATCCGATTTTTCAGTAACTGGATTAGAGATATCATGTGATATGCAGTTCAGCACGTCAAGACGGCTTATCCCCTGCGCCTCAAGATATGACACGGCATGTGAATTCTTCTCCTCCATTAATGCAGCGAGCATATCTCCAAGTTCAATCTCATCCTTGCCTGAGGAATGCATATGAATAACGGTCTTTTGCACTACTCTCTGCAATCCGATAGTCTGTTCAGGCACCTGGTCTTCGCCTTCAGGCAGGATTTGCATATGCTTTTCAAAGAAATCTTCCAGCGATTTCCTTAAGTCTTCTATGTCGCCGCCGCAACTCCTTATTATATCAATACCGCTCTCATCATGTATTAAGGCGTATAAAAAATGTTCGACAGTGACATATTCATGCCTTCGCCTCTTTGCCTCACCAACTGCAAGAGAAAATGTTATTTGTAGTTCCTGACTAAACATAATACACCTATGGATTTATTAGACCTCTTCAACGCTGCATCTCAAAGGAAAACCAGCGCCCTCAGCAGCCTTATGCACGGCATCGGCCTTTGTTTCAGCTATTTCAAAGGGGTAAATACCGCATATACCCACGCCTTTAAGATGCACACTCAGCATTATTTGATTCGCCTCAGTTGATGATTTATGAAAAATTGTCTCAAGTATATCAACTACAAATTCCATTGTAGAATAATTGTCATTATGCATAAGCACCTTGAACAGTGCAGGTGTTGCTTTTTTTACTTCATCAATGGCCGATGTATCCAGGTCGTCAAATGGCAGTTCGTCACTCAAGTTTAAAATCTCTGATAATAGTTTAGACAGTCATTTTAACATAAGCAAGTATGATGGTCTCGTAAAAAGTCGTCATGCCCGCGAAAGCTGGTATCCAGGTGTGGTGTAACTGCTTGAAAAGACCGGATTCCCGTTTTCACGGCAATTACGAATATATCTGTTTTCAGACTTTTTACGACTGCATCAACTATAGATGTCACAGATTCAGAAGCAAAAAAAGGCGGTCGCTGTAGTGCGGCCGCCTTTTAAAATATATCTTATATTTAACTAATGTCTGAACTTATAGTGACATGCATTACAATTGGTTATAAGCTCTGAAAGAAGAATTAAAGCCTTATCCCGGCTGCCGGAGGCCGCCGCTGCGGCAAGCGCATCTGCCTTCTTGTGAAGAGCTTTGCCAAGCGTTAGAAAGTCGGCTTCCCCCGTCATATCGCTGACGGAGCTGCATTTCCTTTCCTCTTCAGCAGACCATCCAAGACCCCTTGCGATCGATGCTGCGCTATCAAGTCTGTTTTCGGCAAGAGCGAGCGTTATGTCACTAAGCGTATCTAGGTGAGAGCGCATCATAGCCTTTTGCTTCACCTTCATCGGCGCCGGCAATTTAAGCTCCCTTCTCTTATCTGCTGTATCTTCAGCGTGCATAGCTGCATGATCCATAGCAAACAATGAAGCTGCGGAAGAAACTATAAATATGGCGGCAAATAAAAACACTCTTTTCATAAGAAAGATCCTTTTGGCTGGTTCTACTTGTTTAACTCTTCTACAATCAAATCGCCCATCTCGGAGCAGGTAACGAGCTTGCCGCCTTCCTGCATAATGTCCGGCGTCCTGTAGCCGCTATTAAGAATATTAATAACCGCATTATCAATGCTGTCATAGGCCGCGTCCATACCAAAGGCATACTTTAAGAGCATGGCGGCGGACATGATTGTTGCAATAGGATTAGCCTTGCCCTGCCCCGCGATATCCGGAGCGCTGCCGTGAATAGGCTCGAATATGCCGATATCGCCTCCAATACTTGCAGATGGAAGCATTCCTATGGAACCTGTAAGCATTGATGCCTGATCGGAGAGGATGTCACCGAACATATTAGTTGTAACTATTACATCAAACTGTTTTGGATTTCTGACAAGCTGCATTGCAGCATTATCGACGTACATATGTGAAAGATCTATGTCGGCATAATCTTTATGCACTTCAATAACCACATCACGCCAAAGCTCGGTGCACTCAAGGACATTCGCCTTATCCACGGAGCAGACCTTTTTACCTCTTTTTGCGGCAACCTCAAAGGCAACCTTTGCAATCCTTTCAATCTCGGGAGTTGTGTAGGCAAGGGTGTTATACCCTTTCTTTGTGCCGTCTGGAAGTATATCAACACCTTTGGGCTCTCCGAAATATATACCTCCTGTGAGCTCTCTTACGACCATTATATCAATACCTTCTATGACCTCTCTTTTGAGAGTGGATGCATCGAGGAGGGCGTCATAGATCTTGGCAGGTCTCAGGTTGGCAAAAGCTCCAAGGAGAGCCCTAAGACCGAGAAGGGCGCGCTCAGGTCTAATGGAATAATCGAGTCCTTCCCATTTGGGCCCGCCGGCTGCGCCAAGCAGAACGGCATCTGAGCTTGTGACAAGAGCCTTTGTCTCTTCCGGGAAAGGACCTCCCGTTGCATCTATAGCAGCGCCGCCTATAAGGCCTTCGTTAAATTCAAACTCTATCCCCTCTTTTTTCCCTATAACCTTAAGTACCTTAACAGCTTCAGCTATAATTTCAGGGCCTATTCCATCACCCGGTAAAACTGCTATTTTTTTAACATCGCCCATCTTGACTAATCCTCCAAAGAAATGATTTTCTTATTAATCACTGCTTATTTATTATTATTTTTATCGATTATTTTCTTTATACGGGCCTCACCATCTGTCTTCCAGAGGGCAGCCAGGGCCTTTTCATATGAATCCATATTGGCCTTAGCCAGAGTCATTGTTTTTTCATCAATACCGACAGATTCAGGCGTTAGATCTCCTCTTAGCTCTCTTAACTCTTCTATCTCCAGCTCCATCGCCTTAACAGTCGCATTCAGGCGATTTCTCTTCTCTTCGGAGATTTCTGATTCAGCTTTCTTACGTATCGAGTCCAGTTCTTCAATACCGGCCTTTATAAGGTCATCAATCCTTACATTCTGTGTTTTCTCCTCATGCTTAAGAAGACTGTACTTCTTTACTCTCTCCATCTCGTCAATTATGTTCCAGAATTCACGGGTAGGCATTGAATTAGATTCAAAAATTTCAGAGTAGGCCATCTGGGTCCTGGCGCTGCTATGAGCCAGCATAAGCAGATCCCTTTTATCGTTTACAGCCTCCCCTTCAAGGGCAAACTTCCTTATATAGTGGCCAAGCTGCGGGGCGATACTGAACCATAATTGAAGACGGTCTGCTGTTATTTCAGGCAGGGGATCTTCGGCAATCAAAGGTTTGGTTACCACCTTCTCTTCTTTTTGACAGGATATCAGGGTAAAAGAAAAAAGGAGAAAGAGGATAGTTAAAGAAAATCTGCGTAAAAACATCTATTTTTTCGCCTTAACATACTCTATAAGGCCGCCGGCCTCAATCAGTTCCTGCATGAATGGAGGAATAGGCTGCGCATTATAGCTCTTTCCGGTGGTCAGATTTTGGATTACTCCGCTATCTGTGTCTATATCCAGTTCATCTCCCTTAGAGATACCATCTGCAGCCTCAACTGACTCAAGAATAGGCAGCCCCATATTAAAGGAGTTCCTGTAAAAGATTCTGGCAAAAGATTTTGCGATTACACATGAAACACCTGCAGCCTTAATTGCAATAGGCGCATGTTCCCTGGAAGAGCCGCAACCAAAATTCTTATCAGCAACAATAACGTCTCCAGCCGCAACATTCTTTACAAATTCAGGGTCGGCATCTTCCATACAGTATTTAGCCAGCTCCTTCGGGTCTGAAGTATTGAGGTATCTTGCCGGGATTATGGCATCAGTATCAATGTCTGCGCCAAACCTGTGGGCATTTCCTTTGAATTTCAAAACATCCTCCTTATTTCCGCTATACAAATATAAGCGTATGCAAATTTTAAATTATAGTTGATAAACTTTAGTTCACCAATTAAAGCTCATCGGGACTGCCTATCTTGCCCAAGATGGCAGAGGCAGCGGCGATAGCCGGGTTAGAGAGGTATACCTCGCTCTCGGGATGTCCCATCCTGCCCTTAAAATTCCTGTTCGATGTGGCGATAGCCTTCTCACCTTTTGCCAGAATCCCCATATGCCCGCCAAGACATGGCCCGCATGTAGGCGCGCTTATTGTGGCGTTGGCGTCAAGGAATATATCAAAGAGGCCCTCTTTCATGGCCATCCTGTATATATCAGGCGTGGCAGGGATAATTATAGTCCTCACATAGGGATGCACCTTCCTCCCCTTCAGGATTTCCGCAGCCTCCAGAAGATCTTCAAACCTTCCGTTAGTACAAGATCCTATAAACACCTGATCAACAGCTACATTTAATGATGAAGCCTCTGATATACCCTTTGTATTTTCAGGCAGATGAGGAAAGGCAACAGTAGGCTCTATCTTGCTACAGTCATATTCCCTGACATCGCAATACAAAGCATCTTCATCACTATAATACAGACGAGCTGCATGCTCCTCTCTGCCCGTCGTGTAGGCCCTTGTTTTCTCATCCGGCGCTATTATCCCGTTTTTTCCACCCGCCTCAATGGCCATATTGGCCATTGTAAAACGGCCGTCCATAGATAGATCGTCAATAACATTACCGGTGAACTCCATGGCTCTGTAAAGAGCTCCGTCCACGCCGATATCACCGATGGTATGGAGAATGAGGTCTTTACCTCCCACCCATTTACCAAGCTTGCCGCTATAGATAAACTTCATACTCTCAGGAACCCTGAACCATGCCTCTCCCGTTATCATAGCGGCTGCAAGATCAGTGCTTCCAACGCCGGTAGAAAATGCTCCAAGCGCGCCATACGTACAGGTATGACTGTCTGCGCCTATAACAAGATCGCCTGAAGTAACTACACCTTTTTCAGGAAGCAAGGCATGTTCAACTCCCATTTCACCGATCTCATAATAATGCTTAATTGATTGATCCCTGGCAAATTCCCTAAGAACCTTACATTGCTCAGCAGAATTAATATCCTTGTTCGGTGCAAAGTGATCAGGAACAAGGGCAACCTTATCTTTATCAAAGACCGTGTCAATACCCGCCTTCTTAAATTCCTTTATAGCTATCGGAGCCGTTATGTCATTGCCAAGAGCCATGTCGACCTTGGCATTAATAAGCTGCCCCGGCTTCACCTCGTCCAGTCCCGCATGAGCGGCGAGGATTTTTTCCGTAATAGTCATTGCCATATGTTTTCCATCCTTTTAAATAAATATTGATGACCGAATATAGCAAAAAAAGGTTGCAAATAACAAGACTTTTCGGTTTTATCTTTCTATCAATGCACGCTCTAGCATTAATATCAGAGCAAAATAATTATAAAAAAAAAGTAGACTCATTTTTTTTATTATGATAGTTTCGACAACATAAATCTGCACTGGAATTATATTTATATTTTCCCTTGACAAAAAGTGCATAACTTTATATAAATTCACAACCTTATTTATCTCAATTTTATCTAACTGGAGCTAAAAATGTGTAAATTTTCAAAATACGTTCTACTCTCACTTGCAGCGATTACCTTCTTTACAGGCATGGCGCCTGAAAAGGCAGTAGCTGCCGATGACGAGAATTGCCTAATGTGCCACAAATATCAAAAACTGGGGCGGATTACCGGTGATGGAGCCAGAAGGTTCTACTACGTAGCAGAGCATGAATTCATGCAAACTGTTCATTACAACGTAAGATGTAGGGACTGTCATGATTATATTGATCAAATACCTCACTCAGAGGTTAAGGAAGGCGTAAACTGCGCCAAACAATGCCACATCAAAAACCCTGCCACAGGCAAATACTTCAGTCACAAGCAGATTGATGACGTATATAAAGAGAGTGCGCACGGAAGACCCAAGATTCCAAGTGGCCCTGAGGCAGAACTACAGGAAAACAAGCCATATTGTATCTATTGCCATACAAACCCTAAATATAACCCTGATGAAAAGGAAATCCCCAAGCAGATTTCAGACAGATGTGTTGTTTGCCACGAAGATGACAGATGGGTTGATCACTGGTACAGCCACACAGCCAGAAGGATAAACGAAGTAAAGAGATCTCCATCAGAGGTTGTGGAACTGTGCAGCTCTTGCCATGGCAATGAGAAAAAAATGGGTGAGCACCTGGAAACCAAGGCTTATCTGGCAGGAACGGATAGTCATGGTGAAGAAGGCGGTCACAAGGAACACCCCGAGAAGTTTACGCAGGCGGCAAAAAGCTACAAGGCCAGTTTCCATGGCTCTTTCAACAAAATGGGATGGGATGAGCCTGCCACATGCCTGAACTGCCACGCAGAAGCTGAAAACTACTATCTTGCGGTTCATGACATAAGGGGCGCTAAAGATCCTAAATCTACGGTACATCTCGACAACAGAGATAAAACCTGCGCAAAATGCCACAAAGGAACGGATAAGAACAAGAACTACAGCCAGATAGACGAGGTGCATTACAATCCTCACGCAAACAGCATAATTGAAATGTATGTTGAAGAATTTTTCTTCTGGCTAACGGCACTCTCCTTCTTTGTGCTGGTAGGCGCTATTACAGTTGACCACCACAGAAGATTATGGGACAAGATCAGAGGCAAGGAACATGTCTCGCATAAAGATTGATTTTGCTTAAATATATTACATTAAACAAATATAACTACGAGGTTTGATGATGATTTTCAGAGATGAAACGCACTTACCGATGTCGGAAAGGCAAGAGCTGCCAAGACTGACATTAAATCAAAGGATTCAGCATATATTAATATTCTCTTCACTGCTGACTTTGGTCTTGACGGCATTTCCAATTAAATTCTGCAATGCTCCCTGGGCTGAAGCCGTTATGTCAGTACTTGGCGGACCGCCCATAACAAGGATTATTCACAGGGTTGCCGGTGCCGTATTCTTCGGAACATTCATATATCACTTATTCTACGTTGCATTTAATTTTATAATGCACCTAAGAAAGCCGACAACAGTTACGTTATGGGACAAGTTGGCCTTTTTCTCAATGGTCCCTGATAAGAAAGACGGGCTTGACCTTCTACAGGATATTAAGTTCTGGCTTTTCCTGTCAGACCATAAATCTCCCAAGAGAAAATTCGACTACTTCGGTAAATTCGGATACATGGCCGTCTTCTGGGGCATCCCGATCGTCGGCCCTACAGGAGTTCTCATGTGGTTCAAGGAGTTCTTCTGGGGGACCGAGTTTCCGATCATAGGTCACCTGCCGGGATGGTTCTTCAGTATCGTAAAGATAGGCCATAGCGATGAAGTCTTTCTGGCAACAATAGTTCTGACTGTTTGGCATTGGTATCTGGTTCACTACAACCCGGATATCTTCCCGATCAGGTGGACCTGGTTAAACGGCACCATACCAGCGCATCTGCTTGAGGAAGAGCATGTGCTTGAGTATGAGAAACTGATTGAGGAAGACAAAATAAAAAGATCGTCCGAAAGCAATGGCAGTATTGGAGGAAAAGATGTCTGAGGGTTCATTGAAAAATAAAATATTAACCTTTTTCAACATAATATATAAACCTAGAAGCAGGTCATACTGGCTTATACTTGGTATACCTCAATTCTTCTTCCTCGCATTTCTTCTCTATTGTGTAGGGACGATAATGATAAATCACCTCATGCATTATAGCGATGATGATTTTCATTTCTATCCTCCCGGCACGACATGGTTTATTGAAAACATTGGCGGCTACACCGTAGAGGCAAAGGTTGACCCCCTTGGCAAGTCTGAACTTTTAAGTGATACCATTGAGGCTCAGAAATTTGAACCTCGTAGACACTTCCACAATCTCGTAGAAGAGCCTGAGGCGGCGGGCAAAAACCCGGTCTGCTTTACATGCCACGGTAATATGCCGCACAAGCATAACAAGAAGATCAGGTCTCTTCTTAATATGCATACCGGTTTTGCAGCATGTATGTCATGTCATATAGTGCCGGAAAAAGAAGGGGAGATAAAGTACAAGTGGTATAACCCGACAGATATAATTGTAACAGGCGAGCCATTTGGTACAAGTTATGACCCCAAAACCGGGGCTCTTACCAAGACCGATGATCAGTATTCACTGATAACTCCCTTTCAGACGGTCAGGGGTAAAGAAATCAGCCTTCAATTGACCGACGATTCTCCTGAAGCAAGAGATTACATCAAGATAAGGGAAAAACTTACAGCCGAGCAGCAGGGCAAGGTAAAGGCCAAGTTCCACAAGATAGTTACAGGTAAGGGTAAATTTTGCGACAAGTGTCATACTATAAAGGACGGAGTTCTCGACTTTGCGGCCCTTGGCTTCTCCGAAGACAGGGTAAGAGACCTGACCGGCCTGAACATTGCGGGCATTGTCAGCAAATACAAGCAGTTCTTTATTCCCAATCTATACAATACGACGCCCGATAAAAGCGTCTATAAGGAAGATAAGCCTGTATACAAAGACCCGAGATCCTGGTGGCGCGATAAATACAATAAGGATGCTGAATAAGAGACATCTACCGCAAAATTAGCGCCCCAATAGTATAATCAAAGGGATGAGGCCCGTCCTCATCCCTTTTTTTTACCCCTCTTTGGAGAACAAAGATTTATGTTGAAAAGAACTCCCTATACACTTCTCGTCTTTATTTGCCTATTTCAGTTCATCCTGTTTCCAGCATCTACACCACTACTGGCAGACGAGCTCAAAACCAAGGCTGTCCAATTAGAATTCAAGATAAAAATGGCTGGAGAGATTCCTCTAAACCAACCGACAGCCGTATCGGTAGGATCAAACAAAAGAATTTACGTGCTAGATGGTGTAAACAACAGGGTCGCAGTGTTCAATTACGATGGAACATTCCTTTTTTCATTCGGCAGTGAGGGCAACAAGCAGGGTGAATTCAACCTGCCCGTCGGTCTGGCTCTTGATACGAATGATGATGTATTTGTAGCCGACACACGAAATCACAGGGTGCAGGTCTTTAATTCCGATGGCAAATTCAGGTATCTATTCAATCTGACCGGCCCAAAAGGTAACGCTCCGCCCGACCCGACATCTCTTGTTATTACAAAAAAAGAGCTGTTTATTGTCGATAATGACAACCACCGAATACAGGTCTTTGCCAAAGTAGGCGGCTTCCTCTTCCAATGGGGAACTAAAGGTGATGAAACCAGTGAATTCAACTACCCTTCTACTATTACATCCGACGGAAAAAGGAACCTCTATGTGGTCGATGTATTCAACACCAGAGTTCAGGTGTTTGATAAAAATGGCTCTCTTACCGGCAGCATAGGCCAGTGGGGCGTTGAGCAGGGTCAATTCGTCAGGCCAAAAGGAATCGCTATCAGGAACGACAAAGAAGTTTTCGTCTCCGATGGATATATGCGGGTTATTGAGGTATTCAAAAAAGACGGTGAATATCTACATACACTTGGTGACAAAAAAGGAAATATCATGAGATTTATCACGCCGACGGCAATACATATTGATGACAGTGACAGGCTGTATGTATGCGAAATGCTTGATAATTCAATTGGAGTCTACAGCTTTAGATAGGCCTATGAAATTCAAAACACAACATATTCAGTTCCTATTGCTGTGCCTCTTTATTTTACTTTTAAGTGAAGGCAATTCAGAGGCCCGAAAAATGCAGGCTCAGCGTGAATGCGCCACATGCCATATAATGTGGCTTGACACCTTCCGAGCGGAGGATAAAGTTACTCTCATAGACCCGGTTGCTATGGATGAAATTGTTGCGGCCGGGGCAGCCGATGAAAACATGTGCTATTCATGTCATGACGGCTTTGTACTGGACTCTCGTAACCTCGTCTGGACCGATCATCGCCATCCTGTAGATATTAAGCCATCAAACAAGATTATATTTCCAAAACGTGAAGACGGAACGACCATATTCCCTCTAGATCTAAATAAAAAGATTTACTGCGGAACCTGTCATTCCGCTCACGGCGTCGCCTGGGAGGGAGAAAAGCAGGAAGATATACCTGTCTTTATGAGAGGCTCCAACAAGAATTCCAGATTATGCAAGATGTGTCACAGCAACAAAAGAGGCGGCCCCGTTGAAGGAAACCATCCTATTGATAAGACATCCATCGTTCTCCCTCCGAAACTGTTCAAGGCGGGCGGGAAAAAGGGGGCGCTAAACAATCAGATCATATGTCAATCCTGTCATGTGGTTCACGGCGCTAAGGCAGAAAAGATCCTTTTAGTCAATAATGACAACTCAAAGCTCTGCGGTATTTGTCATAGCGACAGGTACACAAACACAAAAATAGAGGCTCAAAAGCTATCTACTCATCCCGTCAATATAAAATCCGACACTGTTGATATAACAAAATCGGTTGCAGCGATAGGCGGCAAGACAGGAACGGATGGAGAAATAATTTGTGAAAGCTGCCACAGGCCGCATGCTGCCGAGAAAGGCAGAGGGATACTGGTAAAAAGCAATTCAAATTCATCTCTCTGCCAGGAGTGCCACAAATCAAAACGTACTGTACTTATAACAAAGCATAATATGCTGAATTCCGCGCCTGAAGCGCTTAATGCTAATGGGCAGACACCGGTAACTGGAGGTCCATGTAGCGCCTGCCACCTCCCTCATAAGGGAAGAGGCCCTAAAATGTGGGCCAAGGATTTAAGCGGCCTTGAAGACAATCTGTCTATGATGTGCAAGGGATGCCACTCAAGAGACGGGGCGGCCGATAAAAAGCCGATAGAAAACCATTCTCATCCCGTAAATGTTGGTCTGGAAAGGGTCGGAGGCCGGTCGACCTTGCCTCTCTTCGATGAGAATGGAAGCGTTTCAACGGCTGATACCGATAACACTGAAATCAGCGGAAAAGTTGTGTGCGCAACCTGTCACGACGTTCACCAGTGGAACATGAAAGACCCTGAAATTGCATCTACTGAGGAAGGCAACGGCCAGGACAGCTTCCTTAGAATAGCAGCTGCGCCAAGTCCTGATCTTTGCAGCAACTGCCATCAGACAAAAAAATATGTCATTAACACAGATCATGACATGAGGGTTACGGCGCCTTCAAGTACAAATATAAAAAATGAAGATATACAAAAAACCGGCGTATGCGGCCAGTGCCACATGATCCACAATGCCCCCGAAAGGGCCGCACTATGGGCAAGACCTCTATCCGGCAAGGGAGATAAAATCGCCCAGCTATGCACCTCATGTCACAATGAGAGCGGACCGGCCAGGAAAAAACTGACTGGAAGGCATAGCCACCCGACGGGCAAGCCCGTATCCAACATAAATATTACCATTGCAGATGACGGGAAATGGAGCCACCCTTACCTTGCCGCTCTAAATCCGCAAGAAAGGATAGAGCTTACCCCCCTTCCCTTCTTTGACGGAATGGGAAATAAGGTTATCAGGGGCGATGTTTCTTGCGGGTCCTGTCACAATCCTCATCAGTGGAATCCTGAAATACCTGAAGAAGGCAAGGGTAAAAACATAGATGGTGATGGCACAAACAGTTTCCTTAGAATGAGTAACGACCCCGACTCGGCACTTTGTAAAAACTGCCATATTGAAAAGAACTCGGTAGCATTCAGTAAACATAACCTTAAAATCACTGCGCCAAAAGACAAGAATCTAAAAGAAAGAAGCGCAAAACAAACCGGGATTTGCAGTTCTTGTCACCTTCCACATAACGGAACCGGCCCAAAGATGTGGGCAAGAACTCCCTATGGAAAGGGTGATTACGTTGAAAGACTCTGCAAAAGTTGCCACGAGAAGGGCAAATCTGCCGAGAAAAAAATGGTGGGAGGGCACACTCACCCCGTAGGCACGTCCATAAGGAATTTGGGGATTTTACCTGTATCAAGAGACAGCTGGGAGCTAAATGCGCCAGGCTTTAAAGAGACTCTTAGTAAAGATCCTCTTATAGCGCTTCCACTATATTCAAATACTGGCGAAAAAATAGTTGATGGCAATATCTCATGTGGTTCATGCCATGACGCACATATGTGGGACCCTGAAGTCTACCCAAGGGAGGCGCTTCTTAAAAGCGGTGAAGCGAACAAAGAGCTAACAAAACATTTCGCTTCAATTGCCAAAAAGATTGCAAAGGAAGAGGGGGACGGTACTAACAGCTTTTTAAGGATTAAAAATGCTCCAGATTCAGGTCTTTGCAAAGGCTGTCATATCGACAAGCGTCCAGTCGAACTCTCAAAGCATAACCTGAATATCTCGGCCAGGAATGAAAAGAACATTCAGGATCTTAATACCCAGCAATCAGGCAGCTGTAGCGCATGCCACCTTCCTCATAACGGCACAGGCCCTAAAATGTGGGCAAGGGCTTCAGACCCGGGGAAAAACAGGATGGTCGGTCTTTGCACAAGCTGTCACAAAAAAGGCTCTATAGCCGAGAAAAAAATAGCCGGCGACTACTCTCATCCTGTAAATGCCGATATCTCCAAGGCCGACGGGACGACCACCCTGCCCCTCTATAACAATAGAGGCGAGAAAGTGTCTGCCGAGCTCGGGGGAAAGGTCGTCTGCATGACATGCCATGACCCTCATCTGTGGAACGTCAAAGATCTTATGTCAAGCGAAGGGGCCTCCAAAGATGTGGAGGGATCGGCAAAAGACTCATTCTTACGTAAAACGGCATACCCTTCACCGGAGCTTTGTATGGATTGCCACGAAAACAATAAGTATGTTGAGTTTACCGATCATGATATGTCGATTACCGCCCCAACCGCAAAAAACTCAAGCGGCAGGGTAGTTAAGGAAACCGGCAAATGCGGATTTTGTCACATGGTTCATAACGCTCCGGGCAACCAGAGATTATGGGCTTTGCAAAAGGGCCCCGGAGACGACGGGATGGAAGTCCTTTGCAGAAGCTGTCATATAAACACTGGAATAGCTTCAGGCAAAACGCCTGAGTATGTTAACCACCCTGTGGATATCAAGATAACAAGCAACAGGGCGCGCATGAAAAAAGAGGATAAGGCAAAGCCCCTACCCGTCTTTACCGTCAATGGCGAACAAACGAAAACAGGCATTATCACATGCCCATCATGTCATAACCCTCATATGTGGTCTCCGGAAAAGGCTGAATATGGACCGGGCAGGAATACTGAAGGCAATTCAAACAACAGCTTTCTAAGGGGAGTCAGCAGCAAGGCGTTCTGTTCAGATTGTCATGGATTTGACGGCATCTTCCGCTATAAATATTATCACACTGAATCCTCCAGGGATAAGAGTGTGCCCGTTACAGGTTTTGGCAGATAGTTTAATGAAAAGCATAGCAAAAGCAGATACACTTTAAACAATCAATATAAATCACATTATGTCGAAAAGAAATCTATTGAACAGGGAAGCGCGGAAAATTGCTCTAATTACGGGGGCAAGTAGAGGGCTGGGCGCCGCCATTGCGCTTCGCCTTGCAAGATCCGGTTATGATATCTGGGCTAATTATCAAAGCAATGATGACGCCGCTAAGAAGGTTCGGGATGAAGTCCAGAAAATTGGCAGAGTGTGCAAGCTCCTTAAATTCGACGTATCCAGTGAAGAAATGGTAAATGAGATTCTTGTCCCGGAACTGGAAGATGCAACTCCGGATGTACTTGTCAACAATGCGGGACATAACAAAGATTCACTCATGATGTGGATGAAAAAAGAGGAATGGAACAGTGTCATTGATGTGACGCTTACAGGGTTTTTTCTAGTTACAAAGGCTGTATTAATGGGAATGATGAAACGACGTTCGGGGCGCATCATCAATATTTCCTCAACAGCTGGAGAGAGTGGGCTGTCCGGCCAGACTAACTATTCAGCGGCAAAGGCCGGCCTGATCGGAGCAACCAAATCACTCGCTATTGAAGTTTGCAAAAAAGGGGTAATAGTTAATGCGGTTGCTCCGGGATTCATAGAAACTGATATGACGGCTGATCTCCCAAAAGACAGAATCCTGCCCACAATTCCGGCAGGCAGATTCGGCAGGGCCGACGAAGTTGCGGCTGCTGTTGAATTTCTATGCTCCGATGATGCAAGCTATATTGTCGGGCAGACCATCTCAATTAATGGTGGTCTATATACATAGGCGCATAGATCAGCATTTCTATTTTGCGAAAGCACGGCTAGCATCGATACAGACAAGCAATGTATAAGAACCCCCTTAAATCAATTAACAATCTTTTTTTAGCTTATGAATGAAGTCGCCATAACAGGTATAGGCATTGTTTCGTGCCTTGGAACAGGAAGAGAGAAGGTATCCAAGTCTCTCAAAGAGGGCAGATCTGGCGTCATATCGGATCCGGAAAGAGAAAGAATAGGCTTTAGAAGCCCTCTTGTGGGGGCCATAAACGATTTTGTTCCGCCCAAACTTGAACGAAAAAGATGTCGCACCATGACCACCTTCGGCCTTCAGGCCTATGCCGCCGCCCTTGAGGCGATCGAAATGTCGGGATGGGAGGATGTTCATATAAAAAGTGATGACACTGGTCTCATTATCGGAAACGATTCCACCACCCTTGCAAATTACAATCAGGTAGATATTACCCTTAAGGAAAAAAGCACCTTCCCCATAGGGGCAGGCAT
>JAVVFD010000130.1:0-7458 GCA_032250935.1 bacterium
GATGTGGTTAAGAAGGAAAAACCCTCTGTTGTCAATATATCCACAACAAGGATAATCAAGGGAAGCGGTTTTGGCGGACACTCTCAGCCCCCTTTAGATCCTTTCAGGGATTTTTTTGGCGATGAATTTATAGAAAGGTTTTTCGGCCAGACACCTAAAAAGGAATATAAAACTCAAAATCTCGGTTCCGGGTTTATCATCAGCAAGGACGGCTATATCCTCACCAATAACCATGTAATAGAGAAGGCAGACGAGATTATCGTCAGGCTTTCTGATGAACGCGAATTTACAGCTGAAATAATCGGCCGCGACGCCAAGACCGATCTTGCCCTTATCAAGATTAAAGACCATGACGAACTCCCCGTTGCAGCTTTAGGCGATTCAGACAAACTGGAGGTTGGAGAGTGGGTTATAGCGATAGGTAACCCCTTTGGTGTGGGTCAAACGGTGACAGCCGGGATAGTCAGCGCAAAAGGACGGGAGATAGGGGCAGGTCCTTATGATGACTTTATCCAGACGGATGCATCGATAAACCCGGGCAATAGTGGCGGTCCGCTTTTTAATACAAAGGGGGAGGTCGTTGCTATTAATACGGCCATATACTCTCCATCGGGCGGCAACGTAGGAATAGGTTTTGCCATTCCCGTAAATATAGCAAAGAGCTTGCTACCTCAGCTTAAAGAGAAGGGGAGCGTTACAAGGGGTTGGCTTGGAGTTATGATTCAGCCGATAACCAAGGAGCTTGCCGAGACCTTTGACCTGCCATCTGAGGAGGGAGCGCTTGTTGCGGATGTCGTTAAGGACAGCCCTGCTGAAAAGGCCGGCCTTAAAAGGGGCGATGTCATAATATCTTTTGATAACGAAAAGATAGGGAAGATGAAGCAGCTTCCTGCCCTCGTGGCGGCAACACGGGTCGGCAGCGAGGTCAAGCTTAAGGTGATAAGAGGCGGCAGAGAGAAGATACTTACGGCAAAGATTGAAAGGCTGGCCCCAGAAGATGACATGCTAGATGATGAAGCCGTTAAGGACGGCCTCGGCATGTCCGTTCAGAATATTACCCCCGATGTAGCCAGAAGGCTCGATATTGATCCTTCTGTGGGCGTTATAGTGACCATTGTTGAAAGAGGTGGCGTTGCCGATCTCGGGGGCATTAGAAGAGGGGACATTATCCTGGAGATAAACAGGAAAGAGATAAATGATGTTGGAGCTTTCAGGTCAGAAACTGGCAACATTAAAAAGGGAGATGCCGCTCTTTTCCTGATATACAGAGATGGAAACACTTTTTATAGAGTATTGAAGGTCTATAAATAGGGTTGGCCCCCTTACCTGTTAAACCTAAAGAATGGAAAATGTAGATGGAGTCTATTGATATCTCCCGAAATGGAGGCCGGATTTTTCTTTTGGTCCTTATCGTTCTGGCCTTCACCCTTGTTAGCGCAGGTTGTTCCAGCCCGGAATATCCGGGCGCCTTTGGAGGTGAAAAGAGGGATACCATGTCACCGGGTCACTTCATAGGGAAGACAGGTCGGGCCTATAAGTCGGCAAAGGATAATCCCGATCTGCTTGACAAGATTTATTGCTATTGCAAGTGCCAGGATAATTTTGGGCACAAGAGCCTTCTTACATGTTTCGTAGACAGGCATGGCTCTCAATGCGGCGTATGTATGGATGAGGCGCTTATGGCCGACGACCTGAGGAAGAAGGGTTACGGTGATGAGGAGATCGTAGAGAAGATCAATGCTAAATTTTCAAAAGAAAAGCATTGAAATGCAGTTATGTGTATATGGCTGTTATTCGTTATGAGGGGGGGGCGTTCCCCTCTTTTTTAAGGTAAGATGCTGGATTGTAACTTTGTTAAATTTATTTGGAGGTATGTTTTATGTTTCATGTAAGGAGAGTTTTGCCCCTGTTCATAATCATTATTCTTTTTCTCGCAGCCTGTGACGGAGGCAAAAAAGGCGCCGATCAGGAAGGCCTCAAGGAGTTTGATGCTTCAAGTGTTCAGGCGGAACAACGGATAGAAACGCTAAAATCGCAACTCTTTGACAGCCCCGATAATTTAGAGCTTCTCTCCGCGCTTGGCGATGCCTATTTTGAATCACAGCGCTATATTGAGGCGATAGGGGTATATGAAAAAGCTATAAAAATTAATCCTAAGAGCGCCGATTCTTTAAACGATCTGGCCCTTTCACAGTTTTATACCGGCAACAG
Source organism: bacterium (assembly GCA_032250935.1). Lineage (GTDB taxonomy): Bacteria > Desulfobacterota > JADFVX01 > JADFVX01 > JADFVX01 > JAVVFD01. Next base: position 2,212 of record JAVVFD010000130.1, read on the forward strand.
TGAGGCGGCCCTTGTTTCTGTTACTAAGGCGGTTGAGGCCGATCCGGTTTATAAACATGGCTGGTTGACAAAGGGTTTTATCCTCATGACTTTAGGAAGGCTTGATGAGGCTGCCGTGTCGCTTAAAAAAGTTAAGGAGCTCGATCTTGGCGGCAGGCTCGCTGAGGAAGCGGACAACTTTTTGAATCAGATTGATAGTGCAAAGGATAGGAAATAATGTCTGACGACAATTTTTCAGATTCGGCCGAGGAGGGGAAAGCGCCTGTAACAAGCTCAAGTACGGTGCCCAAGCTTATAATGCTCGCTGTCATAATTTCGGTAGTTGCCCTTACATTACTGTTCTTGTGGGGCGGCAGGGACGAGCTTAGGGTGGTTAAGGTCGGCTATCCAGCGCCCGACTTTACCTTCCGCGATCTGGATCATAAAGAGGTCTCGCTATCCGACTATAAGGGGAAGGTCGTCCTTCTTAACCTCTGGTCGATTACCTGCCCGCCTTGTATTGATGAAGTGCCTCACTTTGAGGCTCTCTTTCAAAAAATGAAGGGTAATGAGGATTTTCATCTTCTTACGGTTGTTACAAACAGGGGTGAGACGGAAAGGGAGGTCGCACCTTTTGCTAAAAAGCATGGTCTTAATTTCCATATCCTCATAGACAACAAAAAAGTGGCCTGGAAGCGATATAAGCTGACGGGCTGGCCTGAGACCTTCCTCCTTGATAGAGATGGCATTATAGTTGAAAAGTTTGTTGGCCCGAAGGGGTGGTCCTCTCCCGCTTTTGTCAGGAAAATTGAAAAACTTATTAAAGGGTAGGTTATGAAAAGGCCCGTTTTGATTTGCACTGTTCTTCTGTCTCTTTTTTCAGCAGTGAGCGCCTGTTCTATGGGTAAGGTAGAGGAGAAGGTTAAGGGCGCAGCAGATTTCTCGCTTCCTGATCTGAATGGAAAGATTGTCGCTTTGGCTGAAAAGAAAGGGAAGGTTATACTGCTTAATTTCTGGGCCACATGGTGCCCTCCCTGCAGGAAGGAGATCCCTTCCATGGAGATGCTTCACAAGAAATACGGGGGCGATAAATTTGAGATACTGGCTGTTGCAACTGATAGGCAGGGCGCAAAGCTGGTAAAACCCTTCATTGATGAAAAGGGAGCCACCTTTACCGTCTTGATAGACGGTGATGGGGAAGTTGCGAATCTATATGACGCATATGCCTTGCCCATGACCTATATTATAGGGAAAGACGGTCTCATTGTTGACAAGATTACAGGTATGGCCGACTGGTATAGTGAAGAGTCTCAAAAATACTTTGAGGAACTCATAAACAAATAATCCCAAATAAAAGGGGCGCTAAAACATGTCTGCCGATACTCATAATATTACATTCTTCTTTGCCTTTTCAGCGGGATTTCTATCATTCGTCTCTCCCTGTGTGCTCCCTCTCATACCTTCCTACGTCTCTTATATCACGGGGATATCTTTCGAGGACCTCGTTGAGGGAGGAGATGACAAGAACTTCACAAAGGTGACTCTTTATAATTCACTCGCCTTTATTCTTGGTTTTACCATCGTCTTTGTCTCTTTAGGGGCATCTTCATCCTATTTCGGCTCGCTCTTGCGTGACTATCAGGAACTGATAATGAGAGTGGGGGGGATACTGGTAATCGTCTTTGGCCTTTTCATAATGGGGGTATTAAAGCTGGATTTTATAAACAGGGACAAGAAGTTTCATCTTCAGGAAAAACCAGCCGGCTATTTTGGGTCGGTATTTGTCGGCATAGTTTTCGCGGCAGGATGGACTCCCTGTATAGGCCCGCTTCTCGGCAGCATACTGTCTATTGCAACCTCTGAAGGTTCTGTCCTCTTCGGGGTAGAGCTTCTATTTGTATATTCCATAGGCCTCGGCATCCCCTTTCTGATAACCTCACTTGCCCTTAATACCTTCCTTCACCACATGCCCAAGGTGACTAAGCATATGAGGGTTATTACAACCATAAGTGGCCTCATATTAATAGCGATAGGCCTGTTGCTTGTAACGGATAGATTTGCCGAGCTTTCCAACCTGTTCCAGTCTATGGGGCTTGGCTGGGATATAGATATTTCCGAACTTTAACAACCCTTTGAGGCGAAACAGTGACTTTCAGCCAAGTCTGGAGAGTTGTTCTAAGCCCTGCAGATAAAATGCTGATGATCGCTCTTTTGCTTTTCAGCCTGCTTAGTTACACTCTTATTAACAGACTCTTTCCTGTTCCCATGCACCGCATTGCCATTGTTGAGGTTAACGGTATAGAGGCCAGGAGAATCCCACTCAGCGCAGATATCAAGCCCAGAAAAGTTTCCCTCAAGATAGATGGCGGAGAGGCTGTCTTTGATGTGTCCGGTGATAAGATAAGGATTCTCCCCATGCCTGATGAAATTTGCTCAAAACATATCTGTTCAAAGAAGGGCTGGATAGATAAACCCTGGGATATGATCGCCTGCTTGCCGAATAAAATTGTTGTCAGGATACTTGGAGACAAGGATCTTGGAGATATAGATCTTATATCCAGATAGTTGGCATTTCTTTCTATACCTATTTCTTGACTTAAACCGCCTTAATCTATATATTTTACCCTTGACCGCCTTTGAGGCCAGGAGAGTAAAAATGTCGGACAAAAAAGCTACTGAAAGACTATGGACTCCTTGGCGAATGGAATATATACTTGATAATTCCAAGTCAGCTGGATGCGTCTTTTGCAGTAAGCCGAAAGAGGATGACGACAGGGCCAATCTTATCCTCTATAGGGGAAAGAGTTTTTTTGTTATAATGAACCGTTATCCCTACAATAACGGACATCTATTAATAACTCCTTATTCGCATGTAGGGGATATGGAAGATCTTTCGGCCGAAGAGCTCTGTGAAATTACGATGGAAATGCAGCGCTCCATCGGCATATTGAAAAAAGTAATGAATCCCGATGGCTTTAATGTGGGGATGAACCTGGGCAAGGCGGCAGGTTCCGGTATTGATGATCACCTCCACCTGCACATAGTGCCAAGGTGGAAAGGAGACACCAATTTTATGCCAGTCTTAAGCGATGTAAGGGTCATGCCCGAGCATCTCGATGATACATATATGAAGCTGCTGGATCTTTATAAAGAGGACTCTTTAAAGGAGGAGTAAAATGAAGTTTTTAAAAAGTATCGGAACGGCCTTATTGTTTCTTCTGGCGATAACCTTTTCTCTTAAGAATAATGAAATGGTCTCCATTAAATATTATTTTCAACTGGAGTCGCTCGATTTGCCGCTTTATCTGCTGGTCTTTTTTTCCGTCATTCTGGGTATATTTATAGGCGGAATGGAGGGGGTCATTGAAAGAATTAAGAGCGGAAATGTAATAAGAAAATTAAAAAAAGAGATGAAGAAGATGGAGGAAGAGCTTACCTCGCTAAGAAATCTTCCCCTTACTGAAACCAGAGATTCTGCCCTCATTGAATCAAATCAGGAATCCAGGGCTGGCGTAGAGAGCAAAGCCGCAGGTAATAAATAAACGAAGGATGATCTGATGCAGTTTGTCTCTGAATCGCCATATTTTTTCGGAATAATTATCCTCCTTATAGGATTTTTTTCCGGACTGTCTTTATCTGATTTCTTTTCTTCGGGGAAAAAAAAGAAGGATGAAACTGCAGGCACCGATGCGCTGGCCTATCTTAGCGGAATAAATTACATACTCGCCGATGAGCCTGATAAGGCCATTGAGGAATTTTCCAAGGCGGTGCAGATCAACAGCGATACTGTCGAAACATACACCGCCCTTGGTAATCTCTATAGAAGTAAGGGGGAACTGGCAAGGGCGATAAGGATACACCAGAGTATAATCTTCCGGCCCAATATAGATGCTGAAACTAAATTGCAGGCGCACTATGACCTGAGCCTTGATTATAAGAAGGCTGGCTTTGTAGAAAGGGCGATAAATTCCTTTGAAGATGTGGTGAAGATGGATTCCCGCAGGCTTGATGCCTATATCCAGCTTCTCGATCTTTATGAGGATATTAGAGATTGGGAAAAGGCATACCAGACGCAGCTCAAGATATCCAAACTAAGGAAAAGTGATGACTCCCACGTCCTTGCACATCATCAGGCGGAAATGGGCAAGTCCTTGCTCGACAACGGGCATGATGTGCCGGCAAAAAAGGCGCTAAAAAAAGCGATATCTCATGACCCCAGGTGCATAGATGCATACCTGCATTTAGGCGATCTGCTTTTTGCTGAAGAGAACTTTAATAAGGCTATAGAAACATGGAAAAAGATTATGGAGATTGCCCCCGAATTTACCTATCTTGCATATTCCAGACTCGAGGAGGCCTACTTTAAGCTCAATCAGTTCGGTCAAATGGAAAAGATATTGAGGGCAAATTCCAAACGGAACATGAATGATATTCACACCCATCTGGCGCTTGCAGAATATCTTTATAAAAAAAATATACTTCCTGAGGCTATTGCCGAGTTGAATAAAGTCATAGAACTAAGACCGGCTCATGTAAAGGCGAGAGAGCTCCTCGGCAATTATTATATGGAGCAGGGCAAGGAGGCTGAGGCCTTTAAATTATATCAATCCATTTTTGAATACCTGCCTTCTCCAGATGAGAATTACCAATGCAGCGATTGTGGTTATGAATCGAGGAGCCTCTCCTGGAGGTGTCCTCAGTGCCGCAAGTGGGATAGGATGAAAGAAAAAAGCCTCCCGCTCAGGCAGGCTTAAGGACCTCCCCGATTAATTTTTTTAATAAACCGTCTGTCTGATGACGGAGTTTATAAGAGGCTAAAATGAAAAGGAAAACTGTTCTTAGCGGTATGAGACCTACCGGCAGGCTTCATCTCGGGCATCTGCATGGCGTTCTTGAAAACTGGAAATCTCTTCAGGAGGAATACAACTCCCTCTTTTTTGTTGCAGACTGGCACTCACTTACATCCGAATATAACGATACTGCCGGGATAAGGGAAAATATCAACGAAATGGTCATCGACTGGCTGAGTTTTGGCATAGACCCGAAAAAAGCCACTATCTTTATCCAGTCCAAGGTGATGGAGCATGCCGAGCTTCACCTTCTTCTTTCCATGATTATACCCCTTCCCTGGCTTGAGAGGGTTCCCACATATAAAGAGCAGATGGAAAATATTAAAGACAAGGACCTTGGCACTTATGGATTTCTGGGATATCCGCTCCTGCAGGCTGCCGACATACTTCTTTATATGGCAGATGTTGTGCCTGTAGG
>JAVVFD010000131.1:0-7410 GCA_032250935.1 bacterium
CCCTGTGAGTGTAAACCATTGCTGAAAGCCTTGCACTGAAAGTGCATAGTTTTAAACTAGCGTACTGCGACAATAAAGCTGGCAATAGTAAATAGAGAACCCAGCTTTAACACATTTCTGCCGATCTAACTGGATAAGTATCAAGCAGCGGAACTGCTTTACAGCAACCTGAAGACAGCAAAGAACACAAATTAAAAAATTGACAGTTTAACAATATCTCACCATCTGCCTCCAGTCAATAAAAAAATAATCATCATATTTTTTTCTGAATTTCTATTCCGAAATCAACTGTAGGTCCGTTTATATACTCCCTCCATGACCTCCAGATAATTATTTATACCGCTTTTTTAAAATCAATTAGTTTTTTGGCTGACTGGAAAAGCTGATAGCGGATGGAGTGGAGCTACATATAGAACACAGGTGGATAAATCTGTATCAAATAGACAAGCCTGCAGGAATAAATGAAGAATGTGGAGATAATGCGGTAATCTTAATAGACGCTTTCAGCGTCCCGTATGGCCGAAACCGCCTTCAGCCCTTATCGTCTCATCATGGGCATCAACCTCGACCCAACCCACCTTAAAGACCTCATGGACAACCATCTGGGCTATCCGCTCTCCTTTACTTATCGTAAAGGGTTCTCCTCCCAGATTGATCATTATGACCATGATCTCTCCGCGATAATCGGCGTCTATAGTGCCGGGGGAATTCACAAGGGCAATGCCGTGTTTTATGGCGAGGCCGCTTCTCGGTCTAATCTGGGCCTCATAGCCGACAGGAAGTGCTATTGATATGCCGGTAGGAATAAGGGAGCGTTCCATAGGGGCTATAACTATATCATCCTCTATGTCGGCAAACAGGTCCATGCCTGCGGCATGCTCGGTCATATAGGTCGGCAAGGGAAGGTCTTTGCCGCTTCTTGTTCTTTTAATTTTAACGTTGATCTGTTGCATGGCAGTAAAGTATAAGCTAATAGAAGGTCTTAAGTAGGAAGTAGAAGGTTAATGAAAATAAAGCTCTCCCCTCCCCCCTTGATGGGGGAGGATTAAAAATCCCTTTAAATCAGGCAGCTTTCCCCGACTTCATAGCTTCGGCCTGAAAGTGGGCCGTAAGGGCATCGAAGATCTCGTCCATATCTCCCGCCATGACCTGATCCAGCTTATGGAGAGTAAGGCCTATGCGGTGGTCGGTAATTCTCGACTGTGGAAAATTATAGGTCCTTATTTTCTCGCTCCTGTCCCCGCTACCGATCTGATCTTTTCTGTCCTTGGAGATTGCCGCATCATGCTCTTCGGTCCTCTTGGCAAGAAGACGCGACATGAGTACAGTAAGGGCCTTGGCCTTATTTTTATGCTGCGATTTTTGATCCTGACATGTAGCTACTATGCCGGTAGGTATATGAGTTATCCTTACCGCTGAATCGGTCGTATTAACGCTTTGCCCGCCCGGCCCCGAAGCACGATAGACATCCACTTTAAGATCCTGCTGGTTCACTTCGATATCAACCGCCTCAGCCTCAGGAAGAATAGCTACGGTAACGGCGGAGGTATGGATTCTACCTTGAGTCTCTGTCTTCGGAACCCTTTGAACCCTGTGAATGCCGCTCTCATACTTCATCCGGCTGAAAACATTGTCGCCCGAAATGGAAACAATGATCTCCTTGAAACCGCCGGCATCGGCAAGGCTTTCATCCATCAGTTCCACTTTCCATCTCCGCTTATCGGCATATCTTGAATATGCCTTGAATAGATCAGCTGCAAAAAGGGCCGCCTCTTCCCCTCCCGTGCCAGCCCTGATTTCCATAATAACATCTTTTTCGTCCCTTGGATCTTTAGGAATCATGAGGATTGTAAGCTCTTTTTCCAGTTCAGCCTTGTCAGCCTCCAGCCTCTTTATTTCATCTCTCGCCATCTCCTTCATCTCAGGATCCGGGTCGGAAAGGAGTCCCTTGTTATCATCAAGTTCTGAACATATCTCTTTATGCCTGCGGTAAGCTTCGACAACGGGCGCTATATCGGAATGTTCCTTGGCATACCTTTGGAAGGTTGGCTGATCCGCAATCACAACAGGGTCGCCAAGCAGCTGCGAGAGTTCCTCATAGCGGTTATCCACTTCATCCAGCTTTTTAAACATATCTATTCTCTTATGGGATAATCAAACTATCAGGAAAGGTTCTTGAATTTTTTTCGGATTTCATCGGGCCTGCCACAGGTCATCTCGCCTTCGGTGCATTTCCCTCTTACACACCCCGGCCCTGCCCCGTTGAATATGGATGGAACAATCTCTCTTGCAAGCTTTAACATATCTGAGGCCATATCCCTTATCTCCCACTGCGCCCTTTCGCAGCAGCGAAGCGTGAAGAAGTGGACAAGTTCTCTTGCGTTCATCGTAATTATTATCTTGGTTGCAGCAGCATTTGGAAGCAGGTATCTTGCATCCTCAGCAGGAACGCCGGCCTCAAGAAGCTCGGAGTAAACGGAGTGAATCAATTTAACAGCGTCGTCAAACTTTCTCTTATGCTCATCATCAGCAGCCACGCTATCTGGAGTTACATACTCAAATTCGCTGCCTACCTTGACGTACCTTTGACTCTGCTGTGAATATGAGGCCAGTCTGTGCCGCACAAGCTGGTGGGAAGTCGCCCTTGATATGCCCTCTACACCGAAGGTGAAGTTTGCATGCTCGAGTACCGAATTATGCCCCAGACCGATAATCTTGTTAATGAAAGGGCCCTGATCTGCGCCTTCAACAAGCTCTTTCAGATCACCTATATTACTCGGTGAATAGCAAAGCTTTGCCGCCATTGCGATCGTTTTTTCGGGCTCAGGGGTATGGGCGAGAAGATAAACCCTCAAGGATTTCTCCTGGGTTAATTAATTGGAAAGGGGAAGGCGAAAAGCCTTCCCCCCCTTGAAATATTTTCGTTTGATACTTTTTTAAGGCGACTATTACTACTTAGCGCCTGCGCCATACTTACGGTTAAACCTTTCAACACGGCCCTCTGTATCGATAAGCTTTTGCTGTCCCGTATAAAAGGGATGGCATGCCGAACAGATTTCAACGGACATTTCCGGCTTACTTGTGCGAGTCTCTATCTCATTACCGCACATGCATTTAATCTTAATATCATAGTACTCTGGATGTATGTCTTTCTTCACTTTTAAAAACTCCTCATAACTTTTAGTTAATCCGTCTGACATAATAACAATTGCGGCCCTATTTTTCAATACAATTCTGTTTTTGCGTGAACAGGCCCTACTATTTAAACTTCTTTCTGACTAGAGCCAATCTACAAAGTTCTTTAAACGCCTGCTCCTGCTAGGGTGTCTTAATTTTCTAAGGGCCTTTGCCTCTATCTGTCTGATCCTTTCTCTGGTAACGTTAAAGTGCTGCCCCACCTCCTCCAGAGTATGATCACTTTTCTTCTGTATGCCAAAGCGCATCTTAAGCACCTCTTCCTCCCTCGGCGTAAGGGAAGCTAAAACGCCTCTTGTCTGGCTTTGAAGATCAAACTTTATAGTCGCCTCAACAGGAGAGACAACATTCTTGTCTTCTATAAAGTCCCCAAGGTTACTATCCTCCTCTTCGCCTATAGGCGTTTCCAGAGATATAGGCTCTTTCGCTATTTTCAGAACCTTCCTGACCTTATCGACGGGAAGCTCCATTTTTTCAGCGAGCTCCTCAGGTGATGGCTCTCTACCCTTTTCCTGAACCAGATATCTTGAAGTCCTTATCAGTTTATTTATGGTTTCTATCATATGAACGGGAATCCTGATAGTTCTGGCCTGATCAGCAATGGCTCTGGTAATCGCCTGCCTTATCCACCATGTCGCATAGGTGCTGAACTTATAACCTCGCTGATACTCGAACTTATCTACCGCCTTCATAAGCCCGATATTCCCTTCCTGAATAAGATCAAGAAACTGAAGGCCCCTGTTGGTGTATTTCTTTGCAATACTTACAACAAGCCTGAGATTAGCCTCTACAAGCTCTTTTTTTGCCATCTTGGCAAGCATTTCCCCTCTTACCAGGGCCTTTTGCATATCCTGAAGCTCTTCAAAGGTAGCGCCACTTCCTTCTCGAATATTGACAAGATCATCTTTAAGATCTTCTATCTCAACTTCAATATTCTTTTTATCTTCATCTGTAATATTTTTAACAGCCAGTTTTTTTTCATTTCCCTCAATAGCTTTTCTTGCCTTCCGCCCTTCCTTAACAAGGGCCTTAAGCCTCTCAACCAGCTTGGAAAAGACCTTATCTTGAAGGTTGAGACGCTGCAATGCATCAGCTACAAGCTTATTTTTGGCATTTAGCTTCTTCTCAAGTTTTTTCCTTTCCTCACCTTCTTTTGAAGATATGCTTTTGCGAAGTTTTGCACATCCGGAAGAAAGTTTTTCCAGTTCTTCCAGAATTTCAAGGGTCTTAATCATAAGGGGCGACTCAAATTCAGCCATGTTGACTTCAGTCTCTATTTCAGAGTCGGAGTCGGAATCAGAATCAGAATCGACTTCATTTTCCTCGCCTGATGCGCCCTTTGCTATATCTTTTAACTTTATCTCTCCGCTCTTTAATGCTTCTCCCAGGCTAAGAATGGCGCTCATGGCATAATCAGTTTTGCACATAGCCTCAATAACCTGGTTCTGGCCTTTTTCTATCCTTTTAGCGATCTCTATTTCGCCCTCCCTTGTCAGGAGAGATACTGTGCCCATTTCCCTTAGATACAAGCGCACAGGATCATTGGCCTTCCCTATGGTACCAGGCTCGTATTCCTTTTCATCCTCGTCTTCGCTATCATCTTCCTTCCTTAAGACCGGTTTCTGCTCATCATCATCATCATCATCGACGACGTCAATATCCATCTCTCCAAACATGGTCATTACATCATCAATCTCATTTTCATCAAGAACATCTGGAGGGAGTATATCATTCACCTGATTGTAAGTAAGGAAACCCTTTTCTTTACCCATGTTTATCAGAGTTTCTACCTCTTTTGACCTTTGCTCTCTTTCCATTTAATCTCCTTTAAATCAGACCCTTTTGCCGGACCTGAAGAATCTTTTGCCTTTCTTTAGTAAGAGACTCTACCTCTCTATCATCTCCACGCGCCAGCGCGTCCTTTAGCATTAGCTTCAACTTCCTCTCTGAGCGAAGCAACGAATATTCTCTCATCTTATTTGCGCAATCTCTATACATATCAATGGGAGAGCACTCTTTTAGAATATCTTCATTTATTGAAATTGCAGATACCATCTCTCGCAGATTAGCAGTGTCTAGAAGATCCATCAAGGCTGAAGGGGTTACATCCTTGCCACTTTTATATATGTCTTCTATTTTACCGGCTATCAGTCTAAGGTCCGGATCTGTAAATTCCTTAACAATTTCTTTATCTAAAGCATCTTCCAATATCTCCCGATATTCAATCATCAGGGCAAGAAGCATTTTTTCTACAAGCTGCGCGCCTGAAGGCTTATCGGATTTGACAGGGCGCACTGGCGGGCCTGAATCAGCCTGCCTATCTTGACGACCTACCTGACCTGCCTTGCCCCTGTCGGCTTTTGGCGCCTTAGCGGCGTCTGCGGCCTGACGAATCAGTTCCTCACTCACCGAAAGCCTCTTCGAGACCCTCGTCATAGTGAGCTTTCTTTCGATAGGGTCCTTTATCCGACGGATAAGTCCGGCCACATGCCTTATCAGTGCCGCCTCGGCGGCAGGTGACTTAAGATCGCCTTCCTTAAGCCTCTCGTCAATAACAAAATCAATGGCAGGAGAGGCGTCCCTTATCTTTGCAATCAGGGCCTCAGTACCATGTTCCCTTATGAAACTATCGGGGTCTTCCCCCTCGGGAAGTGTGAGAACGAAAGGACTTACCCCCGAATCTATCAAAACCTCAAGTCCTCTTTCAGCCGCCTTTAAGCCGGCGCTGTCAGCGTCAAAAAGCAAGACAGCCTTGCTGGAAAACCTCTTCAAAAGAAGCGCCTGAGAGGTCGTTAGCGCCGTTCCTAAAGCGGCAACGACGTTTTTTATTCCAGAACTATGAAGGGAGAGAAGATCCATATACCCTTCAACAACTATTGCCTCTCCCGCCTCCCTGATATCGCTCTTTGAAATATTGAGGCCATATAATATATCTCCCTTAACATATACGGGCGACTCAGGAGAATTGACATACTTGGGGCCTTCCCCCTCAAGAATCCTTCCACCAAAGGCAACAACCTTGCCTCCAAGGTCTGAGATCGGAAATATCAACCTTTTTCGAAACCTGTCGTAATAGCCGTCCTTTCTACCTTTTATCAGAAGGCCAGCCTTCTCAGCGAGGACTAAAACTTCTTCTTTCTTTAAGGTATCGGAAAAAGCCGACCAGCTCTTTCCTCCATAGCCGATACTCCACTTTCCGGCTACTTCAGCGTCTATACCCCTGCCTTTCAGATAAGCTCTTGCGGCCTCACCTTCAGATGACCGCATAAGCAGCTTGTGATAAAGAGACGCAGCATCACTGCAAAGAGACTTAATCCTCCCCTTTTCACTATCTTCTTTAGCGGCCCCGTCCTTATAAATTTCCGAACCATCCATTTGGGAAAGTTCAATCCCCGATTTTGCAGCAAGATCTCTTACAACCTCAGGGAAAGACCTCCCTTCAACCCTCATGAGAAAAGAGAAGACATTACCGCCCGCCCCGCAGCCGAAACAATGAAATATCTCCTTATCCTCATTGACGGTAAAAGAGGGCGTCTTCTCCGAATGAAAAGGGCAAAGTCCTACATGGTTTCTGCCCGCTTTTTTCAAAGAAACATAATGCGAAACAACATCCAAGATGCTGTTTGCAGCCCTTACCTCATCAATCTTGTCATCAGGTATAATGTGTGACAATGTACAGGGATATCATTACATTTCAGGTATTAAATAATAAAAAACCGCATATAATTATGCAGCTTGTTTTAGACTGAGAAAATTCAATTTCGTTCACTGAGATAAAAAAAATCAGACAGAAAGCTGTTTTTTAACAAGATCGCTAACAAGATTGCCGTCAGCCCTACCTGCAACTTTGGCCATTACGGCCTTCATAACCTTCCCCATATCGGCAAGAGAAGATGCTGAGAGCTCTTCAGCTACTGCGGCTACTATCCTGGCCAGTTCTTCTCCTTCAATAGCCTCAGGCAGGTATGCCTTCAATAGCTCTATTTCTTTCTCTTCTTTGACTGCAAGCTCTTCCCTCCCGCCCTTTCTGTAGAGGTCAGCCGCCTCCCTTCGCTGCTTAACCAGTGTTGAGAGAATAGAAATTATAGCCTTATCATCAATGTCAGCCTTTTTTTCAATCTCTTTATTTTTAACGGACGAAATAACCATTCGAAGGGTATCCACCTTAAACTGGTCTCTACTCTTAACAGCAGCTGTAATTTCCTCAGTAATCTT
>JAVVFD010000132.1:0-7396 GCA_032250935.1 bacterium
AAATTTCAGGAGGTTGCCTGAAAATTGTGTGTAGAGTTAGGAGCCCCTTTGGCGGCGTGAATCGTAAAAAGGTAAATTAAGATAATTCGGGCCTGCAAGGCAGATTATGCTTCCCGCTCTTTTTTTGGCGCGTCTATCCAGCTTTTAAAATAGCTAGCACAGCTTGTGCAGACCTTTATTGGCCAGCGCTGTCCTTATAGCGTATCTCCAGTGTTTTCGTCGTCGCCAGGTGTATATTTCAGATTTTCATTTGCATGGGTACGAGAACGGGCAGGCCCATTTACTTGTTTTTAAGTTTTTCTCCAGTTTGAATGATAGCTGTCCGCCAGTCGCCGAGTTGGGAATTATTGTGCTTTTTATTGTTCTCGGCCGTTCTGCGTTTTTTCCGGAACTCAAGTTGGCAGCTTAAGCTGGGTCCTTCTTCCTTTTAATTTGGTCTTGCAGTTAATTGCCTTTAATCGGTAAAGGCGGTATATATATTGCAAAAAACATATATGGTGACGTAATGCCTTGACTTTTAAGGCTAAAAGCGATAATAAATATAGGTTTAAAGTTAGTTTGAGTCATTGTCTTTTGTCGAATATTTGCCTGCTTCTATTTATCAGGGAGTTTTGATTGTCTGTATTTAAAGCGTACATTTTTTTATATGCAACAGCGGTGTTGATGCTCTTTCCCCAGCTATCGGCCTCTGCCATTAGGCCAAGTCTGGAAGGCGCGGCCAGTCTGGGATATAGGGCTGGAGAAATGAGTCAGGGCGGCTCAGATGTTGAAAATGTGGACGAGTTGTATCAACGCTATTCTCTCCTTGCTAAAGCAAGTGGGAACTTGTATAACAGGCGGGGCGGGCCATATAAGCTTAGCATGGGCTATCATAATCTTAGTTATTTAACAAATGTAAATGACCAGAAATATTCTCCCTCTTTATCTCTTTTTAGCTGGGACGGGGACCTTAAGCTCCTCATGCCACACCTTCACGGCCTTGATCTTCTCCTCTATTCCTCTAGCAGGGCAGGGGTACAGCCTAAACATAAAGGCGTCTCGGTTAAGTCACTATCAGATCTTGTAATTGGTCTTGAAAAAACTGAGACAAATCGTAGCGGGTTTGACCTGAAGTTAGGGGTCAACGGCGGCCCATATTACTATCTCTATCGGAACATGTATTCTTATGCTGATGATGAGGAGCTATATGAAGACTACGATATGTTCGGTATGAGCATAGAGTCAGGTGTTAACTGGCTCCATGTTTATCGTGAAAAGTCCAAACCTAATGGGCTGGAAAAACGCACCTATCATTTTGGAAATATTGGTCTTCCGGAAAGGGGCTCTTCTGTTTTGGGTGTTTATTCCCTCGATGTCTCAAAAAGGCTTTGGTATGGATTGACGAACTGGCTCGATCTATCCGCAGATTTTCTTTATTCAGATGAAGAGACTAATGATGGAGATATTTCTACCGAGAGAATGACATTCGCCTTTAAAGGGGATCTTGACCGGACAAGTATGGCATCCTATTTTATCGGTACAAGGGTTGATAGTGATTTGCAAGTCGCAAGATCCATAGCTCTCCCTTTCTGGGCTGATCATTGGTTTGCACCCGGGACAGTTCTTTCCGTTGTTAATGACTATACTGAGTCTGAGAATGAAAGCTATCCAAGCATGGTTGTTGAACGAAGGAGAACTCTTGACGACAGGCTTATTCTTACCTCAAACAACGACAAGCTTTTTCTGGAGACAGGGTATAAATTAAACAAGCTCGACGCCACAGATGAAGATAGGGAATCCCATTCTATCTATTTTGAGGGTTATACGCGGCGGAAAGAAACCTTTGACTATGCCGCTTCATACGTGTACGATACTGACAAGTCGAGCGATGCTATATACGATGATAAAACGTCCTATTCTCATAACCTAAGTGGCTCCCTTTATTACTGGCCAAATCGGGAAATCCAGACAACGCTGAAACAGGGTTATATCTATGTTTCAGCTTCGGACAATCCCTCTTTTGACAAACAAGAGATCTTTATCACCACCTTTAGCATAGTAAAAAACTCTTCCTTGGGCCTGCGTTCATATCTTGATTTGAACCGTATCAATACTCTATATGGTGATGGCACCGAAGGCTTGCTGCATACGGTATCCTTATCACTGCAAAATGAGATAGCCAAAAGATTGCAGGTTGATTTCTCCGTTAACTATGCCAATGAAAAAAATGATTCAAGCGGCGCCGATATAGAGGATGAAAGCTTAACGTCAAGAGCGGACATAAGGTATAAGTTGGTGCGCAACCTTCAATCGGATACCTTCCTGCAAACATCGCAAAGAAACACGACGGGTCAAAACTCTGTATCCGGATTTGAAGCCGAAGAAAGGCTTGAATATAGTTATTATAATAGTAGCTTTAGTAAAAGGAAGCTTTTCGACCTTGCAGGCTCCATCTGGTATGAAAAATTGACCGTTGGCAACACAGACGATGATAGAAACCGGCTTGAGATGGCATTTAACTACTACCCCACCCGCGCCTTAAGTTGTGGTGTGTCATATTCCTATGACTCTGATATAGAAACTGCAATTAGGAGTCTCTATGCCGCCCTGAGATACCCCCTTTTTACCATGGACGTAGGCTATACGAAGTCCATTAGTGAAATAGGTAATGTGAAAAAAGACAGCTATAACATAAATTTAACAAAAAGGTTTTAGCCAGTAAACCGCTTGAGAATATCCGAATGTGAGCAACATATCCCCTTTAATCGTCTTTTCCCTGATAATATCTTAATTTTTTGCGGAATTACCCTTTATGAGGTTCTGCGGTGACGCCAAGGGTGGGGTTATTGCCCGAGCAGCTTTAATATGATAAAAATCAGTACTAGAAAGATAGAATGGCTTCTCCTCCTTGTTACCATAGCTGTCTACGGCAATACCGTTATGAACGGTTTTACCTTTGATGATGGCAGGGCGGTAGTTTATAACAGTGATATCAGGTCCTGGGCCAGTTTCTTCGATGTTGTGCTGACTACGAGAGGGGTGAGAATGATCACCTATATGCTAGATTATTCTCTCTTTGGCGCCTCTCCTGCCGGCTATCACATACATAACATATTGTGGCAGATAGTTGCTGTTTTACTTGCATATCGTCTCTCTTTAAGGCTGGTTAAGGATGAAAGGGCGGCCTTTATTGCAGCGTTTATATTTGCTATCCATCCACTGCATGTGGAGGCAGTAGCAAATGTCAGCAACCGGAAAGAGATGATCTGTTTCGTTTTCTTTTTGTCATCAGTATTGAGCTATATAAATGTTATTTCCGCCGTCGGCCATAGAAAAAAAATACTGTGGGGTGGGCTCTCGGTTTTCTTTTTTTTATTAGCCTTCAGGTCCAAGGAGATAGCTGTCACAATACCAGCTATTTTTGTCTTTTATGAGCTGCTCTTTGTGGAAAAAGATAAGAGGATTCTTTTACATGCGAATTTAGCGCGGTTCAAGATATCCCTGCTTGTTATTCTTTTGGCGCTGTCCATTTCAAAGTTTGCGGAATATATCTTTTTAAACAGGAATCTCTACTATTTTCATTACAGACTTTCCGGTGAATTTATGGAGTATACCCATATACTCAACAATATCTTTATTGTTTTTATTTATTATCTTAGGCATTTCTTTTTCCCTGTCAACCTTTTGCCCGACTACTTTATTCCCGCGCAGGGATCTTTGCTCAACCTGTCTTTTGCCTTCTCATTTTCCTGTTTTGTATTTTACCTTTATGCGATTTATCAGACATACAGGGCAAACAGGGTTATCTCTTTCGCCCTACTCTGGTTTTTGGTCAATTATCTTGTCATATCTCCACTTAATCTGGGGATATATCCTCTGTGCGACAGATACCTGTATCTGCCTTCTTTGGGGCTCTGTATTGTTTCGGGTGTTGTTTTAAGCAAGATGCTAACTTCGGAAAAAAACAAAGGTAAAAAAGTGGCCGGGGTGGCGCTTTCAGGTCTCCTTACCTTATGCTTTGCTGTTCTGATTGTCAATTACAACAGCTATTGGGAAAATAATAGCGTCCTGTGGGGACGCGCCCTAAAGAAGAATCCTGAATCGAGGATTGGACGTATCAACCTTGCAGTAGAATATGGGAATCAGGGGAGGTTTGATCTGGCGGAGGCTCAAATTCTTAAGATGGGAGAGATGGACCCCCGCGACCTTGTAGGCAAGAATGCAAAAATGGTACTGTCGGAAGCATATTATAGAAGGCAAGACAGGGACCGAGCCTTTGAAATCTACAGGTCTGTTGTGGCGAAAGTCGATCATGCAAATCCGAATATTACATATCCATACATAATGAAGTTTGCAAGGTTTTTCAAGGAGAGTGGCTATTATGAAGAGGCGCTTAAGGCATACAAGATACTGGAGGAATCAGATTATAAGCTTGATAGGGTATCTAATGAGGTGAAAGGCCTTAGAAAAATACTTGAAGAGAAAAAATCAGAAGAGATAGAAGGTTTAAAAAAAGAGATCCTCTCAGCCCCAGGAGATATACGACCTGTGGTGAACCTTGGAATTATCTATTACAATATACTGTCCTATGACAAGGCGGAGAATATGTTTATGGAGGCGCTGAAGATTAATGGTAATTCCTTTGAAGCGCGTTATAATCTTGGACTTTTGTATAAAAAAACAGGGAGGTTTGAGGAGGCGGCCCTGGAATTCGAAAAAGCGGTCTTATTGCGGTCTAAGCTGCCTCCGGTCGTGCATGACAACCTGGGGCTTGTATATATGAAACTTAACAGATATGAGGATGCCGTAGGGCAGTTTCTTTTGTCAATAAAAGCGCAAAGAAATTTCGCTTTGTCATACCTGCATCTGGGCAATGCCTACAGAAAGCTTGGCGATGATATGAAGGCTATCGATACATACAAGGCCTTTCTGAAATACTGGGACGGGGAAGTATATTACAGGAGACTTGTTGAGAGTGAACTGGGTGACCTCCGTCGATAAAATATAAATTATAGAAAGCGGCAAAAGAGAGATTATAAAAATATGCCAATCATATACATAGCGATACAGACAGAATATTGAGGCTATGAAAGGCCTTGATTGTCCTGCCGCGAATTTCATTGGAATAGAGATGAGATTCTTGGTTCAAACAGGACGAACTGAATTCAGAGGACTTTAATTCAAAAGAGGGGGGAGACCTGGTTTAATACGATCCTTTCCTGTCTCATTTGTTGCGCGACTAACGATATGGAATTGACACGGGAATGTGCTGAAAAAAGATATGCTCGAAGATTATTGAGATACGGCTATATAGATCAGTTCATCTGCTAAGGTAGATATTATAAAGGATACTTGAAATATGGGGAAAAATAATTATTTCGGCCATAGATTGTGCGCCCTCCTTTTGTTTGCGGCAGCATCAAGTGTGTTTTTAAACACTTTTAAGGGCGAATTTGTTTATGACGATCTTGTTGTAGTTATGAACAATCCGGGAATTGCTCAATGGAACTTCTGGCATGGCTGGGGGGTAATGGGACGTTTTACCCGATCATTAACGCTTATGCTTGATTATATGATCTTTGGCAGTTCTCCATACGGATATCACCTGCAAAATATTCTATGGCACGCGCTTTCTACGCTGCTTCTTTATCGGGTATTTATACGGCTGTCAAATGACAGGTCGGTATCTTTCCTGGGCGCGATTTTTTTTGCCCTTCACCCCATACATGTAGAATCTGTAGCTAATATCTCGAACCGTAAGGATCTTATTTGCATGTCTTTTTCACTCCTTTCTTTCCTCTCATACATAAACTTCATGGAGAGGGAAAGAAGAGCTAAATGGTTTGTTTTGGTTTTGGCAACCTGGTTTCTGGCACTTAATTCAAAAGAGGTTGCCATTATTCTTCCCCTTTCATTCCTGATATATGAATTTCTTTATCTCCCGAAAGATAACAGATGGTTATTGAAAAGGCCTGTTATTTTATTTGTTGTCGTTGCTGCCGGGGCATTTTTAGTATTGATGTACATTTTGACTGTATATCAATACTACGGTAAAAGTGTTGTTGATTTTAGCAAAGTCGGCAATATCCTCACACTGGGGGGGCACAGGGGCGATGTTACATACTTTTCGGTGGCGTCCACTTCCGCAAGGGCTTTCTGGGATTACATCAAACTCTTGTTGTTCCCTTTTAATCTGTCGCCGGATTATATTATAGAGTTGTCGACACCGTTTGTTGATCCGGCACTGATTTTTTTGTGGTGCATGCAAATCCTTTTTATCTTTTCACCCTTTTATTTCGCAAAAAAAAATCCGCTTGTTGCCTTCGGCCTCTTTTGGTTTCTTATCCACTATATTCCCATATCAAATTTACTTCCTATTGCATATATAGTGGCTGATCGTTATATGTATATTCCTTCGGCCGGCTTTTGCCTGGTCCTGGCTGCTTGTTGTATCTCAATTTACCGGGGGGTGTCCTTAAAAGCAGCAAATGTTGTATTGAAAAGCTTTGTGATCGTCTTGATCTGTCTGATGATTACAGGATATTCAGTTACGACTTTCATTTATAATTCGGTTTGGAGAGATGAAGAAACTCTTTGGAGTCATGCCGTCTTAGTGTCACCTATGTCATATAAGGCGCATAATAATCTTGGAGAAGTTTATATAAAAAAGGGTTATTTTCAGAAGGCGATAAAGGAATTTGATCAATCTTTATCTATTTTTTCTATTTCTAAAACTTATGTTAATCGCGGGAACGCTTTTGCCTATCTGGGTAAATATGGAGAGGCTGTTGCCGACTATAGCAAAGCCATTGCGCTAGCCCCTAAGCTTGCAGAGGCATATTATGGCGTCGGCACTGTTTACATTGATATGAAAGAGTTTGACAGGGCAATTGATTCATTAAGTGAGGCTGTTGCTATTGATCCTGACTTTGAGCAGGCGCATAATAATCTTGGCAACGCCTATAACCATAGTGGCAATCTACCTGAAGCCTTAAACAGTTATAGCAGAGCAATCGAACTTAATCCACTTTATGCAGTGGCCTATAAGAATCGTGCTTATACGTATATGAGCATAAAGAATTACAGTCAGGCGATTAAAGATTATAAAAAAGCGATTGAGCTTGGCTTAGTCAGTGCCGGGATATATTACAATGTTGGGATGATTTACTCAGAATTAAGAGATAGTGAAAATGCGTATTCTTTTTATAAAAAGGCTGCCAGTATGGGTGATAGAAGAGCAATTATAAAAGCAGGCTCTTTCAAGGAAGGCAACTAAAAAAAGAATATTTAACCTTAAGGAAGGGACGAGAATTCCGAATAGTTACTTAAGTTTTTGCACTGTTTATTGTCGCAGTACGCTAGTTTAAAACTATGCACTTTCAGTGCAAGGCTTTCGGCAATGGTTTACACCCACAGG
>JAVVFD010000133.1:0-7279 GCA_032250935.1 bacterium
TTATGATACGATAAGTTAGGAAATCATATTTTTTTACATAATCTTTTGGTGAAACTCCGGTATATTTTTTAAAAAGTTTGGAAAAATAATGAACATCGCTCACACATATATGACGGGCAACTTGGGAGCATGGGACATTCCAGTTGTGCCTTATACCTGTCAAACCACTTCCCTTAGGGCATCTGCAAGCTTGGTAAAAGCAAAAGAGTAGCCTTCTTTGATTGCACGTTTTGGAACCGCCCTCTGACCGGTTAGGATGAGGCGTGAAATCTCGCCGAGGGCGAGCTTTAATACAAAGGATGGGACCGGAAATATGGCAGGTCGTTTGAGAGTATCAGCCAGCGTCTTTGTAAAATCGCTATTTGTTACAGGCTCTGGCGAGACGGCGTTGAAGGGGCCTTCAAGTTCTTCCCTTTCTATCAAAAACATGATGAGACCGACAATATCATCTATGTGGATCCAGGGCATCCACTGCGCCCCGCTTCCGATGCGACCGCCGAGACCGAGCTTGAAGGGAAGAAGCATTTTGGAGAGAAAGCCGCCTCCCCTCCCTATTACAAGACCGATACGCAGGATGGCGACGCTCACGCCTGCCCCCTTGGCCTTCATCGCCTCCTCTTCCCAGCGGGTGCAAAGCTGGTGGGTAAACTCGTCATGAACGGCCGATTCCTCGTCGATGATATTGTCCCCGCCATCGCCGTAATATCCTACGGCAGATGCTGATATGAGGCGTGACGGCTTTACCTTTACCTTTTCAATGTAGCTTATCAGCTTTTCTGTTGTGCCAACCCTGCTGCTAACGAGCATCTCCTTCCTGGCATCGCTCCAGCGCCTGTCCGCAACCGGGCTTCCCGCAAGGTTGATGATGATATGGGGCTTTTTATCACTTTGAAGTTCATCGAGAGAGGCAACCCCGCTAACCGATTGACCGCACAATCCTGGGATTCGATCGGGAGTCCTGCTAAGGACCGTTACTGCATACCCAGCCTCGCTAAGTTTCCTGCACAAGGCGCGCCCTATAAAGCCACTGCCACCTGTGATCAAGACATTTTTCAAAATTTCCTCCTTTTATTTAAAATCTGAATAGAATCTCACCTCCCTTTGACGGGGGGGGTAATGAAATTCCTTTACCTCTTCCGGTGAGCGGAGAGTCAAGCCTGATTCTAGCGTATAAAGAATGGCTATGCAAACGAGGAACTCCTAAAGTTGCAAAAAGAAATAATTTTGAAAAACACTTATTTTAGGATAGTATATTTTAAAAGAAAGACTTCACGATCAAGGAGGGTCTTATATGAGCGCGGGAGAGAAGAAAAGAGAAACGAGGCGGCACCTTATATATTTTTCCGATGTACATGACAGGGACAACAGGTCCTTCAAGGCCAAGCTGGCAGACATAACAAAAGAAGGTCTAATGGTGATAAGCGAGGAAAAGGTCGAGCTGGAAAAAGTGTTTCACCTTGAAATCATCCTGCCTGAAGAGGTGGATGGAAGAGACAAGATAAACTTAAAGGCCAAAAGCAAATGGTGCAAAAAGGATGTCAACCCTGATTATTTTGCCACGGGTTTAGAGGTAGAGGAGATCGATATTATCGATGAAGAGTTGATCGAATACCTGATATACGAATACGGCTTTAACGATTGAGAGAGTATAGATCCCATAGGGAACCCCCTGTCAAAAATGCGAGTGGGCAAAAACAATGCCCGATGTAGCGGCCGCAAGAGAAAGAAAGAGGAGAACAAAGTGCAGAATGTTCATGCGGTTGAAAAGATCCTCTATCTCAAGATCCTTCCCCTTCTCCTTTGAGAGATTATCCAGTATCCGCTTGACTATAAGGGGCTCAAGGCCGAAAAGCATTACCACCCAGAATATCCAGATAGCTATCATTATGAGCAGGAACAGCCCCTCCCTGGTGAATACGACAGATGTGAGGTCGAGGATAAAGAACATTGAAAAGCCGGTCACACCCACAATGACCGTATAGTACCTTGCAATCGGCGCAAAGCGGTGTTCAATCCTCTGGAAAAGGAGCACCTTCTGGAGCGCGTCGGGCATCTTCACAACCATAGGCAATATCAATATGGTGATAAAGCCGAGGCCGCCGATCCACAATATGACCGTCAGTGTATGTATGATATGTAAAAAGGGATAAATCGTCTCTTCCATGAAAGCGCCATCGCTGCGTCAAGAAGGCCTTGTAATCTCAAATCAAAGCCCCTTAAAAATTTCAGAAAAAAAGCGCCCTCTAATTAAAAAGGGCGCCTTGTAATCATGAACACTCTAAAGGGTTTAAACCCTGTCGCACACCTCAAAGGCGTTGAAAAAATAAGCGATCTCAGTAGCCGCCGTATCAGGAGCGTCCGAGCCGTGAACAACATTGTTGTCAATGCTGTCCGCAAAGTCGGCCCTTATAGTGCCGGGAGCTGCTTCCGCAGGGTTGGTTGCGCCCATGAGGTCCCTGTTTTTCTTGATCGCATCTTCGCCTTCTAAAGCCATCACAAGGCATGGGCCGGAAGACATAAAGTCCGTAAGGTCAGCAAAAAAAGGCCTTTCGCTGTGTACCGCGTAGAAACCTTCAGCCCCTTTTTTAGAGAGGTGGATCATCTTCATGGCAACGGGCCTGAGACCGCTTTCTTCAAATCTCTTTATTACCTCACCGATGACATTCTTTTTTACTCCGTCCGGCTTTATTATTGATAGTGTTCTTTCCATTGTATTTAAGCTTCCTCCAGATTTTTTGGGCAATTTAAATTAAGTGAGGCATTTTACACAATGACGGGTAAATATTCCAGTAGAATCTTTGTATATCTTTATTACAAAAGCTCACTGCCCATATTTACTACAACTACTATTTATTTGAACTCCTCAACGCATTGAGGCTTTTATTTTGTGAACCCCGTTAGAGGGGACAAAAGAAGAATGCCCAGCTATAGAATCTTATCCCCGCTTTGGAATCAATCGAAGAGGATAGATCTCAGGGATGAAAACTTTTCAACTACATCGGAAGACAGTGTCTCAGCCTCTTTGAACATCTTTTTGGCAGCAACTGGATTATCCAGCCTGTAAAATGCCAAAGCAAGGTTGATTTTTATGACGGGATCACTCCCCATATTTTTTTCAGCTTTCTTATAATTTTCCAGGGCGGCCTTAAAGTCGCCAATTTCAAAGAAGATATTCCCTGTATTGTTCAGTGCATCTGCATCATCGGGCTTTCCTTCAAGTATCTTGGCAAATTCCTTGAGCGCTTCATCATAATAGCCGTTTTTCCCGTATGTAATGCCGAGATTCATCCTTGCCGATCGGTTCTCAGGGTCCTTTTCCAGAGCCTTCAGGTAGGAGCTTGTCAGTTTCTCTATACCCTTTCTACGCTGAAGTTTAAGGTCCTTTTGTATGAGGGCGAGAAATTTCTCCTTTTCAGGAAGCTCTACGGGCTGTGGCTCTTCAATAGATACGGGCTTGAAATGGGCCCAGGCCTTGCGGGTATCGATGATTTTCAATTCCTTCTTTTCATTTCTCAATCTTACTTCCTTGGCACCCTCATACCACGCCTCCGTAAAGCTCTTACCCACCATGGTGGCTTCCACAGGTATCCAGACAAAACCGTCTCTTACAATATAGAGATCCTTTTTAGTCGATATCTTATTACCATCTTCGGCAGGAGTTGCGGACTTAAACGCCATAAAGAGGTGGCCCGGAATATCGAGCATGACCGTTTCTACCCCGATATTTTCAAGCAGGGAAGAATAAAGGACAACAAGGTCATCACAATCTCCGGTTTTATGTTTCAAGGTATGCCTCGGATACTGTATTGAATCTATAATGTCCGCTTTAGTTGAGACCGAGGTATAGGGATTATTGGGATCAACCACGTAGAGCACACCAAGGGCGCCAAGGGCATCGAAAATCCTGATCGCCTTACCCATGTTCTCGTCCACGGCTTGGGTCTTGCTGCGAAGCATCTGGATAACTCCTCTGGCAAAATCGACAACAGGAGCATCCTTTGGAGTAACAAAGGCGGCGGCCATATCCTTTCTTGACCAGGTCATGGCATTACGGTTGTACAGCTTTACAGATTCCCGTCTTACTATGGAAGCCTTCTTCTTTGCCCGGTAATAGTCGACAGTTATCTCCGCCTGGACCGGCGTATCCTCTGTAATCTCAAGAAGGGCATTATTAAAGGTGGATGTAATCTGTACCGTAACATTCTCATGGGGTTTTAAAGACTTTACAATATGCTCGGAGGGGAAATCCATATACTTTTTGATGTTCAGTGATATCTTGAGGTTTCTCAAAATGTCTTCACTGTTATTCTTTATTATTATATTTCCAATAGGGTCAGTCTCATAAGATTTGTAGGCCGACGCAAAGATATTACCGAAGGAGACTTCCGAGATCTCTACAGGAGGCGCCTCGCTGGATGACGCAAGCAGGAGTTTCTTCTTTTCGTAGGCCTTGTTCAGATTTGCCTTGTATCCATCTTCGGCTTTCAGAGAGAAAGCTTTCTTAAAGGCTGAGATTGCATCGTCCGGTCTTGACATATCCAAATAAACGAGCCCAAGACTGTTTTGAAAGGTTGCCGAGGCGGGCCGATAGGCAACCGCCTTTTGTAGCTCCGTCAAAGCCTTTGAGAGCTCTTTATTTTCCATATAAATGGTGCCGAGGAGGTGCCTTGCAGCGCTGTTTTTTTCATCTATCCCTATAGCCGTTTCAAGGTGAACCATCGCCTCGCCCGTTTTACCAAGAGCCTTTAATGCAGAGGCAAGCTCCACTTGAGCCTCTGCATCCTGAGGAGAAATCCTGACAAGTTCTTCAAGATGCTTGCTGGCCTCGTCCGGTTTTCCCATCTCCATATAGAGCGTGGCAAGTTCGGTCCGGCATCGAGGTTCATCAGGAAGAGCTTCGACACAGGACGTAAAGAGTTTTATTTTTTCCTTTCCCGAGTCCTTTCCCCGCTCTAATTTCCCGAGGGCAAAGTAGACCTCGGCATTCTCGCTTTTTTGAGCTACAAGCTTCTTAAGATAAATGACGGCGTCATCGGGCTGACCTATCTCAATATAGGTTTTTGCCATATGAAACTGCGCGCTCTCATGAGTTTTGTCGAACATAAGGGCGTTTCTAAACGCGATAACGGCGTCTTCGAAGCGCTTCGAAGAGACCATGAGCCTGCCGCTTAGGTAATTTGCATCGGCGCTCCCCGGCGCTACCAGAAGAGCCGCATTAACTATCTTTTCAGCCTCCTTGATGTTTCCTTCATGCAGGTATAATTCCGACAGATGTATGTAGGTTTCTATATCTTTCGGAGAGAGACTTATAGCCTTCTTTAAATTTTCAATCGCTTTAGAACTATCCCCCTTCTTTTCATAAAGGAGCGCAAGACCTCTGTATGCCGACGCTGTGCCCCGGCCACTTTTTGTAGCTCCCTTGAAGGCCTCCTCTGCCTTATTTAACACCTTTGATTTGAGGTAAATATGGCCCAGTATTTCATAGGCCTTTCCATCCTCAGGGTCGCTATCCAGGGCATCTTTCAGCATTTCGATAGCAGGCGTATACAGCCCTTTGTGGTAATAAACCTCCCCCAGATAGCGTTTGGCTTTTACATCAGCAGGACTATCCTCAAGAATCCTCTTAAAGACAGTTTCCGCCGTGTCATATTCCTTTGCATGAAGGTGGAGCCCGCCCAGCCTCAAAGCCCCTTCATTTGCAAACCCTTCGATCTTTGAAAGTGCCTTATACTTCTTTCTTGCATTTTCATATTCACCCATATCGGCATAGGATTCGCCAGCATAAATAAGTCCTTTGGCATGTTCCGGGTTTTCAGATAAGAGCTTTTCAAAAAGCCTTGCAGCTTCTGGAAAATCGCCCTTGATGTAATAATCGTAGGCATTTTGAAAAAAGTCTATCGCCTCCGTGGAAAGGGGGCTTTCAAGTCCGCTAAGCGAATAGGCAGACAGCGCGAAAACAGGGGTGGCACGAGACTTCGCCGCATCAACTGAAAAGCTTGTTTCCCTCGTATCACCGATCAGGGAAAAGGCCTCTTCCTTAAGCCCTCTGGCATAGATCCGGTAACCGGCGGTGAATGAAGTCTTCCCCCCTTCCCACTGAATGAGGCTTTCCTTTTCATTACTCTTGATTGTAGAAATTACCGGACTCTCTGGAACCTGCTTTAATTTAAGGACTTTGACCATCTTGTTTCCCCTGTCGGCTATAAAAACTCTTACGCCACGAGAAGAATCTACCGATATATTAGAGGCTTCATTAAAATCCGGCCGTTTTTCCCCGAAGCTGCCGAATGAATAGAGGAATTTCCCTTCGGCATCGAAGACCTGAATCCTCTCACCCTTCTTTCCGTCCAGGATATAGACCTTATCATCTGCATCTATAGAGATCGATCTGGGTTCATAGAAGCGGCCCCTTATAAGGCCTTCCTTGCCAAAGGCCCTGATAAATTTCCCCTCCATGTTGAAGACCTGTATCCTGTGATTTTCAGAATCAACAACGAATATCTCCTTCCTGGAGTTTGTAGCCACATCAAGGGGTCCGTCGAATTCCCCCGATGATTTTCCACTTTTACCGAAGCTTCGCAGGAATATGCCGTCTTCGTTCAATATCTGGACCCGGTTATTGCCGCTGTCGGCGACTACGACATAGCCGTTTAGGCTGGCGATACCCCTGGGCGACCTGAAGTTACCATCACCACTGCCTTTGCCGCCAAAGTCAAAAAGTTTTTCGCCCTTCAAATCAAGGACATGAATCCTGTGGCTACTGGAATCTGATATATATATGCGCTCTTTCTCCGTTACTATGATGGACTGAGGTTCTCCGAGGAGAGTTTTACCTTTAGGGTCTTTACCGAATCCTCCTACCGGCTTTCCTTTTTTATCGGCAATTATTACATTCCCTTCCTTTCTCTGTAGAAAATATAAATTACCATCTTTATCATTGCCAACGTCTTCCGCCTGGTACTTAAATGAATTTTCTATAACTATCCGTCTTCTTGGTGCAGCAGGAGCCAGGGGCGATTGCCCCTCTCCTGTTTCAATGCGGAAAAGCTGTACCCTTGCATTATCGCTGTCAACAATGAAAAGCCTGTTTTGCTTTTCGTCAAAACTCAACGACCGTATGGATCGGAATTGTCCTCGTCCGGCACCCTCACTTCCGAAGAGGGAAATCTCCTTCCCCCCTTTATCCAGCTTATGGATATTGTTATTTTTAAGGTCTGCGTAAAAAAAGTTCCCAAAGGGATCAATAGTTAAGGCGGAAGGTACGCCGAAGCTGGAATCT
>JAVVFD010000134.1:0-7083 GCA_032250935.1 bacterium
GATGTTGGTAAAATAAACAGAAATAAGGAAAAGAGGAAGAGAAAAATATTGGACTTGATTCTGAGAAATACTTCTGCCACCGGATTATTAATATGTCTCCCTGAGTTTCTAATAGCGAAATCTTAACAAAAGCAGGCAATAAAGTCATCTATTAAGAAAGAACTATGGAATTGTATTTATTGCAGAGCAATTTTTATCTGGATTTTTCGACACCAGATCTTTTGCAGTAGGTATGAAGTTTACACTTGCTGCAGTGTGGAGAAAGGGGAGTACAAATATTTTGACCGAATGTCACAAGAATATCGTTTATAGGTATCCAGTATTTTTTAGGGAGTTTTTGACGGAGGGCAACCTCCGTTGCGTCAGGAGTCTTTGTATCTACATATCCCCAGCGGTTAGTTATTCTATGGACATGAATATCAACGCATATTCCAGGCTTACCATAACCAAGGGTAAGAACCAGGTTAGCGGTCTTGCGCCCTACCCCTTTAAATTTAAGCAGTTCTTCAATATTGTCTGGAACGACCGAATCGTAGTTGCTAAGGAGATCTTTCGAAATTGCAAGAATTTGCTTTGCCTTCTGCCTGTAGAATCCAGCGGGGTAGATGGCGTCGGCTATCTGATCTTCACTAAGCCTTGAAAGCTTTTCAGGGCAGTCGGCAAGGGCATAAAGCTTTCTGGATGCCTTGCCTGTGACTTCATCTTTAGTGCGCAGAGAAATAATACAACTGATTAAAACCTGAAAGGGGCCTCTCTTTCTTGAAATAAGAGTTACTGCCGGCACTTTCCACTGTTTGACTTCACCATTTAGTATATGAAATATGTTGTCAATATTATCATTTCTAACCATATTTCCAGCTATTTAAGGAATTCCTCCACTTTTTCAGTTAATACGCTGATTTCAATCGGCTTGGATATGTAATCATCGAAGCCTTTTGATATAATCTCTTCGCGATCACCCTTCATGGCATTTGCAGTCACCGCTATTACAGGGATATCTTTTGTTGCTTCCTGACTCTTTATTATTCTTGTGGCTTCTATTCCATCCATTCCTGGAAGCTGTATATCCATCAAAACAAGGTCAGGTTTGATCTTTGCTATCATTTCAATGCCCTGCTCAGCATCTACAGCCTCGTAGATATCGTAGCCTTTAATTGCCAGGATATCGTGGACAAGCTCCATGTTAAAAGGATTGTCTTCAACAATAACTATTTTCTTAGGCAAACTTGCCATAGCACTATCTCCTCTTATTCCGATCCATGAAGATCTGAGATGACACGATTCATACCCCTTGCTTCGGCCAGCTTCAGTGCTTTTTTAGCATTAAGTATAAGATCTTCAGGTTCCGCATTGTCATTGTATGAAGTGGCAATTCCAATGCTTGCAGTAAGACCGTCTGTCGCCACAAGCTCCTCTGCATGGAAATTATAATTTTCAATGTTCTGCCTAAGCCTGTTTGCAATGGTTACAGCCTGGTCCGTCATCGTACATGGCAAAATAAGGGCGAATTCCCCTTCATCAAGCTTAACAACTATATCGGATGCCCTTGCCTGAGCCGCAATAATTTCGGATACCGTCCTGAGTACACTGTCAGCCATAATTATTCCGTTTTTTACGGCATAGGCGTTGAAGTGATCAAGCGCCATAAAAAGAATGGAAATCGGTTCTTTATAACGCCCCGCCCTGCTCATTTCCTGATAAAGCCTGATGCTGAGATAGTGTATATTGAAAAGCCCCGTTATGCCGTCTATGAGCCCTGCCCTCTTTGGATAAAGCAGCTCCATTTTTCTTATTTCAGCCAGCAATTCATCTTTAGAAAAAAGCTCTTTTTGCATTATGCTTTCTATTTGGGATAAAAGTCTCAGCTTTTCATCCCTGTTTATCTCGCCCTCTGTCAGGACAAGAACAGGCGTTTCTTTTGTAGCGGGTGATTCCTTCAGTTTTTTTATAACATCAAAACCGCTGGCGGCAGGAAGCGCAATATCAATGAGGATTATATCAGGCCTGACCTCAATAGCCGCATCAAAACCTTCCTTTACAGTTAATGCCCCGTGTATAGCAAAGCCACCTCCATCAAGAATTTTTGATAATGATTTGAGTGATTTTTTATTATCGTCTATTATCAATATTTTAATAGGTCGCTTACCTCTTTTGGACAATATATTTATCTCCTTAATCGATTTAAGAAGAGCATCCTTGCCAAGTGGTTTAACGAGGTAGTCAGCCGCACCAAGGGTGAAGCCGAGTTCTTTGTTGTTTACAATAGAGTTTATAATGACAGGAATGTTCTTTGTCTCTACATCACTTTTCAGTTCCTGAAGGACCTCCCACCCATCTTTCATGGGGAGCATTATATCTAATAGTATAATAAACGGTTTTTCATTTTTTGCCTTTTCTATACCTTCAACACCGTTTACTGCATGTAGTACCTTATAACCGGCCCGAGTCAGATGAAGGGTTAACAACTCCTGAGTCCCTTTATCGTCTTCAATAACAAGTATAGTCAGCGGCTCATCTCTAAGGCCTTCAAGTTTTGGAAGGCATTCTTCCTCCATTGAGAAACTGGAAGGTCCCGTCTCTGTCATATTGGGAACTTCATTTTGAAGTGTTAGCGGCGGTATGACGAAGTTGAAAGAACTCCCCTTTCCGACTTCGCTTTCAACCCAGATTATTCCTCCGTGCATCTCAATAAATTTCTTCGTCAGGGGAAGTCCAAGGCCTACACCTTCATAGTTCCTGGAAAGACTGCTGTCAACCTGCTCAAACTCCCTGAAGATCCTTTCTATGTCCTCGCTTTCTATCCCTATTCCCGAGTCCTGCACCCTGATGAAGACAGCTCTGTCTCTGTTTCTAAGACTAACGGGCAGTTCAATATTTTTATCGAGTAATGATATATTTAGGCTGATAGTTCCATCCTTATCAGTAAACTTGATAGCATTGCCTATGAGGTTATATAGAACCTGTTTAAACTTGATTTTATCCGCTACAATAGAAAGCCCTTTTTGTATCTCCTTGTTAAAGTGAATCTTGTTTTTTTGAGCCAAAGGCATAATGATATTATCGACCTCATCAACTGCACTTGAAAGGTCAAACTCCTCTAATGCCAGTTTTATCCGCCCTGATTCTATTTTGGCTATATCAAGTATACTGTTTATAAGTTGAAGCAGGTGTTTGCCCGACGAGTGTATGTTGTTAAGATATTTTGTCTGCGGAATATTTAGTTCGCCAACAGGCTCGCTGAGCAGCAGTTCAGAAAAACCTATGACCGAATTGAGGGGGGTCCTTAGTTCATGAGACATGTTAGCTATGAAATCCGACTTGTATTGATTGCTTTTTTGAAGGTCTATATTAAGCTGTCTAAGCTCAGCCGTACGTTTGAAAACTTTTTCTTCAAGTTCATTGCTTAAATCCTGAAGTTCTGCGTTCTTGGCCTGCAGCGCCCCTGCCATCTCTTTTTCCTTCTCATTGGCCTCTTTTTGCTTTTCAACCAGGTCCCAGAGGAGCTTAGCGCTAAAACCCTCAAGCAGTTCGGCAGAGGGTGACATATAGTCATTTACAGCCTTTTTTACTTCCGGATTGCCCGTTACATTAATTACAAGGTCGTAATTTTTTTTCTTTAGAGCCCTTATATAGTCAGAAGAAGTAGTTATTTTCCTCTTTTTTGCAAGCAAGATACCGGGGGCATCAGATCTTTTATCAATTACTGATGTTATTTCAACACCTTCAAAACCGTTGAAAAGATCAAGAAGTGCCTCTCCGCCCCGTCCTGCACCTATCAGAAGAATTTTTTTCATTAAGACACTCCCCAATAAAAATCGGAATAAATTATAGATATTGCATCTCAGTCATAACTCAGACTATGAACGTATGAAGTTGAAAGTAACTCGCCTTGTACGTTAAAAGTTTAAACGTTTTTTGACTTCCCTTATAAGCACATCGCAACAACCATGAGTCTCGACTGATATTTCATAAAAATTCTCACCTGTGCAGAGAAAACGAGGCGCTTCATGATGTGCAGGACAGGCAAGGTCGCCGATATGATCGACGATTGAGCCAACTACATCATTGATATCGCCAAGTAGTTCTTTATCTTCAATATTTGCCGGGTCTATCATTTCACCGGCTATTTTAAAAGCAAAAGATATATCTTTCATTATGTTATATTCTTCTATTTTAATAATGGATTCATTATATACGATGAAAGTAAAAAGCTAAAGACTCAAGTTTGTTTTAACTATTTTAAACTTCAGGTTTAGCAATGAAATTGCGGCTAAGGCAGTGCGATATATTTCTGAAAAAAGAAAAGGTACGAGAAAGAGGGGGAGTTGTTTTTAAGGAAGGAGATGTTAAAGTAACAGAGGCTAGTTATCAGCCCTTTCTTTCAGTTCTTTGCCGGGCTTGAAAAATACGGCCTTTTTTTCGTGCACTTCTACCTTTTCGCCTGTTTTGGGGTTTCTGCCTATTCTGGCCTTTCTCATTATGACCTTAAAGCTGCCAAGTCCCCTGATTTCTATTTTATCTCCATTCTTAAGAGCTTCAGACATATCACGAAATATGATATTTACGATGAGCTCAGCATCTTTTTTGCTCAAGTTCTCCGGTAGCTTTTCAGAAAGGCTTTCTATTAACTGACTCTTTGTCATATAATGTTCCTCCGTAATATCGGCAATATTGTTAAAAAGTTGCTAGAAACATAAACTGCGGCATGGAAATACGCTCATATACAGCCCCTGCATATGTATTCTCCATTATGTAACCAATAAGGCCTTTATCTTTCTTTGTATAATATACCTTAGGCTCACCCTTTATGGATGCCATCGTTGCAGTAAGCTCGATAGCGTCGCGAATCGTCCCCAGGCTATCGACCAGTTCTAGGGACAAGGCCTGTTCTCCGGAAAAAACTCTTCCATCTGCAACTTTTTCGACTAACTCCCTATCAAGTTTTCTACCTTCAACAATGGCGGAGATAAACTGATTATGTACGTTGTCAATGACCTTCTGCAGCAATTGCCTCTCATCAAGCGTCATATCTCTATGAGGAGAACCTATATCTTTATACTTTCCGCTCTTAATGACATTATTTTTGAGTCCAATCTTTTCAAAAAGCCCCTGCACGTTTGAAAAGTCCATTATAACGCCGATGCTTCCGGTCAATGTGCCTGAATTTGCGACTATCTTATTGGCAGCCGATGCTATGTAATATCCTCCTGACGCGGCTACCGATGATAGTGATGCAACAACCGGCTTTTTTGAGGACAGTTTTTTAAGCTCGGAATATATCTCCTGTGAGGGCGCTACGCCCCCACCGGGAGAATTAATCCTGATTATTACTCCCTTTACCTTTTCGTTTTCAGAGACTGTTTGTATTTCTTCAAGAGTATCTTTGGAATCGAGAATTACGCCGTCAATCTCTATAATAGCGATCTTATCGCCTAAAGGTATTGAAACCCCCTCTCCAGATAAGGTCTTTATTGCATAAACTACTACAACAAGAAAGAGAAAACAGAGTAGAAAGAAAGTCGCAATAAAAGGGTGTTTCTTTACAGTTTCTATCACTTCGAATCTGCATTCTTATCTTTAAGGGAATCTTTCAGCAAGTCACCCAAAGTAGCGCTCTGCTCGCCCTGGCTTTTGACATACTCCTTGATATCCCGCTTTTCTTCACTAGTTTCAAGTGATTTTATGGAAAGCGCAATTCTTCTTTCCTGTTTATTCACCTTCACTACCTCAGCTTCAACCTCATCACCGATTTTGAACGCTTCCTTCGGGTTCACATCACCCTTGCTGCCAAAATCACTTTGACGGATAAGCCCTTCCACTCCTTCGGCGAGTTCAATAAATATCCCGAAATCAGTTATGCTTGTAACCTTGCCTTTTACAACAGCGCCACGTTTGAAGCTCTTTATCGTTTGATCCCATGGATTTTCTTCCAGCTGCTTTATGCCGAGGGAGAACTTCTCATTTTTTCTATCTATTGCAAGAACAACGGCCTCAACAGTATCACCTTCTTTATAGAGTTCAGATGCTTCTTTAACCTTTTTAGTCCAGGATATATCGGAAACATGTATCATGCCGTCAATCCCTTCATCAAAGCCTATAAAAATACCGAAGTCGGTAACACTTTTAACCTGGCCGCTCACCTTCGTGCCGGCGGGGTATTTTTCTTCCAGTATATCCCAGGGATTGGACTCAACCTGCTTTAGCCCGAGCGATATTCTCCTGTTTGCCTTATCGACATCGAGAACAACCACTTCAACCTCATCATCTACATTTACAACCTGAGAGGGATGCTTGATCTTCTTTGTCCATGACATCTCTGATATATGAACCAGGCCTTCAACGCCCTGATCAATCTGGACAAATGCGCCATAATCCATAAGGCTTACAACCTTACCCTTAACCTTGGTTCCAATTGGATAGTTATCCAGCGCGATGCTCCACGGGTCCGGTGTTGTCTGCTTAAGACCAAGAGTCAGTCTTACCTTTTCTCTGTCGAATTTAAGTACCTTCACCTCGAGCTCATCGCCAA
This sequence comes from bacterium, assembly GCA_032250935.1. Classification (GTDB taxonomy): domain Bacteria; phylum Desulfobacterota; class JADFVX01; order JADFVX01; family JADFVX01; genus JAVVFD01. Next base: position 6,530 of record JAVVFD010000134.1, read on the forward strand.
CGCTTAACATCTCTGACGGGTGATTTACTCTGCCCCAGGAAAGATCTGTTATATGAAGGAGGCCGTCAATGCCGCCAACATCAAGAAATGCACCGTAGTTGGTGATATTCTTCACGATACCCGTTACAAGTTCTCCCTCATACATAGAATCAAGAGCCTCAAGTCTTTTTCCCTCCCTCTCGGCTTCCAGAATGGCACGCCTTGAGACGACTATATTGTTCTTGCTCCTGTCTGCGCTTAGAACCTTGAAATCATAGACCTTGCCGATGAGGCTAAGCATATCTTTAATAGGCCTCAAATCAACCTGTGAGCCTGGCAGGAAGGCCTTCACTCCCTTGATATCAACAAAATAACCGCCTTTTATAACGTCGGTTATCTTTCCGCGCATAATGGCGCCGGTCTTGCTTGCTTCCTCAACGTCAACCCAGACCTTTACCCCTAAAGCTCTTTGTCTGGATAAAATCGGCTTGCCTTCTCTATCCTCTCTCTTTACGATAAAGACATCAACCTGATCCCCTGATTTAACATCTATATTTCCATCATCTCCGACAAAT
>JAVVFD010000135.1:0-7076 GCA_032250935.1 bacterium
CTGGAAACTTTGGAGGAGACTAACTGGAAACACTTTAGGAGATTTGGTGGAAACGATGGAGGAGATTATGCAATATAAAACCAAAGATACCATTTCCAAGGCGATTGACCTTGACCCTAAACCCCTTTTCTGTTAAAAAATACCTATTAGATAATCAACTTGGAGGCTTAAAAAAATGACCGTTATCGAAGACGTAGTTGCTAGAGAGATTATTGACTCAAGAGGGAATCCTACCGTAGAAGTTGATGTTTATCTTTCTTCCGGTGTTATGGGACGCGCAGCGGTTCCATCAGGTGCTTCAACTGGCGAGCGCGAGGCTGTTGAGCTTCGAGATGGCGGAGAAAGATACTGCGGCAAGGGCGTTATGGATGCGGTTAAAAATGTTGAAGAAATAATCGGGCCCGAGATTTTAGGAATAGATGCCATTGATCAGGTTCTGGTTGACAATATCATGATAGAGCTTGACGGCACTCCCAACAAAAGCAGGCTGGGAACTAACGCAATTCTTGGAGTGTCGCTAGCAGTTGCAAAGGCGGCGGCGGCGGCGCTTGACATCCCGCTATACCGCTATATAGGAGGTTCAAACGCCAAGACCCTCCCGCTGCCAATGATGAACATATTAAATGGCGGCTCACATGCCGATAACAACGTAGATATACAGGAATTCATGATAATGCCCGTAGGGGGCGAGACTTTTTCAGAAGCCTTAAGGATGGGGACGGAGGTATTTCACAATCTAAAGAAGGTTCTATCCTCTAAAGGTTATAACACGGCTGTTGGCGATGAGGGCGGATTTGCGCCAAACCTTAAATCTAACGAAGAAGCGATAGAAGTCATTCTTCAGGCTATTGAAAAAGCAGGGTACACTCCCGGGGAAGACGTTCTCCTCGCCCTTGATGCTGCGGCAAGCGAGTTCTATGAAGACGGACTGTATCACTTTAAAAAGTCTGATGGTTCGAAAAAAACTTCCCATGAGATGGTTGCCTTTTACAGTGCCTGGATTGATAAATATCCTATAGTATCTATAGAAGACGGACTTGATGAAAACGACTGGGATGGCTGGAAGAAACTTACAGATGCACTCGCAGCCAAAATACAGCTGGTTGGAGACGATATATTTGTCACAAATACGAATATACTGAAAGAGGGGATTGAGAAAGGAGTTGCCAACTCTATTCTGATAAAGGTGAATCAGATAGGAACGCTTACGGAGACTCTTGACGCCATAGAAATGGCCAAGAAGGCCGGTTATACTGCGGTTATATCCCACAGGTCCGGGGAGACGGAAGATACCACCATTGCTGACATCGCTGTCGCAACAAATGCGGGTCAGATCAAAACCGGCTCAGCAAGCAGAACCGACAGGATTGCAAAGTATAATCAGCTTCTAAGAATAGAGGGCGAGCTCGGCCCGATTGCGGTCTTTGACGGAAAGGCATCACTTTATAATCTGTGAGCAAGCCTGCATTTAGCAAGACCGTTGGACTAGGCATATTGCTCGCCGCGCTTTTTCTGGCCTTCACTGTTTTTAGCGACAGGGGCCTATTAAGGGTAAGAAAGCTTTCTGCCGAAAGGGATGCCATCGCTGAAGCGGCGAGACTCATGGAAAAACAGAACAAGAACCTTGCCACCGAAAAGAACGCCTTGAAAGACGACATGGATACGATCGAAAGGGCTGCTAGAGAAAACCTTGATATGACCCGTAGTGACGAAATTATATACAAATTTGTGGAGTGATTATGGAACTTCGCATTTATTATTCCGATACTGACTGCGGAGGCGTGGTCTACTATGCCAACTACCTGAAATATCTGGAGATGGCAAGAACGGAACACCTCAGATCCAGGGGAATAAATATCGCCGAGCTTGCTGAGGACGGGTGTCTTTTTGTTGTATCAAAGGCTGAGGTTAATTATAAATTCCCTGCCGTTTATAACGATACAGTATCGATTGAGACGGAAATTGTTTCTGTTGGCAACGCATCATTCAACATCGCTTACCGGATCCTGAGGAAGTCCGACTCAAAACTGCTTGTAGATGCCAAAACAAAAATGGTTTCAGTTGGCTGTGACAGAATTCCTGTCAGATTAACCCGGGATTTAAAAGAAAAGCTACAGTCTCTTGTTAAAGCCTAGTGCCTGGCTAAGCATGCATCCTTTTTAAAAGCAGCAATGGCAGCGGCAAGGCGCTCTATATGCTTGACATGGCCAGCTTGAACTATTTCTTCTTTAATGAGCCGCCGCAACAAGTTAATCATTTTATCATCATTTGCACCCAGCAGATCAAGGGCGCTTTCATCTTGAATAAGATTTTGCGGACTGCCGTTAAAGACTACCTCGCCCTTGCTCAAAACAATCAACCTGTCGGCCAGAAAAATTTCCTCAAAGCAATGGGTAAGCTGAATAATTGATAGTTTCTTTCCCCCGTGCATCTTACTGATTAGATTCAGAAGTTCTCTTCTCGAAGAAGGGTCCAGCATTGAAGCGGCCTCATCCAATATAATACAATCCAGATCAAGGGCAAATATCCCGGCAATATTAACTCTTTGCTGCTGACCGCCAGATAATTGGTGGGTTAATTCTTTCCTAAGATGTTCCGAGTTTGTTCTAAGCAAAGATTGCTGCACGGCATAGACAATTTCCTTATTTGTAGCGCCGTAATTTTCAGGGCCGAATGCAACATCATCTTCAACCACTGGCGATACTATCTGATTTTCAGGATTAGAGAATAAATATCCTATACGATGATTTATCCCATCGCGCGTAACGTCCTTTCCAAAATAGAATATTTTTCCTTCCTGGGGAGTCAGTAAACCCTTTATGAGAGCTGCGAGAGTAGACTTACCGGAACCATTTCCCCCCATAATAAGGAGATGTTCTCCCTGACTCACTTCAAGGTCAAGACCCGAAAAAACAGGTCTTACAAGGTTGGTGCCTTGGCCGTAGGAAAATGATATGTTTTTAAATTCAAGCATAAGTAAATTCCGCGCAAAAAAAAAGAGCAAGAAAACCCTTGCCCTTTTAGTTAATCGAGAAAACCACGTAAGCTGAACTATTTCTTTTCTTCAGCCTTTGTTTCAGTTTCTGGAGCCTCTTCACCTTTAGCTTCCGCCTCTACCTCAACGCCTTCGTCGGTCTGCTTGGCCTCTACAGCTTCGGCAACGCTTGGTTCCTCTGCAACCTTTGAGTCTATGGCTTCTTCTACAGGCTTATCTGTAATCGTGACGCTCGCCTTTTCAGGGGCCTTTCTGGAAGGCTTGCTATCAGTAGACAGTTCCTCCTGAACCAGCTGAATTACAGACATAGGCGCTGAATCTCCGGGTCTGACGCCAATCTTTACAATTCTCGTATATCCCCCCGGTCTTTCCTTATATCTCTCTGCAATGGTAGAAAAGAGTTTTTGCAGAACCGCTCTATCGTTAATTATAACTCTAGCCATTCTTCTTGAAGCAAGAGTTCCCCGTTTGCCGAGAGTAATAACCTTCTCAACGTGTCGCCTTAACTCTTTCGCTTTTGCGTCGGTTGTAGTTATGCTTTCATGATCAAGCAGCGATACAACCATATTTCTAAACATCGCTTTTCTATGGCTGGAATTTCTCCCTAGCTGTCTGCCAGACTTAAGATGCCTCATTTCAACTCCTAAATAAATCCAAATTAATACTCTTTACAAAAATTCTTTCTTCTTAAGACTATTCTTCGTCCTCATCACCACTTCCCTCTACCTCAGGGTAATCGGGCAGTTCTGGAAGTTCAGGAAGATCATCAGGAGGCCAGTTATCAAGCTGAATTCCAAAGCCAAGACCCATATCGACCAGAATGTCTTTAATTTCATTTAAAGACTTTCTTCCGAAATTTTTAGTCTTAAGCATTTCGCCTTCCGACTTTTGTACAAGTTCCCCTATATATCTTATATCGGCGTTTTTAAGGCAATTTGCCGATCTTACAGAAAGCTCAAGCTCTTCCACTCCCCTTAAGAGGTTTTCGTTGATCTTTTCCTCTTTCTGGGCAGCCGCATTAGGTTCAGGCTCAACTGCAGATTCATCAAAATTAATGAATATAGTCATCTGCTCTTTGAGTATCTTGGCAGCATAAGCCAAGGCATCGTCAGGCTTTACTGAGCCATCAGTTAATATCTCTATTGAGACCTTATCGTAGTCTGTCTTCTGACCGACCCTGGCGTTCGATACAGTATGATTCACCTTAAGAATTGGATTGAATAGAGAGTCAATCACTATAGCGTCAACAGGCAGGTCGTCAGTTCTGTTCTTTTCCGCTGGAACATAGCCTCTACCGAGCTTGACCGTAAGCTCCATAAAAAGGTTGCCGCCTTTACCAACTGTTGCGATATGATGCTCAGGATTTAATATCTCTATTCCGGCATCGTGTTTAATGTCGGCCGCTGTAACGACTCCCGCACCCTTTTTCGATATGGTAACGGTCTTCGCCGTATCAGAGCGCAATTTAAGCTTAACACCTTTGAGATTTAAAATGATCTCCGTCATATCCTCACTTACGCCGGGAACGGTAGAAAACTCATGCAATACCCCCTCAACCTTTACAGAGGTAATAGCAGCCCCTTGCAGCGAAGAAAGCAATATTCTTCTAAGCGAATTAGCTATAGTAACACCGAACCCTCTTTCAAAGGGCTCCGCATAGAACCTTCCGTAAGTATTCGAAAAAGTCTCCTTTTCAAATTGTAGAGACTTCGGTTGAATTAATTCACTCCAATTCTGATACATCTTTCCTCCATCATTATGGCCAGCATCAATATGCCCGCCCTAATTATTTTGAGTACAATTCTACTATCAGGTTTTCCTGAATTGGCATTGTAATGTCTTCTCTCGTCGGAAGGGCCTTAATAGTCCCTTTCAGCTTTTCTCTATCGAGCTCAAGCCAATCTGGAACGCCTCTCCTGACCACCGCATCCAAGGACTCATTTATCCTCGGATTTTTGATGCTTTTTTCTCTTACCTCAACGACACTGCCGGGCTTAAGAAGAAAGGAACAAACATCAACCTTTTTGCCATCAACAAGAAAAAGTCCATGTGTTACCATCTGTCGTGCCTCGTTTCTTGAACTGGCAAATCCAAAACGATAAACCATATTGTCCAAACGACTCTCCAGGAGTATCAACAGGTTTTCACCAGTAATACCTTTTAGGCTTGCGGACTTTTTAAAATAACCACGGAATTGCTTTTCCAAAAGATTATACATACGCTTAACCTTCTGTTTTTCACGCAGCTGCGTACCATAATCCGTTACTTTTTTACGTCCCTGCCCGTGCTGTCCGGGAGGATATGCCCTTCTTTCGATTGCACATTTGTCAGTGTAGCATCTGTCCCCCTTAAGAAAGAGCTTCAAACCTTCTCTTCTGCAAATTCTGCACACCGATTCTCTGTACCTTGCCAAAATGACCTCCTATTTTCCTAAACAAACTTTTAACTTATTAAACTCTTCTTCTCTTCGGCGGTCTGCAACCGTTGTGAGGAATCGGTGTAATATCCTTGATCAGTCTTATGTTAAACCCGACCGCCTGAAGTGACCTCAATGCAGACTCCCTGCCTGAACCCGGACCCTTAACATAAATATCAACGGTTCTCATCCCGTGCTCCATAGCCTTCTTACCTGCATCTTCAGCTGCCATCTGTGCAGCAAATGGGGTGCTTTTTTTAGAGCCCTTAAAGCCCATGGCACCGGCGGTAGACCATGAAATTACATTACCAACGGGATCAGTAATTGTAATTATAGTATTATTAAATGTTGACTGTATATGGGCAACGCCACTGGGAATATTTTTCTTTTCCCTTTTTTTCTTTACGGCGCTTTTTTTTGCAACTTTAGCCATTTTTCCTCCGACTCAATTAATTCCTACTTCTTCTTACCAGCAACGGTTCTCTTCGGGCCTTTCCTGGTTCTTGCATTTGTTTTGGTTCTCTGCCCTCTACAGGGGAGGCCTTTTCTGTGCCGTAATCCTCGGTAGCAACCAAGATCCATAAGTCTCTTGATATTCATGGAGATTTCTTTTCTCAAATCTCCTTCAACGGTAAAACCATCATCCATAACTTGCTTGATCTTGCTAACGTCAGACTCTGCAAGATCCTTGGCTCTAGTATTGAAACCAATGCCTGCCTGCGTCAATATTTGCCTTGCAGACGACCTGCCTAACCCGTAAATGTAAGTCAGTGCAATCTCAATCCTCTTGTCCTTCGGCAGATCTACTCCAGCTATTCTCGCCATCTAGTCCCCCTATTATCCTTGACGCTGCTTGTGCTTAGGGACCTCGCAGATCACCCTGACAACGCCTTTTCGCTTAATCAGTTTACACTTCGGGCAAATTTTCTTCACCGATGCTCTAACCTTCATCTCAATTCTCCATTCGCGTTAAAAATCACTTTTCCCTGTATGTTATCCTGCCTCTACTAAGGTCATAAGGCGACAACTCCACCCTGACCTTATCGCCAGGGAGTATTTTTATATAATGCATACGCATCTTGCCTGAAATATGAGCAAGAACCTTGTGCCCGTTCTCCAATTCAACTTTAAACATTGCATTCGGCAATGGTTCAAGAACTATACCTTCAACTTCAATCGCTTCTTCTTTTGCCATAATCTCCCGCTTCAAGCAAACCGTTATAATCTGCTTAATATATAAGGGCCATCTTTGGTTACCGCCACAGAATGTTCAAAGTGAGCCGAAAGACTTCCGTCTTTAGTCACCGCCGTCCATCCGTCTGCCTCAACCTTTACACCACTTGCACCGGCATTAATCATAGGCTCAATGGCAAGCACCATACCTTCTTCAAGCATTACTCCTTTACCGGGAGGGCCGAAATTAGGCACTTGCGGCTGCTCATGCAAACTTTTTCCTATACCGTGGCCAACAAACTCTCTTACAGCGGAAAAGCCTGCTTTTTCCACATGAACCTGCACTGCGTTTGAAATATCGGAGAGCCTATTTCCAACACGGGCCTTATCTATCGCCTTATAGAGAGACTCTTCAGTGACTCTCATCAATCTTTCTGCCTCAGCAGTCACAGCCCCTACAGGTAGCGTTATGGCAGCATCCCCAAAATAGCC
>JAVVFD010000136.1:0-6959 GCA_032250935.1 bacterium
GCCTCACGCGAAGCCGCTAAGCTCGCCAAGGGACTGCTACGAAAAGCATCTTTCCTTTTCAGAATCATTTAATTCAGGAAAGGAATCTCCCTGCATTGGCCGAAGGCCAAGTAAACTCATGTATCCTGCCTTTCTTTGCGCTCTTTGCGGCTCTGCGGTGTAAAGCAAGTTTTCACAAGATATCTATCCTTGATAATCATAATTTATCCGTGTCCAAAAATTCATTTTAATATAGGCAGCCAAAAGACCTATCTCGTGGATTCCATCACCCACCCCTTCTCCTGCTCCATCTTCATTTTGGAATAAAGCGCCTTTGCATACTCCGCATGAGACCACATGAGAGGAACGGCAAATACAATATGGCTGTCTTCCGGATGAGTTGTTTTTCTTCTTCTGATTTTATCATAACTCCTCTTCATATTGTTGAGCTCCTCCAGGATATAATCGAAGGGGATTCCCGGGATCATGATATCCTTATGAAATTCCTTTTCAAAGTCAAGCCCTTTCTCCCATTCCAGGGCGATAAACTCTTCAAACCTCTTATATGTGCTAAGATGTTCGGGAATAAACATTTCCTCCGTCTTGTACTTATCTATCTCAATCAATATCTTGTCGGCCAGATGATCCTCTCCGATCCTGTAATAATAACGCGCCAGCATCGCCGTATACTGCAGCCAGGGACCGTTTCCGGCATGGATGTGGGTATGCATATCCTCCGTAAAGGGAAGGTAACGCTGAAGCATCCCCAGTTCAGGGTCCCAGAGATGGTCGGCCATAAAATCTATAGTGTTTCTAAGCACCTTGCTGTTTAAGTCATGGAAACCGAAGTAGAAGGGGCTCATAAGGGTAATATCCGGTTTATAGTCGTAATCCCCTTCGGGGGTGATGCGGCGGACATACCTTCCGTTATGAATCAGGAGCTTGTGTATGTTCCCCTCAAAATAGGGGACGAATCCGAGTACCTCCTTCGAGATATTGGTCTTGCCTATATGTTCATGGATCACCTCGGCAAGATGAAAGGCCCTCAGATATGAATAATTTACCCAAAAGAGAATAGCCGCGCTCTATGGCAGACTCGTGAATGGAGGTGGTCGAGAAAAAGAGGTTTATCTCCCTCCTGAAATAGTGCTTCAGGGCAAAGAGGGCGCCTTTATTGAGAGCGTCAATAATACTCTTTAAACTTTCTATCTCCTCCCCTCTCTTTATGGAGGCCAGGACATAGTTGGCCAACACGGTCATTCCGTGGGCAACGTTGTCTTCCTGAATATAGATCCCTTTATCGGTGCAATCCGTATCATAACGCTGCCCCCAAAAACCGTCCTCTCTTTGAATGCTTAAGGTAAAGCATGCTATCCCTTTAAGAAGGTTGTAGGCATCATCGGCGTAAAAGAAGGTGGAGGATGAAAGGGTGTTTAAGAGGTGGGTTGCGCAGGCGGCATCTCTCGGATAGAAATAAGGGTACCTGGAACCGAGCGTAGTCGCAAGGAGAACGACATTGCCCCTTTCTTCATCGTAATAAACACACTTCTTGATAATATCAAAGTGCTCTTTAATAAGTTTTTCATAATCTTGCAAAATAGAGCGCTCCCGTCACTTGCCGCCGTTATCTTTCTCTACAGCGTCTACCAGCTTCTCGAAAAAATCAGGAATGGCCGATGTTGCCCTGTTCCAGTTAGGAATGGCAGGGGCGCCCATAGGGTCTTCAAGATATTTATCACCAGCTATTACGACGGCTTCCATAAACGCCTCGATAGCCATTGCATCTTCATGCCTGTCATAGCTGAGTCCGTTAATATCGGCATCATGGGTATATTTAAGCAGAAAGTCCTGTGCAGTCCTTAAATATGTCGCCTTAAGGGTCTTAAAAAGGCTCTCTGGAAGCTGAACCCCCATACTTGCCATGGTCCTGAAGATGGTCTGGGCTATATCAATGCTCATCTTCATAAGCCCCTTATCCACATGTTCCTTCGAGAGCGACTGATGTTTGTGCTCATAATTATCGCAAAGGTCGACCTGACACACCCTCTTCCTGGAGCAGTTCCTGTAGACCTCGGACAACATGCCCACCTCAAGGCCCCAATCTCCGGGTATCCTGTTCCTTCTGACCAAATCGGCAGTCATTGAAAATTCACCTGCCAGGGGATAACGAAAACTATCGAGATAGATAAGAAAATCAATGGAACCCAGAATATTTATGAGTGATCTTATGAGCGGGGTGACAAATAGCCTGGTTACCCTGCCGTGCATCTTATCGGTTACCCTGCTGTAATAACCTTTACAGAATTCAAAATCAAGGTTCGTGCTGACCACGGGGTAGCAGAGCCTTGCAAGAAGCTCCCTGTTGTAGGTCAGTATATCGCAATCATGCAGGGCTATGACATCGCTCTTTTCCGATGCGAGGACATAACCGTAGGCCATCCAGGCCGAGCGTCCCTTTCCGTCATTTCCCGCTGAGACGCCTTCCCTGCCAAGCATATTGTATAGCTCCTCTATCCTCTTGCCGCTGTTCCAGATAACCCTGACCTCTGCATCAAGGCCCTGAAAGGCCAGTTTCGCCTTTTCAAATTCAGCCTCATTAGCCCTCCCCAGGGTCACGATGATCTGCTTGAGGTATTTAACCTTTTTAAGCTCTTTTATAATCCCCGGAAGCGCTTCACCTTCAAACTCGGAATAGAGCGCCGGAAGCACCAGGGCCACCGGCCGTTGTCTGACCATCCGGACCAGTTTCGCCTCCAGTTGCTCAAGATCAGAGCTGCCAAGCCTGTGCAGGGTAGTTACGTCACCATTTTGAAAAAAATCAGACATAGAGCCTCCATTACTTCAATTCGCAAGAAAATCGAGCACCGCTTCATTCCATCCCACAGGACCGACACCTTTCGTCTTAAAAAACGTCCCCCTTTCGGGAGCATCGAACCAACTCCCGTCAGGCCTTTTAACCAGAACAGGCCTGTCAACATTAAGGAGCATTGCAAGATCGTTATCACTGTCACCAAGGCCGAGTGATGTGATGCTTCCTCCGCAAGTCTTCGAAAACAACTTAATTACTTTAGCGACAGCAACTCCCTTATCGCAACTACCCATAAGATGATAAAAACGTCCACCCCTGACAACGGTCAACCCCATGCCTGCAAATGCTGACAGTACAGCCTCCCTTATACTTGCATCATTACCGCATATGATGAAAGGCTCGGTAAAACTCCTTTCCATAGCAAGCATTGCATCAGCTTCAGAAAGAGATGTCAGCTCCATCACTTCCCCCACGGACATATCGATGAAAGATTTCATCTCCACCGACAATTCATTTCTCACCTTAAGGAAAGCATCTCTAAGCTCTACCCTCCCGGGCTCTGCCTGAATAACAAAAAAGCCATCTTCTTCAAAAGCTTCCCCTATATCAAGGGCGTCTCCTTTCGGAATATAGATGCCTCCCCCGTTTTCAGCTATAAAAGTCCCGCATATTCCAAGCCTTTCCTGCCAGAGCAGCATCTCCGCCTTCGTCTTGCTGCTGCACAGAACAAGCGGAACGCCAAATTCCTTCACCCTGGCAAGGGCCTCAAGGGCAGGTTCAAAAGAATAACTGTTATGATCTAACAGGGTGCCGTCGAGGTCTGAAAATATTATCTTCATCTATAAACAACATTAACCAATTAATCAGACAGTGTCAACAGGAGGTGAGCCTGCCTTTTCAACAGCGCTTTCTTTGTTCAACCTGAACAGCGGTCCTTTTTTATAAAGGGGATTGACGTTGATTATCTCTCCCCTCCTCAAACTATCTAATAAGATATTGGATTCCGATCTGTCACGATCCAGCCTTTCCACAAGCGCCCGTCCCTCTTTGCCGCAGACAAAAAGTTTCAGCTTGCCTTTTTCTTTTATAAGATCACTCACAACCCTGAATATATCGCCGCTTGCCTCACTGTATATATCACTCAGCGCAAGTCCGTCCTGCCTCAATACCAGGTAGGAGTAGTTTAGCCGCGACTTATCAAAGCCTGTCAGTCCGTCCAGACTCCTTACTATTTGAGGCGACTCCCACTCATCCGCCTCGTGGCACCAGTCCTTGCTGCTGTCAAGCGCTCCGCAGCGCCCTATTGTAAGACATGGAGAGTAGATATTGACCCTCCCTTCCCTTAAAATTGACTCTCTAAGCATAAGCAGGTCTCTTGATGCATCCTTCAAGGCCGGCTCTATTATGATTATAGACCCCTTTTCCTTAAGGTAGTCTGAGGCAATAAGCTCAACAAGCTCCCTTCGCCTTTCAATGCCGGCTGCGCCCCCGGCAGTCTCAACCAGGGAATTGGAGATAAAAACCAGATCATGCCTCTTTTTAATAGTGCCGGACCCTGCCAATTGCAGCAAATCTGTATTGATACTGTTTATCTCAAAATTTAAAACAGGTCCGCCGGTATAGACAGAGCTATAGGCGTTCCAAAGTTCTCCAAGTAAAGATTCTGCCTCCTTAAGATTTGCCTCAACCCTATCGAGCGCTGTAATTGATAGCTTTATTTCTGCTCCATCCCGGCATAGCTTTCTAAAGAAAAAATCCATAAATCCGGCAGATGCGGTCCCGGGGCCGCATCCGAGATCCAATATGGACAGTTCGCCGCCTGATCCTGTCTCAAGCTCTGGATGAAGGAATATCTCCGATAGCGGTCTTTCTATTTTGGTAAGGTTGGAAGGGAGAAAGTAGGCGACATATGCCGCCATTAGCGAGCTATCACCAAGATAACAGTCGGGTTTGTCGCCGGGTCTCCTGGTAAAATAATCGGAAAGCAGCGCGACCTTCAAAGCAAGCGCCTTTAGCTCTGCTTGAGCAATGGGCATATCCTTTTTCAGGCCAAGCAGGTTCCTGACCCGTGACCAAATTACATCTTCAGCAATGCTGGGAAATGGCGTCATAAATATTTTCTGGAAACATCCGGACTAACAAAAAAAATTAAGAAGAAACAGAAAAAGACTAACCTTGGCGGCCTCTTTGGATATGCGGCAAAAAAGTTCGGAGACTAGTTCCCTGGCCTTATCCTGTTTACAGCGGCGGCCAGTTCATGGAGCCGGGGAAGGGCGAGATTGCCGACCTTGTAGGGGGAAAGGACGTCCAGGCCCATTTCATCTACATCTTTAAGAGCAAGTTTTAGCCCCTCTACAAGGGACAAAGTTTTTGAGGCATAATTTTCTGCATAATAATGTATGAGAAGACCTATAGACCTTGTCTGACCGATATCTATAAGCTGTTCGACAGATGACAGATCTACCCTGTGCTTACCGTAATTCAGCGTTCGGGCATCTGCGGCATCTATCTTTACATCTCTACTTCCCCGGCTCGCATCGAGCCTCTGCGGCCCGGGTCTCCTTGCGCAGTTTTCAAAAAATTCGGGAAGCCTTGAGGTGCCACATAAAGTTTCCGGGGCTACCCTTTTTAATCCGGCAATGGAGTGGGCCTCAACCGTTACCTCCTTCGCCTCGTATGAATCCATCATAATAACGCGGTCGCTCACCTCAAAATAGTCTCCCGAACCTCCCATAACTATGACGGTGGAGATGCCGGAGCTGTCATAAAGTTCCCTTACCCTTCTTACAAGCGGGGTAATAGGCTCCTTATCCTTGGCAACAAGGGACTGCATACGCTCGTCCCTTATCATAAAATTAGTGGCACAGGTGTCCTCATCTATGAGCAATAGCCTGGAGCCGCATTCGAGCGCCTCTATAATATTTGCGGCCTGGGAGGTGCTCCCGCTCGCATTTTCCGTCGTAAAAGCTTTGGTATCTCGGCCGAAAGGGAGGTTATCTATAAAAGGGCTGATGTCTACTTCGCTTATGTAGCGGCCGTCTTCCGCCCTTATCTTGACGGCGCCAGGGTCCGTCACAACAAGTTCACGCCCGTCACCGGGGATGTGGTTGTATACCCCCCTCTCGATGGCGTGAAGGAGAGTGGATTTACCGTGAAAGCCGCCGCCCACTATTAGCGTCACACCTTCAGGTATGCCCATACCCCTGATCTCTCCCCTGTTTGGAAGGGTCAGGGAAAGGGAAAGGCTTTCTGGAGATATGAATCCAACTACTCCGTCTTTGAGTGGTCTGTCATCTATACCGCTATTCCTGGGCAGGAGAGAGCCGTCGCCCAGGAAAGATACAAGTTTTTTTTCAGCAAGACGATTTCTAAGATATTCCTGATCTTCTACAGATTCTACATGCGCCTTTACAGCTACGGCATCGCAGTTCTTATAATAAAGACTGCGGCCAACGACTCCGGGCAGTTCACTAAAGAACATCTCAAGTGCATCTTCTGCGAGCACCTTTCTTCCGTCGGCGGGGAGTCCTGCTGTCAGCCTCGCTTCTATCGCATCAGATGAGACGATAAACGCATTCCTGAGAAGGACCTGCTGGCCACCTGCCTCTATACGGATCTCACCGCTTTTCCCCGTTCCCCTTTGTCCCTTGACAAAAGACCTTATGGAAGCGGCCATGGAGCGGCCAAGAAAATCCTCAAAGGCAGTTTTTCTTATAGGGGAGGAAAAAAGTTCATCAGGGAAAGCGGCTTGAGTCAAGTCGATCCTTATACTAAGCCGGGTGGCAAGTGCGAACGGGTCGCCCTGGACGTGATCGATGGAAAGAGTATATCCGGCAAAGCGGTACAGGCCCTTAATATCCTTATATGCCTTATACCCCCTGCCATCTATCTGCTTAAGAATCGATCTTAATCGTTCCATCTTGCGGCCCCTTCAAAGCCATTCAGCTTGAAACTACTTCCCTTTGCCGTCAATCAGGTCAATAAGCGCATCGCTTTCCAGATAGCCGGGTATAAGCGACCCATCGGGGAGAATAATCCCGGGAGTTCCTGTAATGCCCAGTTTCTTTGCCGTTTCAATATTTGCGTCAAGTTCTCTGCTGTCGCAGCTCGCCTCGAGCACGGGCTTTCCTTCAAAGGCGGCGTCGAGTGTTTTAATCGATTTTTCGCAAAG
>JAVVFD010000137.1:0-6942 GCA_032250935.1 bacterium
GGCATCAACGGCAACTTCGATATTCATATCGTTTCAGTCAATATCGCATAATGCCACAACTTTTGAACGTTACCAAAAAATCAAATGATATTATAAAACGGCTATAGATCTATTGCAAGCTGCACAAATTTAGTTAAGATTTTTTTGAATCTTTTGAGTAAACTCTTCATCTAATGGTCAAATTAATTTAACTAGAGGAGGAAAGTCATAATGAGTGAAACAAATACAAAATCTCTTGTACAATGCAAGGCTCCTGATTTTGCAGCGCAGGCGGTAATGCCTGACAACAGCTTTAAGGAATTGAAACTGTCCGATTATAAGGGAAAATGGGTCGTTCTCTTCTTCTACCCCCTTGACTTTACCTTTGTATGTCCTACGGAGATAACATCAATAAGCGAAAGGCATGGAGAATTTAAGAGCCTTGATGCCGAAGTAATAGGCGTATCGGTAGATAGTCATTTTTCTCACCTTGCATGGAAGAACATGCCCAGGAAGGAAGGCGGACTTGGCCATATCAATTACCCCCTTATCGCGGACCTTAACAAGACCATTTCAAAGGATTACGGCGTACTCCTTGATGCCGGCATTGCGCTAAGAGGCCTCTTTATAATCAATCCCGAGGGGCTTGTTCAGTATCAGGTGGTGCATGATCTGGGAATAGGCAGGAACGTCGATGAAACTCTCAGGGTTTTAAATGCCTTGCAGACCGTGGCAAAGACGGGGGAAGTCTGCCCTGCAAACTGGGCTGAAGGTGGAGATACGATGAAGGGCGATCCCGAAGGGTCCAAAAAGTACTTCGAGAGCCATTCCTGATTGTATCTGCCAATATAACTAAAAGCGAAGAGAAAAGGCGGGTGAAAATTCATCCGCCTTTTCTTTTTAATCACTACGAAATTACTTACATTCCCCTCAACTGACTTACAGCTCCCAGGGATAGCCGATAAATATATTGGGTTGAAAGCCTTCATCGCCAGAGGCCAGATCGCCCCTGAAGACAAAAGCATATCCGGTATGCATTAATTTCCTAAGCCGCCCCTTTCTTTTGGGGTTTTTCCTTCTTACCCGTAAACCAAAGTATTATAAACTGGAGTATACCACATAGGGCGAAAAAGATTCCAAACCCGTATTTATGATAGAAACTGTCGAGGATTACCTCAGATTTATCGGCAGGGTCGAAATAAAAAGTCACCTCGTCGCCGACCTTAAAGCCGTGCCAGGCCGAACTCATCTGGGAGGGGATTTGAAGCCTTTCTCCATCATATTCAAATTCCACGATGGGCGCATCCGTACTGCCGCTGGTGCCCCGATGAGACGACTGCTTACGGCTCTCGTATCCGATCACATAGCCTTCAAGCACCTCGCCATGCCGTATGATCTGGAGATTGAAGTAAAGCATTAAGGCGCCGAAAAGGGAAAAGACTGTCCCCAGGAATAAGAAAAATATGCGGTTTTTTTATTCATAGATTAAAGAGTATTCCCCTTCAACTCTAAATGAAGGTCTTCTATGGTCCGGCGGCAGGCGGAAATGACCACCAGACGATTTTGCTGAGAATGCGGCGTGCTGGTGGATTATGAGTTCACTCTCCCCTTTTCCTCTTCCCAGGATTATGGTATATTGGATATTCTTTTTTCTTGGCCGATGGCACTTGATTTTTAGCACCTCTTAGCATGGAACCCCATATACCTTGAGCTCTTATATTATTGGCGACATCCACGGCTGTGCAGAGACTTTAGAGGCACTCCTTACGCACATCCCTTCAAATGCAGAGATATATACGACGGGAGATCTCATAGACAGAGGCCCCGGCAGCAGAAGGGTCATTTCCACATGTATGGAGCGGGGCATCAAGTCCGTCATGGGCAATCACGAGCATATGCTCCTTGATTATCTCGATGAAAGCGGCATCTATCCAAGGGGTCTTTTTTTTCAAAACGGCGGGAGGCAGACGCTTAAAAACTATGACTCCAAACTCCCTCAGATTGCGCCGGAACATATAGATTATTTAAGAGGCATGCCCCTTTACATCGAAACGGAGCATTTCATCCTCTCCCATGCAGGCGTTCACTTCATGAAAAATATGAGGGAGGCCTGCGACATTGCCAAGGGGCTTGAACATAACATACTCTGGAACCGCGCAAAGCTGGCAGATCTGGGTAAACTCCAGGTCATAGGTCATACTCCCGTAAGGGAAGTCCGCAGGGCGAGATCGGGGGATAAAATATCCTCTATAAACATTGATACGGGCTGCTACAGCCAGGATTTCGGAAAACTTACCGCCATCTCCATTCCCGACCTGGAGCTTATCCAGCTCCCCTGCATTGATGATCTCGGCTGGCATAGCGGTTTATATATGTAAAGAGGCCAGGGAGCGAGTCTTTCTGATGACCGTCAGCTCCGGCCCATTATCTCTTCAAACCTGGCTTCCGATTCAGCCCTCCTCTTCTCAAACTCTGAAAACATATTGGAGTAAGACCTGGCAACCTCTTCCGCCCTTGAGGTCTTTGAAAAAAAACCGACCTTATCAAAGAAATCGCTCTCCTCGTTCCAGCCTGCTATAAATTTCCCCTCCAAGGCATATCTCTCCATTAAGTCCCAGAAGATATTCATCTTGGATTCATCTGCCAGCCCCTCCCTGAAGGCCCGGCGAAAAGGCGCAAAAATCCTTTCCTGCTCCTTTTTAGCCTTTTCAACCAGGGCGTTTTCGACGATTTTCACATCCTTTGTCATTTTACTCACGGCAAGCCTGTCAATTATAAGGAGGACGCCACCCGGGAAATCAGGGCTGTCGGAATCAAGGCGCCCGATGTTCTCCAATTGGGGATCGCTGAAGACAAGCCCTTCATCTTTCAGGAGCTCTTTTAAATGTTCAATTAAAGATTCATCCCTTTCAACACGGCATCCGGCGCAGAGCTCTATTACCGCCTTGCCGGCATCTATGGAACCGAGAGGCTGCAGGATGGAGCCGCTGTCGTTTACCCTTGCATAGTAATTCTTTTCGGGGGTCTTAGGCTCCACACGGACAACTACCGCATATTTATTCAAAAAGGCTATACACCCTTCATTGCTTTTCAAATAGTGACCTCCCCTAACGGGCGGGGGAAGCTTTATTCTATCAAAGGCGTCCATCACCTGTCTGGCGCTTTCTTCGCCGAACTTCCACCCTATATATTTGGCAAAGTCCGTGTCGGGCCTCTTCATCTCAATCATCTGCCTTATAAGTGAGATGTGCTCCCTTTCGTCATTCATAATATCTTCAAGGGCGGCGACAAGAGAGCAATTTTCACCATCCTTATGATGCTCGTAGGCCGCCTTTGCATCGCTGTAGGCACGCTCCTCGATGGCGAGCGCCCTTTTCAGGTAATCATTATCTATAGGATTCATAAGCTCTCCTATTGGACCCCTTTTTCAGAGAGGCAATGATCAAGGAGGGCTATATGCTTCTTCTCATCTCTGGCCAGCCTTGAAAAGAGACGAACCACATCCCTGTCTTTAACGATGAGGGAAGCGTCGTCGTAGAATTTGGTCACCTCAGACTCCGTCAGGTAAGCCTTAAGCAGAGTACGGGTCTCGGCCTCCTGGTTATCGACTATGCCGCGCAGCCTCTCCACCTTCTCGTTGTATTCTGTAACGATATTCCTTAATTTTATGATGTTATAGAGCTGTAAAGTGAGGATGGCGAGAAAGGCCATGGTTAAAATAAAATATGTCATCAATTCCCCCTTCCGCCTGCATAAAGGTTTATGCTCATTGAAGTATATCTTATCATTTGCAGCATGCAAGTCCGCCTGCTAAGGCAGTTGCCTGGCTCATTATGTCCCACTTTTGAGGTAAAACAGATGCGCCGCCAGGCATTAAGGCCCATGCTATCCTGTTGCCTGCTAGAACTTGTTAAGGTCCCTCTTAAGGCCCTCGTCTTTTTTCTGTTTTTCAGCCTTCTTCTTCTCATCAAGGCCGGCCTTTTCAAGCAGAAGATCAATATAGACAAGTTGCAGGGCAGCCCCGCTGTATTCAATTAAAAGCCGGTTATTTTGATCAAGATGCCAGGCCTTGTCTTTTGAAAAAAACTTGCCTCTTTTAGCCGGATCTCCGTATTTCTTTTGCAGCATATCTTCAACAGCGGGCGCCAGTTCTTTTTTCACATTGACCCCCTGCCAGCGGACCCTAACTTCGTAAAGAAGGCGCGACTCTCCCGTAAATCCAAGCATCACCCTGGCCGGCGCGTTAAAGAGCCTCGTCTTATAGTAAAAAATGTTCGCCTTATCTGCATGGGCCCGGCTCGTCTCGGGATCGAAGTGTTTATTCTCGCTCACAAGTCCATCCCTCCTGATGGGAAGGTCGATTTTTTCAGAAAGGTCGAAAACCTCCTCAAGGGGCATGCCGGAGCGCCAGTTATCGAAGGTAAAGGCAGGAAGGGAAGACGGATTCCAGCAAAGCACAAAGGCAACAATCATAAGTTTTTTTATCATAAAACCCCTACCCCTTTCTTGTTTTAAAATTCTCTTAAATAAGATATTATCGGTATTTATTACTATTTACTACTATTAATTATCAATCCTTAAAGTTCCGCAGAAACTCTTACATCCCCCCGCCCTTTCACAGCCTGCCTTACCGGATCATAGTCCCAGGCGCTGTAGCGCCGACGGATCTGGATTTAAAGGGGCTGAAATCTCCCTCAATCCCTTCATTATTTTTCGGCGCGCCTCTCCGGTTGCCGGTCTTGGATAAAAGGACTGGAACCTGTCTACCGGACCCAAGCTTATCTCGTCAAGTTTATCGCCCCTGTATTTCAGCTTGAGCATGAAGCTTTCATCCGTACCCTTATGCCTTTGATCAAAAAGGAAGTTGCCAAGACTGTAGGCGATGATTTTGCCCTTATACAGTTCAAGCCCCTGCATTACATGGGGGTGATGTCCAAGGATCATGTCTGCGCCTGAATCAATAATCATATGAGCGAGTTCCCGCTGCTTCATGGTCGGATACTTTTCATACTCTATCCCCCAGTGCAGCGACACAACGATCAGATCGACCTTGCCCTTTAATTTCATTATATCTTCCTTGATAATCTTCAATTCAGTTGGAACAACGCCCGCTTTCCCCCCGGAAGCGTAGACGCCACTGGAGTGGCCGTTTGAATAACCCAAAAATCCAAAGGCAACACCCTTTTTAGTTATAATGGACGGCCTGCGGGCTTCATCAAGTGTGCGGCCTGCGCCAAATGAGGATATCCCTTTTTCTGCAAGTTCCTTACCCGTTCTGACTATGGAATCTGCGCCGTAATCCATGGCATGATTGTTGGCAAGGCTCAAGACGTTAAATCCGAGATATTTCAATGTCTTAGAAACTGTAAGCGGAGCTATGAAGTTATATGGTTTATCAGGGAAGTAGATCTTATCATTTTCATCGCCAAGGGTTGATTCGAGATTGGCAAAAAGGATATCCGCCTCTTTAAAAGGGGAAGTGAAATTCATAAAAGGATATAAGTCCCCCCTCCTTTTCATAACCTTTCCTATATGCCTGCCCATCATAATATCGCCAACGGCGATAAATGTAATTGTCTGCCCATCTTCCTTTGACGAAGCGAAGGGCAAGCAGATGAAGAGGAATATGAAGAGGCTGACGAAAAGGATTAAACTGCTCTTTCGAATTGTTTTATTCAATAGCACCTGCCCAACTGTTTCGGGGTAATTAGGGTAATTAAGGCAACGACCTTTTGGTTGCGGGATTATAGAAATGCTTTATCCAGCGTACCCCATCATCCTCACCCTGCGCCCCACCTATAAGCTGACCTTCATTAACGCACCCAATATAAGTGCCATTGCTTTCGTCATCCGCTAATTTAAAGGACTAGCAAAGTGGGGCAGAGTTTTAGAAGGAAAAGCATTATCCAATGCCAGATGAAGTCCGCCAGACTAAGCGCCTGATTGCAAGCCCCACATTTTTTATTCACCCCTCAAAAATCCAGCGGGCTTTTCGCCTCCTTGATGGTCTGGCTCTTCATTGTGTGCAGGTACATCATGGTAGTTCTTATATCGCTGTGCCCCAGGAGCTGTTGAACGATGCGGATATCGTAATTAGCCTGAAGCAGGTGAGTGGCAAAACTGTGCCGGAAGGTATGGGCCGTTGCGCGTTTCAGGAGTTTTGCCTTTATTACTGCTTTTTTTAACTCCTTTTGCATGTGGCTCTCATGCAGATGATACCGTTTAGCTTCTTTTGTTTCAGGCACAAGAGTTAACCTCTTGGCGGGGAAAAACCACTGCCATATCAGTTCCTTTGAGGCATTTTTATATTTTTTTTCAATGGCGCCAAACATGAAGGCGCCGTCATAGCCTGCTCCGATATCTTTTTCATGGAGATTTTTTACCAGCTCTATCTGTTCGTGCAGGCGGGGCAGCAGTATTTCCGGAAGAGGAACTGTTCTGTCTTTTTTACCTTTCCCGTCATGAACGGTTAATATGCCGGCGTCAAAGTTGAAATTGTTGATTCTCAGGGAAAGGCATTCAAAAAGTCTCAGTCCGCAGCCGTACATCAGCTTTACCGCCAGTTCATAAGGCGCATCGAGGTGAAATATAATTTTATCTATCTCTCCCCTTGACAGCACAACCGGGATATAAGGTTTTCTCTTTGCCCTGACCGTATCTTTATGTTCACCGAAATCTTTCTTGATAATATGTCTGTAAAAAAAGAGGAGCCCATTAAATGCCTGGTTCTGTGTAGAGGCGGCAACACCCAGATTTACCGCAAGATATTTCATATAGTCCTTAACGTCGGAAGATTCAAGCGACGGGATTGATTTATTCCGGGTAAACCCCTGGAACTTTTTTACCCACATGGTGTAGGCAGCCAGCGTCTTACGGGAATAATGTCTTGGTAACGTTCAAAAGTTGTGGCATTATGCGATATTGACTGAAACGATATGAATATCGAAGTTGCCGTTGATGCCG
>JAVVFD010000138.1:0-6937 GCA_032250935.1 bacterium
CCGCCTTGGTACGTGAACCGTATGCCGGGTGGTGTGAGAGGACTGAGGGGGCGACCCCTCATCCTACTCGATATTGGCCCAGCTTTTTTAAATCAATCCCTCGTGAGGCGCCTGTATTTGATACGGTGGGGTTGGTCCGCATCCACGCCTAGCCTCGCCTTCCTGTCTTCCTCATACTCTGTATAGTTGCCGTCGAAGTAGACAACCTTGCTGTCCCCTTCAAGTGCGAGGATGTGGGTAGCGATCCTGTCGAGGAACCACCTGTCGTGGCTGATGACGACGGCAGATCCGGCAAAGCTGCCAAGGGCCTCTTCAAGGGCGCGAAGAGTATTGACATCGAGGTCATTTGTAGGCTCATCCAAAAGAAGCACATTTGCGCCTTCCTTTAGCACTTTTGCCAGATGTACCCTGTTTCGCTCTCCTCCCGATAGAAGTCCAACCTTCTTTTGCTGATCGGCTCCTGCAAAATTAAACCATGAAACGTAGGCGCGGGAATTGACCTCGCGATTTCCCAGCTCAATCACCTCTTTCCCCTCTGATATTACCTCCCAGATATTCTTTTCCGAATCAAGGTCATCCCTGCTCTGGTCTACATAGGCAAGCTTTACAGTCTCTCCTATACGGATAGACCCGGCATCAGGCTCGTCCTGACCCGTAATCATCCTGAAGAGGGTCGTCTTGCCTGCCCCGTTCGGCCCGATAACGCCGATTATCCCACCGGGTGGAAGGTTAAATGTCATATCCTCAATGAGGAGTTTGTCATCAAAGGCCTTGCTGATACCTTTAGCTTCAACGACAACATCACCCAGCCTTGGACCCGCAGGTATATGTATCTGAAGCGCCCTGCTCTGCTTTGACTCTTCGGCGTTTAGAAGTTCTTCATACGATTTAATTCTGGCCTTTGCCTTTGCATGCCGACCTTTGGGGGACATCCTGATCCATTCAAGTTCGCGCTTAAGCGTTCTTTGCCTGTCGCTCTCCCCTTTCTCTTCCTGCCTCAGCCGCTCCTCTTTCTGCTCAAGCCAGCTTGAATAATTCCCCTTCCAGGGTATGCCCTGCCCTCTATCGAGTTCAAGTATCCACCCCGCCACATTATCGAGAAAATATCTATCGTGGGTTACGGCGATGACGGTCCCCTCATATCTTTTCAGATGCTGCTCCAGCCATCCCACCGTCTCGGCGTCAAGGTGGTTGGTAGGCTCGTCCAGAAGCAGGATATCCGGTTTTTGGATGAGCAGGCGGCAAAGCGCAACGCGCCGTTTTTCTCCACCTGACAAAATCTTTACAAGAGTACCCCCTTCGGGGCAGCGAAGCGCGTCCATAGCCATATCAAGCTTGCTGTCCAGGTCCCAGGCGTCAAGAGCCTCCAGCTTTTCCTGCACCTGAGCCTGCCGGTCACAAAGCTCAGTCATCTCATCGTCAGACATGGGCTCGGCAAATTTAGCATTAATCTTTTCGAATTCAGCCAGAAGATCGACCGTTTCCTGAACCGCCTCCTGAACCACCTCCAGAACCGTCTTGCTTTCATCAAGGTCAGGTTCCTGTTCCAGATAGCCAATGCTGTATCCGGCGGAAAGAGATATATTCCCGTTATAATCTTTATCAACGCCCGCCAGAATACGGAGGAGAGAGCTCTTACCCGATCCGTTAAGCCCCAGAACGCCTATCTTTGCGCCATAAAAATAGGAGAGATAAATATCCTTAAGCACAGGTTTTTTATTATAAAACTTGCTTACCCCGGTCATGGAGTATATTACTTTATCCGGCTGATCACTCATTTTTAAAGTTCTCCTTGTAAATTATACTATTGAAAGGTTTTGCTTTTACTTCCCATTAAAATGAAGCCGAGTGAGGCGCTTGCGTGAGGAAAAAGGTTAAGATCTGTCTGAGCGAAGCGAGTTATTTTAACCGCCTCAGGCGAGTGCTGAATCGAGGGAAGCCGAAGGCCAATTTTTAGGGCGGCTTTTCTTTTGCTTCTCTTTCTTTGGCCGACAAAGAAAAGAAGAATTAGTATGACAATGACTGTTTATTAATGGCTGCAACCGGCGCCATGTATATGGCCACTATCAAGCTCCTCTTCAGTGGCATCCCTGATCTCCAGAAGTTCAAGATCGATTTTCAGCTTCTGCCCCGCCATAGGGTGATTAAAGTCTATCGTTATCTCGGCTTCATCCACTTTTTTTATCGTTACCGGAACCTCTCCATCTTCCTGCTCGGTCAGGAAAGTCATACCTTCCTTCAGCTCCACCCCTTCCGGAAAGTGCGCGCGATCGGTAACCTTTACATAATCCTCGTCATACTCTCCATAGGCCTCGGCAGGCTCCAGGCTGAGAGTCGCCTTTGAGCCGATCTCCATTTGAGCAAGTTTCTTTTCTACCGCCGGGAACATCTGGTCCGATGAACCGATGAAAGAATAAGGAGGCTGGCCCGTTGTGCTGTCCTGGACTACCCCCTTTTCATCGGTGATTGTAAAGTGTATCGTTGCTACCTTATCTGCTGCGATTAACATAATTTCATCCCTTTATATATTTTGATTTTTGTAAATTCAGATAAAACAGAAAAAAGCTGCTGGAGGATCTAACCCATCTTGCCGCCTAGCTTTTCGCCGCCCATGAGGTGAAGATGGATATGAAACATCACCTGTCCTCCATCCCTTCCGGAGTTTATAACGACCCTATAGCCGGAGTCGGAAATCCCCTCATCGCGCGCCACCCTGTTTGCCGTAAGAAGCAGGCCGGAAAGCATCTCCTGATCGAATTCAGAACAATCAGAGAGTTTGGCTATATGTCTCTTCGGCACAACCAATATATGCACCCGGCTTTGGGGATTGATATCTCTAAAGGCTATGAATTTATCATCTTCAAACAGTTTTTCCGAAGGGATGCTTCCGTCCACAATCCTGCAAAACAGGCAATCATCAGCCATCAGTGATCCTTCCTTGATGCCTTCTCGGCTATGCCGGAGGTACCCATCCTTCTCCTGAACTCCTCTGCCAACTCTTCAAATACCAGACCTTTATGCCCCATTAGAACCATGCAATGGAACCACAGATCCACCATCTCATGAACCAGTTCTTTCCTATCTCCACCTTTTGAGGCTATTATCACCTCTGCCGCTTCCTCCCCTATCTTTTTGAGGATGGAATCTTCTCCCTTCTTGTATAAAAGCGAGACGTAAGATTCATCCTTCATAGAGTTTTTTCTCTCAAGAAGCACGGCGAAGAGATCTTCAAGTGCGTCCCCTATTCCGTCCAGATCATGCTTTGTCGCCATAGACCGTCTCCTCATCGAATCTTT
Organism: bacterium; assembly: GCA_032250935.1. Classification (GTDB taxonomy): domain Bacteria; phylum Desulfobacterota; class JADFVX01; order JADFVX01; family JADFVX01; genus JAVVFD01. The sequence continues at coordinate 3,297 of JAVVFD010000138.1, forward strand.
TGTCGGATATTTCAGAGCAGCCGTTTTCTTCCATCTTTCTGAAAAAACAACTGTAGTGCCCCGTATGGCAAGCGGCTACATTTTGCTTCACCTTTAGAAGAATCGTGTCGCCGTCACAATCTATAAATACCCCCTTAACTTCCTGAGTATGCCCCGACGACTCCCCCTTAAACCAGAGCTTACCCCTTGAGCGACTATAGTAGTGAGCCTTCCCGGTTTCAATGGTTTTCTCAAGCGCCTCCCTGTTCATATAGGCCATCATAAGCACCTCGGAGGTTTCAAAATCCTGGGCTATGGCAGGGACAAGTCCCTTTTCATCAAATTTTACTAAATCAGCATTCATCATATACTCTTACGTTCAGTCCCCTTTCCTGCAGATAATCCTTTACCTCGCCCACAGTATATTCACCGTAGTGAAATATTGAGGCGGCAAGGGCCGCATCGGCCATTCCTTTCTCAAAACCTTCATAAATATGATCGGGTGTTCCCACACCACCCGATGCTATTACGGGAATTGAAACCGCCCTGGATACGGCGCTTGTCAGCTCAAGGTCAAATCCGTCTTTAGTTCCGTCCCTGTCCATGCTGGTAAGAAGAAGTTCGCCTGCGCCGAAATCGGCCATTTTTTTTGCCCATTCAACAGCATCGATGCCGGTCTCGTTTCTTCCGCCATGGGTATATATTTCCCACTTCTTTTCATTTGGCGAAGTCCTCTTTGCATCTATTGCAACCACTATGCACTGGCTGCCGAACATGGCGGCGGCCTCTTTCACAAAACCGGGATTTCTTATGGCGGCTGTATTTATAGCAACCTTGTCTGCCCCGGCCTTTAAAAGTTCCCTTATATCATCCACCGTCGACACGCCTCCTCCAACGGTAAGCGGCATGAAGACGTCCTCGGCAGTGCGCCTTACGACATCAAGTATGATTCCTCTCTTTTCATGTGATGCCGTAATATCCAGAAATGTAAGTTCATCTGCTCCCTGCCGGTCGTATTCCTTTGCCACCTCTACGGGGTCTCCCGCATCCTTTAGATCTAAAAAACGGGTCCCTTTAACCACGCGCCCGTCCTTTACATCAAGGCAGGGAATTATCCTCTTAGTCAGCACTGCATCATCCCCCGTAGCTCTTTGCAAGTTCGACGGCCTCTTTCAGGTCGAGGCTGCCCGAATATATTGCCCTGCCCGTTATGACCCCTTCAACGCCGTCCTTTTCAGCAGGAAGAAGACGCCTTATATCATCAATAGAAGAGACCCCTCCCGAGGCTATAATCGGGATATCAACGGAAAGGGCGAGCTGCCTCGTGGCCTCGATATTCACCCCCTCCATCATGCCGTCTCTTGAGATATCGGTATATATTATCGCCGCAACGCCATAATCCTCATATTGAGCGGCAAGGTCCATAGCGCTTTTGGAGGTCACTTCGGCCCATCCCTCAACTGCCACCATACCGTCCTTTGCGTCTATGCCGACAACTATCCTTTCATGGAAAAGCTCGCAGGCCCTTATAACCAGTTCGGGCTCTCTTTGGGCTATGGTGCCGAGAATCACCCTGTCAACGCCAGCCTCAATATAAGAGGCTATAGTTTCAAGGTTCCTTATGCCACCTCCAACTTGGACCGGTATGTGGAGAGTATCTACAATCTGCTCTATAATCTTTCTGTTTGCAGGCCTGCCCTTAAATGCTCCATCCAGATCGACAACGTGAAGCCTCGGGGCCCCGGCGGCCTCCCATTTTTTTGCCATGGCCACGGGATCATCAGAAAAGACGGTATCTCTATCCATATCACCCTGAAGAAGGCGTACGCACTTCCCTCCCTTAAGGTCTATCGCCGGTATAATCTCCATCAGTTCCACCCTCCAAAGGCCTTTAATATTTTCAGTCCATCTGCCTGACTCTTTTCAGGATGAAACTGGCAGGCGAATATATTATCTTTTATAATACTTGAGGTAAACTCCATGCCGTATCCCGTCGTTGTAGCTGCCACATCCTCATCGGGCATAACATAGTAGGAATGCACAAAGTAAAGGTAGCTGTCGTCTAAAAGGTCGGCAAGAAGAGCTGTGTCCTTAACCTTCTTTATAGAATTCCAGCCCATATGAGGCACCTTCAGATCGCCCCTGGGGAAACGTTTGACTTTCCCCTTAATCAGTCCCAGCCCCTTACGATTGCCAAATTCTTCACTCTCTTCAAAAAGAAGCTGAAGGCCAAGGCAGATCCCTAAAAAAGGCTTCCCCTTTTCAATTCCCCTGACAACAGGTTCAACAAGTCCCCTGTCTTCAAGATTATTCATGCAGTCTGCAAAGGCCCCCACACCGGGCAAAACTATCTTGGATGCGCCTTCAATGGTTTTTATATCACTCGTAACCAGCGCATCAAAGCCGACCTTTTCAAAGCCTTTCTGAACACTCCGAAGGTTGCCCATTCCATAATCAACTACTGCAATCATATCAAAGTCGTCCCTTTGTGGAGGGAACGCCCTTTACACGCTCATCTATGGTTGTTGCCGAATCAAGGGCCCTGCCGAATGCCTTGAATATCGCCTCCAGGCAGTGATGCGCGTTGGAGCCCCTCTTCAGATCAATATGAACGGTAATACCCGCATTATTCACAAGCGCCTGAAAAAACTCTTCTGCAAGCTCCACATCGAAACTGCCCGCCTTTTCAGCAGCTATGTCGGCGTTGAAACTAAGGTGAGGTCTTCCGCTTATGTCTAGAGCCACCTCTGCAAGCGCCTCATCCATAGGAATAACGGCGCTTCCATAACGCCTTATCCCTTTCTTATCGCCAAGGGCTGCCTTAATCGTTTCGCCCAGGCATATGCCGACATCCTCCACGGTATGATGAAAATCTATCTCCACATCACCCGCTGCCTCAATTTTTATATCAAAAAGACCATGACGGGTCATAAGCTCCAGCATATGCGTGAAAAAGGGCACGGGAGTTGAGATATCATACTCTCCGCTGCCGTCAATATTTAGAGAAAGTGATATGCCTGTCTCCTTTGTTTCCCTTTTTATATCCGATTTTCTATCCACTTTACGCTCCATTTTCAAATGAACCCGGGATCCGGGCGAAAAATTAATTATAGTTTTCTTTCCACCCCTTATCAAGTATTTTGTCTTATAAGTAAACCTTGCCCCAGCGGTCTGGCAGGACTTAAGGTTCACTTTACAAGTTTCAGGTGACCCGTTTTTTTCCTAGGCGTTTTAACATCATACAGGTCATCAATATCATCAAGATGGGTATTGCAAAAGAAGGCCTTATAGTTCCCTTCAAGGGCGGCAACAGATTGCCAGGGGATATGAATATCGTAATGCACCCTGTTAAAAGAAAGCGATGCATCTATCCCTTCATCCCTTATCTCAAGGTCCGGCGTTGCCCTGCCCCCTAAAACAAGTCGCTGAACACCATCAAGGGGCAGATCCAGGTCATCGGCCTGCACAGTAACGAAAAAAGTCCCCTCCTCTTCATAGAGAGCCTCTGCGACTAATTTTAATATAATTTCTGTTTTTGCCAAAATCTCTACCCTCTTATTTTTAAAATATAAAAGACATCTATTATAAACTCAAGTTTCGCACCCCCCCTATGGGGCGATAAGTTATTGAAATGATTAAATAAAGCTAGAAAAGCGGGTTCC
>JAVVFD010000139.1:0-6907 GCA_032250935.1 bacterium
GATGAGTAATTTCAGGATTTCTGATTTTATCGCTTACATCCATACCATCAAGAAAGGTGTGGTTCTCTCCATTAATCGACTTAAACGATATGTCAGCTCTTGCAGCTATATCTCCAAGCCTTTTAGAATCCTTAAGGTCGATAGATTCCTGCCTTGCCTTTAGAGCAACGGCCCTGAACATGGCTCCCGTATCTATATAGGGCAGTTTCAGTTTTTCGGCCAGCAATTTACTGACCGTACTTTTCCCGGCGCCTGACGGGCCGTCTACGGCTATAATAAGATTAGACATTAAATTATATTATCTTTGAATTGACTTAAGGAGATTGAAAAAACCCGGAAAAGATATGTTAACGCATTCCGGGTCGGATATGGAAGTTTCACCACTTGCCTTTAGAGCGGCTACCGTCATGGACATGGCAATCCTGTGGTCATCGAAAGACCCGACAACAGCGCCGCTTAGAGGCTTGCCCCCTTCAACGACAAAGCCGTCTTCACGCTCTTGAATATCTGCACCGAGCTTTTTAAGTTCACTGGTAATAGCGGATATCCTGTCACTCTCCTTTACCCTTAATTCCTTGGCCTCTCTAACGACAGTCGTGCCTTCGGCAAAGGCGGCAGCAACAGCTACAACAGGCAGCTCGTCTATGGCCCTTGGAATAAGATCGCCCGCTATCTCCACTCCTTTTAACGGCCCGGACTTTACTACTATATCAGCAACAGGTTCGCCGGCAACATCTCTTTTATTCTCAAGTTTTATATCTCCACCCATGGCAAGCAGTATATCAATAATGCCTGTTCTCGCAGGATTTACGCCAACAGCCTTTAAGACTATTTCAGAACCCTCAACAATGAGCGCCGCAACGATAAAAAAAGCGGCAGATGAGATGTCTCCCGGCACTTCAATATCTACTGCACTCAGAGAAAACCCGCCCTCTACAGAAAAGCCTCCATCTTCAAGTCGCTTGGCCTTAGCCCCCATCGCCACCAGCATCCGTTCGCTATGGTCCCTTGAAAGGGTCGGTTCATAAACCGTCGTTGTTCCATCTGCCGAAAGGCCTGCAAGCAGGATGGATGATTTCACCTGAGCACTCGAAATAGGTGAATGGTACGTGATCCCTTGAAGTTTAGTTCCGCATATGGCAAGAGGTAGTTTATTGCCGCCATCCCTGCCGTTAATGGATGCTCCCATCGAGCGCAGTGGTTCGACAACCCTGTTCATAGGTCTTTTCCTTAAGTACCTGTCTCCTGTAATGACCGTGAAAAAATTCTGGGAGGCAAAAAGTCCGGCTAAGAGCCTGGTAGTTGTGCCGGAGTTGCCGGCATCGACAACATCTTCGGGCTCTTTGAGACCGAAAAGAGAGGAGCCTGAAACAGTTACATAATCTTCCGCCATTTCAATCTTTACGCCGGCTGCCCTCATAATACTAATAGTGCTTATACAATCTTCACCTGTTAGAAAATTCGTTATGCGGGAAGTTCCTTCAGCTATAGAGGCCAGAATAATAGCCCTGTGGGAAATAGACTTATCGCCTGGAATTTCTATCTCGCCTTTCAAGGGAGAGCCTGCTTTAATAGTTATATTATTCATATGGAGTCCCTTGCTTTCTTTGACCTGTGAAAATTCTCAACGAGTCCTTCATAATCATTCTCTTCTATCATTTTCTTCATCCCGGCAAGTTCAGCCATATAATCATCCATCATCTCAAGAAGGGCAGATTTATTCATCATACATATGTCACGCCACATCTCGGGGCTGCTTGAGGCGATACGTGTAAAGTCCCTGAAACCGCCTGCCGAATACTTTATAATACTTTCATTAAAGTCCTTAATTGAATCGACCGTATTTACGAGGGCATAGGCAACGATATGGGGCAGATGACTTATCGCGGCAAGGATCCTGTCGTGGGTCTCAACGTCCATAACGACCACTTCGGCTCCTGTCATCTGCCACATGGCCTTAAGCTTATTAAGCGCCACATCGTCAGAATGCTGAGATGGAGTTATAATGCACCTGCTTCCTTTATAAAGATCGGAAAACGCCGCGGAGGCGCCTGATTTTTCAGTTCCTGCAATGGGGTGAGCTCCGACGAATGAAAGGCGCCTATCAAGTATCTCCTCGACTCCTCGAACGATATCACCCTTAACGCTGCCAACATCTGTGATGATGGCCCCATCTTTCATAAACTGCTGACCTTCCTTGATTACTCCGACAATGGAGCCGACGGGGATAGCAACAATTACGACATCGGCATCGGCGAGGCCTTCCTCAAGGGATTGAGTAAAGTGATCAATGATTCCGAGTTCTTTTGCCTCTATAAGATTATCAAGGCCTCTTCCTATGCCGATCACCTCTCCAACTTCGCCGTGTTCCCTGAGGCGCATGGCAAGGGAGCCTCCCATAAGGCCGACTCCGATTATTGCCAGTTTATCAATCAAAGGTTTTTTCATTTATATGCTCAAATAAAATGTTTTAAGAAATTGCCAGCTAACAAAAAAACCGCAAAGACGCGAAGGACGCAAAGAAAATCTTAAACTGAAAGTATGGCGTTTTTCACCTTTATTTTTTCGCAATCGTCATTCCCGTGAAATCAAGTCTTCTCATAGATTCTTCTCGGGATGATTCTTGGTGGAAAAAAGGAAATGACAGGCTAAATATGATAGAGAAATTTGAAGGCCTGCCTTTCACGATATACATTCCTTAAGCGCCTCTATAAACCTTTCATTCTCCCCGGGCAGTCCCACCGTTATCCTTATGTGGGTCTTAAGTCCGTATCCTGCCATCGGTCTGGCGATAACCCCCTTCTTCATAAGACGCTCACAAAGTTCGCCGCCGTCCATGGCGGCATCAAAAAGAACGAAGTTGGCATAGCTCTTGACGTATGAAAGGCCGATACTGCCCAGTTCGCTATAGAGATAGTTCATCCCTTCAGAATTTACTTTAAGCCCTTTTTCGATGTGAGAAAAATCGTCCAGAGCAGCCCTGGCCCCTGCAAGGGCAAGAGAATTTATGTTAAAAGGCTGACGAACCCTCTCCAGGACGGATATGACTTCCCTTGAGGCTATGCCGTAACCGACCCTCAGTCCGGCAAGGCCGTAGGCCTTGGAAAAGGTCCTTAGAATAATCAGGTTCGGATATTTATCAAGGTATGAAAGAGAGGTTTCATACCCTTCTGAAGCCTCTGAATATTCGTGGTACGCCTCATCCATAACTATAAGGACGTCGCCCGGAACAGATTCAAGTAAAGATTCAAGTCGGGCTTTTTTAACGACTGTACCTGTGGGGTTATTGGGATTGGCAATGAAAAGGAGCTTCGTTTTGTCGCCCACAGCTGCCGCCATGGCGGGAAGGTCATGGGTGAAATCTACAAGCGGAACGGGAACGGGATTTCCGCCCACCGCCTTTGTTATTAGCTGATAGACGATAAAGGCAGGGTCGCCCATAACGGCCTCATCCCCCTTTTCCATGAAGGCCCTCGCTATGAGCTCTATAATCTCATTGGAGCCGTTACCGAGTATGATGTTTTCAGGGCAGGCGTAGAGCCTTTCGGACAGCTCTTCCTTGAGGTAATAGCCGCTTCCGTCGGGATAGATATTGAGTGAATCAAGGGCTTCTGAAACCGCTTCAATCGCCTTGGGAGAGGGGCCTATGGGACATTCATTGGAGGCGAGCTTTATGGAATTACTTATACCGTATTCCCTCTCAACCTCTTCAACAGGCTTGCCGGGCGGATAAGGGATAAGGTCGAGGACATGCTGCGGTACTCTGGAAATAAGGGACATCATTGTATCCTCATTATGGCATCCTCATGCGCGGGTAGGAACCGAGTACCTTCATGAACTGGCACCTCTCCTTCAAGGCTGAAACCGCTTTTTTAACATTTTCATCCTCAACGTGCCCTTCCATATCTAGAAAGAATACATATTCCCAGGCCTTTTTCTTTAAGGGTCTCGACTCGATCTTGGTCAGATTCACCCCGAAGGAAGCAAATGATTCAAGCATCTTGTAAAGAACACCGGGCTCATCCTTTACGGAAACCATGACAGAGGTCTTATCGTAACCGGTCTTCTCCGATATTTTATTCCCTATGACAAGAAACCTGGTTACATTATTAACTATATCCTCTATTTTCGACTCAACTATGAAAAGGTCATAGGCCGTTGCGGCATTCTCGCTCGCTATTGCCGCTATGCTGTTGTCCTCCATCGCCATCTCTGCGGCAAGGGCGGTGCTTGCAACTTCAATTACAGGAATAGATGGAGCGTTACTTGAGAGCCATTTTCTGCATTGGGCTATCGCCTGGGGGTGTGAATATATTTTTTTGATGTCGCCGAAAGAACCGGTACTGTTTATAAGGCAGTGGGAAACGGGAAGGAATATCTCTCCGCATATGTAAGAGCTGAAATCAATAAACCGGTCGAGGGTATGGGTCACCATCCCCTCGTTGGAGTTCTCAACAGGCACGACTCCATAAGCCGCCTTCCCCTTCTCTACCTCGTCAAATACATCGCCTATGCTTTTTTGAGGAACGAGATCTGTGGAGCTTCCGAAATATTTTATACAGGCTGTATGAGTAAAAGTAGCGCCAGGGCCTAAAAAGGCTACCTTAAGCGGTTCTTCAAGAGAAAGAGAGGCAGACATTATCTCCCGGAAAATTACCTTGAGAGCTACATCGGGAAAAGGGCCATCGTTTGCGGCAACCACCTTTTTGATGACTTCCCGTTCCCTGCTGGGCACGTAAAATTCACTGCCCTCGGCTTTTTTTATCCTTCCGACTTCCTGGGCCTGCCCTGCCCTTTCATTAAGCAGACGAATAATTTCGGAATCAATCTGATCGATCTTTTCCCTTAACTCATTAAGTTTATTCTCTGACAAAAAACGCCTCCCCTAGTGCAGACTGAAATAAGCAGTTAATTATATGGAAACAACAGGGGCTTGTAAACTCTTTTGTTGGCAACTCTTTGCTCAAATGACGTGACATTTTAAATATTTATTGAACCTTTAAGACAAAATATTTATCTTAAGTATTTATCTTAAGGAGGATAAAAACTAAGGGCGCCCATGAAAATTATCCCTTCTTGCTTCGATAAGCTCAGCATGAATAGATAAGCTGTTGATTTATCAAAAGCTGTTCTCACTGAGCTTGTCGAATTGCAATTATTAGAGATAATCTCAATAATTAAAGGTATCTTTATGATCCGTCATACCGGACTTGATGACGAAACAAGCTTTTTTAGAGGTTGCCTTAAAAATTAACCGCCATATAAAAAGGCGCACCGGGAGAATATGGACGACGACTATCAGATAATAGAAAATTTGAAGGTAATATGCCTTTGTAAGAATATAAAAAAGGGCGCCATAATAAAGGCGATAAAAAACGGCGCCTCTACAGTAAAAGAGGTGAACCGCACCCTCGGTTCGGGAAGCGGTGACTGCAAGGGGGAAAGGTGCCAGGCCAAGATAAATGAAATCGTGAAAGAGCAGCAAGGCAAAGGGTGAACGAGGTGTGTAAGCGATCAACTTACCCTGAAAAGAGCTACTTGAATTACTGTAAGTCTAGCACTTACACCGCTGAGAGCCGCCCTTTCCGGCCTTAAGGTGCAAATCCCTGCTCTCCATTATAAGCTCCTAATAATGATACCTGCACTGTTCAACAATAAGTTTTCCATCAATGACTTTATAAATAATCCTGTGTTCACGGTCTATCCTGCGTGACCGGTATCCCGACCAATTGTGCCTCAATGGCTCCGGATCTCCCATTCCCTTAAGCAGGTCTCTCTTTATCACTTTGAGCAGGCTGTTAATCCTTTTCACGACCTTTTTAAAGCCCAAAGACTTTCAAAAAGAAAAGAGGCGCCCGAATCGTCTCGGCGCCTCTTTTAACCAAAAGGATTAAATATTTATAACTATTAGAGGGTGGTCTCAAACCAGTCCCGCTGGTCATCTCCTATTGGGGCGCCCCTGTTCAGCCAGTTGAAATAGGCCAACCTCTCGTGCTCCTCCCTGGATAAGGCGGCAGCTCCTGTTTTTTTTCTACTCCCTGCCTTGGTGGTGCTTTTCTTTGTTGTCGTCGTCTTTGTTGCAGCGCTTCTTGCCATTTTACCAGCCTCCTTCATAGATATATTTTGAGTTATTTCCCGGATTGTTCGATCTACAGCTTTTCCCCATAACTTGCCCGGAATTTTTCAATTACTAATTAAATCTAGCAGAGAAAACGGGGATGTAAAGGAGGGCTTAAAAAAAATCAGGCCGAATCTGTTCAGCCCTTGGCCCATCTACTCCATGACGCTTCAGTAAAAGAGGTCTAACGGTTCCAGTTGACCCGGACATAATATCCGCTCTCATCGAAATCTATATCAAGCGTACCCTGATAGGCAAGGCTAAGAGCCTTCCCTATCCGCCTCGGGAGATGTATGTCGGTGGTCTTAATGATGACGGAAGATTCATTCTCTTCTACATTCATTATCCGGTTCAGGGGGTGCTCACCGCTCTCCTTCTTCTCTTCGCTGCGTACAATGTTCATGAGATCTTCCCTGTGTCCCTTGAGAAAATACCCTGTCAACGTTATTAGTCCCGCCTCGTAATTGTCAATGATCCGGTGGCAGGCAGGGCACGTCGTTTCAGCGGCCCCTTCAGGCCTGTCCATCCATTTCCAGCGCCCTTCATGGTATACGGCGTCGCAGTTGCCGCATACCGCAGCCTCATCCATCTTTTCCCGCATCTTGTAACAATCCTGCCGCTCGTCCTTTCGTCCTTAACCAGCCTGTCGCTTCGCTTTCCCCATGGGAGGGCACCCTTTGAAACTGACATAATTCCTCCCTCCTTATAAATATTTGGTAACGTAGAAAAAAAGAGACCTTGGGCATGAGATAACAAAAATTGCCCTCCATTTTATGGTAAAAATAGTTT
>JAVVFD010000013.1:0-29518 GCA_032250935.1 bacterium
GGGCTTGAAACGGGAAAAACAAAGTCACTCGACAACTTTGTGAAAAAGGCCCTGCTCTCCTCCATATCATTAAGAAGAATGACCTTCCTGCCGTTTTTTATGGCAAGGGCTATCTCCGACGCCGTTCCAGGTCCCATACCGCAGGCTATGACAACATCGCTGGAGAGAATATTAATATTGTTTCTTGCGCTCCCCATACCGGTGACTATGGGTATATCCACAGCATCGGAGGCGGCAGAACTGTCGCCTGTCGGTAATATTCCGATAACAAGCCCTCCTGCCTCACCGGCCCCCCGGCTTGCGGCATCCATGACACCCGTCTTCATGCCGCCCGTAAGAAGGAGCCATCCCTCTTCGGCTACCATCCGTCCAAGAGTATATGCATGAGCCAGGTCTCTTTCAGTGGCGCCGGGTCCCGGCCCCATAATACCGATGATCTTCTTTTTCATAGTAATTTTAAAAGGCTCGGTCTTTTTGATCTCCCTTTCACAATTGCGGGCCTTAAGAAATCAAGTCTCCTTGGAAATTCCAGACAGGCGATTCCAGGCAGCTAAATTAAACCACCTCATTAGCTTAAAAAAGCAGGATATCTATAAACGTCAAATATAAAAGCCGGCCAAAAGGCCGGCTTTTATATTAATCAATATTTTTCCTGGTCTAGAGCATCCATTGCCTGTCCTTGACCTCATCAGGAGCGTAATCGGGAAGGATCATAGGTCCAAGCGGCGCATCCTTGAGACCCGCCTTGTCCAGCTCCTTCTGGAAGTCAACAACATGGTTCAAAGTAGGCTTGCCGAGTTTTATAGTTTTTGCGCGCTCTGCCGCTGCGATTCCCGCCCTTCTTCCGAAGACGAGTATGTCGAGGAGCGAGTTGCCCATGAGCCTGTTTCTTCCGTGAACGCCGCCTGTCACCTCGCCTGCGCTGTAGAAACCGGGCAGCGTGGTGTCACCTTGATCGAAAATCTCAATGCCGCCGTTCTGGTAGTGAAGCGTCGGGTAGATAAGCATAGGCTCCTTGCTTATATCTATGCCGTGCCTTATAAACTGGATATACTTGGCCGGAAGTTCCTTTCTTACCGTTCCTTCGCCGTGAAGCTGCTCTATCATAGGCGAGTCGAGCCATACCCCTACCCTGCCTATAGGCGTCATTACCCCCTTTCCTATATCGAGGCACTCCCTGATGATGCATGAAGATTCGATATCTCTCGGCTCTAGCGGGAAGCAGAACTGCTCTCCATCGACGTTAAGAAGCTGAGCGCCAAGGCCCCTTACCTTTTCCGTAATGAGTAGTCCCACGTTTTGCTCGGGATATACGGCGCCTGTCGGATGATATTGAGTAGAATCCATGAGCACGTTCTTAACGCCGGCCCTGTACGCCATAACAAGGCCGTCAGCCGTAGCGCCGTAGTGGTTGGTGCAGGCAAAGCCCTGGATATGGAGCCTTGCCCCGCCGCCTGTTGCCATGACTACCGACTTGGCGCTTACCTTCGTGTACTCTTTAGTCTCCAGATTATACAGGATGGCGCCAGCGCAGTTCCCCTTATCGTCAACAATAAGCTCAACTGCGGGGGAGAACTCGAGCACCTTAATATCGGCAGCCCTGTTTCTCGCCTCGTCCCTTACAACCCTCATTATTTCAGCTCCTGTCATGTCTCCCGCTGAATGCATCCTCTTACGTGAAGTTCCGCCGCCATGACGAGCAAGGAGCCTGCCGTCGCCTTCCTTGTCGAACATGACGCCCAGCTTTTCTAGCCAGTCTATGATTAGAGGCGCGTCGTTAGTGAGCGCTCCGACCAGTTTCGGCTCGTTGGTAAAGTGTCCTCCGCCTATTACGTCGAGGTAGTGACAGTATGGCGAGTCGGGCTCCTGAGTCGCACCCTGTATGCCACCTTCGGCCATAACGGTATTAGAGTCGCCATGCCTTAGCTTGGTTGCGATAACAACCTTGCAGCCGGCCTCCTGTGCCATAAGCGCGGCAGCTGTTCCTGCGCCGCCTCCGCCTATAACGAGTACATCCGTCTCGATATCGGGCTTGGAAAGGTCTACCGTTTTCGGATTTACACGGCTTCTTGATTCGAGTATATCGACTATCTCTTCAGGCAGGAGGTCTCCCTTATTGGGGCCTATCTTTACCTCACGCTTGCCTGATGGTTTAAAGTCGGGATGATATTTATCGAGCCACTCCTTCCTTTGATCCATGGTGAGGGCGGGAAAATGCTCCCCCTTTCTGGCCTGCTCCAGCCTTTGAGGTCTTGTGGCTTCAACCGCCTTGATCTGCTTTCTTAGTTCTTCAGGATATCCTGACATATCTAATCTCCTTTTATAGCGGGACAATCTTTAATAAATAGTTTTTATAGCTTGGTCTCATCCTTGGGCATCCATTCGCCCGGCTTGGAAAGATCGGGCTCTCTCTCTCTCTCCATATAGAGTGTTTTAAGCTCAGCCTGATCCATAGCTGCAAGTTCTTCCAGCATGGGTACATACTTATCGTTGTTTACATCTTCAACCCTGCCCTTCATATGCTGAGCCTCGGGGGTGAGAACCTTTGCATGAAGCCTTCTAGCCATAAGCGCAGCGTTGGGCTGAGAAATCTGGGCCGGGCAGCGGCTGGCGCAGAGGCCGCACATTATACAGTCAAAAGACTTGTGGGCCGCCTTTGTTACGTTCCCCTGCTTCATTGCGGCAACATAACCCATAACGTCTATCTCCATGGGACATGTCCTGGTGCATGTTCCGCAACCGACGCACTTAAAGACCTCGGGGTAATGAGTTCTCAGCATCTCATCGGGAGTTCCGTCGACAGCTTCGATATCATACATGGACCTCTTCATAGGGAAGAACGGCAGCTGGGTGATGATCATATTAGGCTCTGCAACGGTCTGACAGGCAAGGCCCGTCTTTAGCTTGTAGTCTCCCTCAAACCTGTAAAAGAAGCCGCATGCGCCGCATATACCGCCCCGGCATCCGCAGCCCCTCGTATATTGATGACCCGTAAATTCAATCGCCTTCATGACAGTTAGAGTTTCGGGGATCATATACTCCTTGCCCATAATTATGAGGGGGATCTTTTTCGCCCCTTCAGGGAGTATGGTCTTATCGCCGCAGGCTATGGCAGGCTTTATTTGCTTTTGTTTGCTCATATGTTCCTCCAAAAAATAATCTCTAAAAATCGTTAGGCATTGCCGCTACTTCTTCGGCTGTAAATACGGGTCCGTCCTTGCAGACATATATATTTCCAACGTTACAGCGTCCGCACTTGCCGAAGCCGCACTTCATCCTGTTTTCAAGTGTAGTTATGACATCGCTCCTGGAAAAACCGAGTTTCTCAAGCGACTGGAGCGAAAATTTAATCATAACAGGCGGTCCGCAGACTACTGCCATACTGTTTCCCGAAGAGGGGGCCGTCTCTTCAAGGACTGTCGGCACAAAACCGACCTTGCCAGTCCAGTCGTCCGTCTCGCCGCCTGGATCAACGGCAGTGACCATCTTTACATCCTTCCTCTCGGCCCAGTGCTTAAGCTGATCTTTATAGACCAGGTCTTTTACCGTCCTTGCGCCGTATACGATGGTAATATCTCCGTAATCCTCGCGGTTATCAAGGACCGTCAGGATGAGCGATCTTAGAGGTGGAAGCCCTATCCCTCCCGCTACAAATACCAGGTTTTTCCCCTTCATCGCCTCAAGGTCAAAGGTATTGCCGTAAGGCCCCCTAAATCCGATCGTGTCGCCGATCTCAAGGTTATAGAGCGCGTCGGTAACCTTACCTGACCTTCTGAATGTACACTGGATAAAGCCCTTTCTCGAAGAGGCAGAGGCTATGCAGAAGGTACATTCCCCGTGACCGAAGGCGGAATATTCACCGAACTGTCCCGTCTCAAACTCAAAGTTCTCCCGCATCTTCTCATCTTTAAATACAAGATGAAAGGTCTTAACATCGGGCGCCTCTTCCGTTACGTCCTCGATAGTCATAAGGTGCGGTACATATAGATTGTGCATTAGATCTTCTCCTGGAAAAAGATGGACTTATTATTTTGCAATTTGTGTTATCTCTGTCATAGCTTCCGTAATGTCGAGATTAACGGGACAGACGCGTATACATCTCCCGCAGCCGACACAGCCCTTCTTTTCGAACCTGTCGGGATAAATCTTGAACTTGCAGCTGAAGCGGTTTCTCCACCTTTGAGGCTGATGTTCCCTAGGGTTGTGGCCCGATGCATGGAGGGTGAAGTGATCAAACTGGCAGCCGTCCCAGTTCTTGACCCTCTTCCCCTGGTCTCCATAAGGCTCATCAACGATATCAAAGCAGTGGCAGGTGGGGCAGACAAAGGTGCATCCGCCGCAACCGACGCACTTGGCGGCAAGCTGTTCCCATAGAGGGTGCTCCCAGCTCTTCTCTTTATCATCAAGCCAGCTCTTTATCCTATCGATATCTATATCAAGCTTTGTCGGCTCGGCAATAGCCACGGTATCCGCCTTGGCAGGAGCGTTTTCAAATATTGATTTGTGAGTAGTGGCGAAGGCCTCGCCTTCCTTAGTTATTAACTCGGCAAGGTATCCGCCGCTCTTTATCTTTTTCAGGAGTATATCGCTCCCTTCCGTTCCGTCGGGTGCAAAACCTACGGAGGTGCAAAAACAGCTTTCATCGGCATTGTTGCAGGCAAGCGATATAATGGTTGCCTTCTTTTGGCGCTCCGTAAAGAGTGTGTCTACATAATCCCATGTAAATACCTTATTGAGCGAGATCATGGCAGCGGCATCACAGGGCCTCACGCCGAGAAGGACGGTCTCTTTTATTACCGGTGTCTCGGCCTTGACATGAACGTCCTTTCCGTCAAGCTTGTACCTCATGACCGTCTCATGCTGCGGGAAGAAGGCATCCTTAGGTGAATATCTGCCTATGACCTCGTCAAGCTCGAGCTCCGTATCTGCATTTACATCGTCGTAAGTGACCATGCCCGCCTTGTTTCGCTTCGGCCCAACTACCCTTGTATCGGCCTTATTCAAGGCCTCAATGAGTTTTTTCAGGCCATCTTCTTTCAATAGCTTTAATGTCATACCTTACATCTCCAGTTAACCTTAAGACCTACCTTATAAACCCTTCGTCATCGTCTTCCTTGAAGGAAACGAAGGGAGGCTTTTCTTCCGTTTGATACCCTGCCCTGTATCCGTCAAAGGCCTCGTAATTAAGCTTTGCCATCTCCTGGTTAAGGAGATTGAGCGGAATCTCGGCGGGACATACCCTGTCGCACTCTCCGCAAAAGGTGCAGCGGCCCGAAAGGTCCATGGCCCTCTTGATGTTCCATGCATAGTTGCCCCTCTCGTGGGCGCTCGTCTCTATCCACTGTGGCTGATTCTTTTCCGTTATACAGACGTCGCAGTAGCAGAGAGGGCAGACCTTCTTGCATGCGTAGCACTTGATGCATCGCTCAAAATGCTCCATCCAGAAGTTCCACTTTTCTCCCTGGGCCATCCCCCTTACCTTGTCAACCTCATCGTAAATGCCGCCGGTCATCGGTTCAATCGCCTTTGACTCCACCCCTTCCCCGAAGAGATGATCAAAATCGGAAGGCGTATTTACGTCGCAGGTTATGCACTTTATCGACTTCTTGTCTTCTGGAAGATCTGCCGTAAGCTCAGCGCGATCCAGGATTACATCCTTGTCAACAACCCCTTCGCAGCTAACTCCAAGAATAACAACATCATCTCTCTTAAGCTGGTTTTCCTGAATAAGGACGTTGATCGTTTTAATGTCGCAACCCTTCGCAACAATGGCGACCTTACCCTTCTTCATGAAGTCAAATTTTCTAGTAAGATAGATTGTAAGGTTGTTTACGCATTCAGGTGTAAAGATAAGCTTTTCACAATCTTCCTCACTATATGCAAAGAAAGGTTTGGTCTTTCCCTTCTTGGTACCTGCAGCATAGCCGATTATAACGGCTACGGAGGCATCTTTAATGAGCTCTTTAGCCTTGCTCTGCAAAGATTCCATCATACTCCTTTATCTTCTCGTTAATTCTTTGGAACTCAGTGTATGGACCAAGCTCTTTCGTCTTTTCTGATACATCGTTTACAACATCGACCCACTTTACAGCCTCGGCAGCCGATATCCAGGAAAAATGAATCCTTCTCATATCGATACCACTGAACTCAAGAAGATCCCTGAATGCGGTCCATCTGCGCCTCGAGTGGTAATTACCCGTATTGTAGTGACAGTCTCCCGGATGACAGCCCGATACGAGTATAGAGTCTGCTCCCCTTTCGAACGCCTTTAGCAGGAACAGAGGATCTATCCTTCCCGTGCATGGCAGTTTAATTACCCTCACCGACGCATCATAGGTCTTCCTGCTTGTTCCGGCAAGGTCGGCGCCGCCATAGGTGCACCAGTTGCACACATAGGCGATTATCCTTGGCGTCCAGACTTCTTTATTTTCTACTTTTTCTTCAGACATGTCTCTCCTCAGGTCTGTATTTTGAACCAACAATATGTCTCTATCCCGTCTTAAACGGCCAGAGAGTTTATCTCCGCATATATCTGATTATCTTTAAAACCCCTAAGTTCTATAGTCTTTGACCTGCAGGCGGCGTTGCAAAGGCCGCAGCCCTGACAAACTCCGGGGTTAACCTCGGCCACCTCTTTTATGATATTACCATCCCTATCTGTAATCCCCTTCGATGTTATAGCGCCGTAAGGGCAGATATTAAGGCAGTCAAAGCAGGCGATACAGTTGGCCTCATTTACCTCTGCCGTTATAGGCTCTCTCTTAAGTGTTTCCTGCGACAGGAGTCCAAGCACCTTGGAGGCGGCAGCCGATGCCTGGGCAACCGTTTCAGGAACATCCTTCGGGGCCTGGCATGCACCGGCAAGGAATATACCGGCCGTATTGGTCTCAACAGGCCTTAACTTGGGATGGGACTCTGAGAAGAAATTATATCTATCGTAAGATATGCCGAGTGTCTGAGCCAGCTTGTCGGCCCCTTTTCTAGCAGTCATGGCCGTTGCAAGAACAACCATATCCGCCTCAATGGTAACGGGCCTCCCGCTCAAGGTATCGGCCCCCTTGACTATTAGCTTGTCCCCCTTTTCATATACCCTGGAGACCCTTCCTCTTATATAGTTGGCGTCATCTTCCTCAATGGCACGTCTTACAAACTCCTCGTAATTCTTTCCACCTGCCCGTATGTCCATATAGAAGACATGAGCCTTTCCGTGATGAACCTTGTGCTTATAAAGCATGGTCTGCTTGGCGGAGTACATACAGCATATCTTCGAGCAGTAACTGACTCCCTTGCTCTCGTCTCTCGACCCGACGCACTGGATAAAGACTACCGTCTCTGGCGTCTTGCCGTCTGAAGGCCTCTTCATCTCGCCTTCCGTAAATCCGGCGGCACTGGCCATCCTTTCAAAGGTAAGCCCGTCGATTACGTCCTTATATTTTCCATACCCATACTCTCCGAACCTGTCAAGAGGCATGGTATCGTATCCAGTCGCAACTACAATTGCTCCGATATCAACGTTTACGATCTCATCCTGCTGATCAAAGTCTATACATTTGGGGCCACATACCTTTTCACAGATCCTGCACTTACCGGTCTTGTAATATATGCAGCTGTCCCTGTCTATAACGGGGACATTAGGCACCGCCTGTGGGAAAGGAACTGCGATCGCCTTACTCTTGCCATGCCCCATTTCAAAGGGGTTGTCGACCTTCTTGGGACATTTTTCCTGACATATGCCGCATCCAGTACAGTCTTCCTCTACGACGCTCTTCGCCTTTCTCCTGATCCTTGCCCTGAAGTTTCCGACATAACCGTCGAGCGCCTCGACTTCAGCATACGTGTATATGGTTATATTCGGATTCAGTGAGGCCTCAACCATCTTGGGAGTCATAATACATTGGGAACAATCGAGCGTGGGGAAGGTCTCCGAGAGCTGAATCATATGGCCGCCGAGGGTAACGTCCTTTTCCACGATAATAACCTCTGTACCGGCAGCCGCAATATCCAGGGCCGCCTGAATACCGGCAATTCCTCCGCCGATTACAAGCGCCTTTTTGGTGACAGGCATGACGATTTTATCAAGCTCTTCGTTGAGCCTTACCTTCTCTATCATCTTTTTTGTAAGATCCAGAGATTTTACCGTCCCTTCAGCCTTATCGGGATGAACCCAGGAACACTGCTCCCTGATGTTCGCCATCTCAACCTTAAAGCTGTTAAGGCCGGCAGCCTCGGCGGCGTTACGGAAGGTCTTTTCATGCATATGAGGTGAACAGGCTGCGATGACAACGCTATCCAGCTTGTGCTCGTCGATAATCTCCTTAAGCTTCCCCTGTCCGGGAGAAGAGCACATAAACTTATAATCTTCCGTATAGACGACACCGGGTTGATTTTTCATCTCTTCGGCGACCTTCGCAACGTCTACCGTTGCCGATATATTGGTTCCGCAATGACAGACAAATACACCTACTCTAGACATACTAGCTCCTTTATACGAGCCCCTTCTCTTTGAGAAGAGGAAGCGGGTTTATACTGTTTGATTTAAATGAGATTTTCCCGATATCCTTGCCGAGCGCCATGCTAAGGAGCTGGGTAAAATAGATGATCGGCATCTCTTTCATATCACCATGATTTTTCTTCATCATAGCCTGCTTGCTGTCGAGATTATACTGACAAAGTGGGCATGTCGTTGCGATTACGTCGGCGCCTGCAGCTGCAGCTGCATCAATGACGCTGAATGAACATTCGGCCGCATTTTCAGCATTGCTCATTGCGCTATAGGAGCCGCAGCATTCGCCCTTGTGGCTGAAATCCACTACCTCGCAACCGAGAGACTTAAGTAACCCTTCAAAAATAGTCGGTGCATATGGATCGTCAAGGCCGACCTCTTCATGGGGTCTTAAGAGAAAGCAGCCATAATAGGGGGCAACCTTAAGTCCCTTCAGCTCTTTAGACACACTTTCCTTCACCTTGTCAAAACCGATATCGTCCCTTAGAACTTCCAGGAAATGAACTACATTGGTATCTCCCTTATAATCACTTTCAAGGAGGGAGTTGATCGTATCGAGCTTAGCTGCGTCCTTATTAAAGGCGTAGTTTGTCCTCTTCAGTACGTTGTAGCATACGGCGCAAAGGGTGACCAGTTTGTCTTCAAGCCCTTCCTTCTGGCCCTCTTCCTTTGCCCCGATGAGGACATTTGTAGGGCCCGCATAGCCCATGGCGCTGTTTGCCGTGAGCGGAAGGGATGCCCCGCAGCAGTTCCAGTCGGGCATCTCGACCATGGAAAAACCGAGAGCTTCAGCCGAAAATTCAGCGCATTCCTGAAGATCTTTTGCGTTTGTATTGAGGGTGCAGCCTGGATAGTATGGTATTTTCATCAATTCACCTATAGTACGTTTTTTTAATACGTGCTTTTATGGTACGTACTTTCTAAAACCGCTGACCAGGGCCTGTTGCGGTGCATTTTTCACAAAATTAACGGGAAGCTTTTCTATCTCTTCACTTCTAGTGCCCTTTCTCATATCTTCCTGCCTTAAGGCCTCCATAACAGCCGCAGGGTTGCAAAGCTTGGGGCATCTGCTTCCGCAGACAAGGCAGCCTATGCAGTCCCACCTTGATGTTGCCTTCTTAAGCTCATCAGAATGCTCCATCTGCATATACCTCATAACCATCGAGGGAGGAAGGTCCATCTTTTCAGCCATGGGACAACCTGCGGTGCATTTCCCGCACTGGTAACAGAGGGAAACGTCCTCGCCGCTAAGTTCAGCTATCTGTTCAATATATTCATCTTTTGCCGCTTCGTGACCACTATGCATTATTAACCTCTCTTATAAGCTTCAACGCCTTTTTTGTAGAGATCCTCGCCCGTCACATCATTTGCTACTATGACTGGGAAGTCCTCTACCTCAAGCCTGAATATAGCCTCGGCGCCAAGATCTTCGTAGGCGACAAGCTCCTTACTCTTAATTCTCTTGGCGATAAGCGCGGCTGCGCCGCCTACGGCAGCAAAATATACCGCCTTATGGCTCATCATCGCATCTACAACCTCTTTATTTCGCGAGCCCTTCCCTATCATCCCCTTAAGACCCACCGCTATAAGCCTCGGCGCGTAGGCATCCATACGGTAGCTCGTCGTAGGGCCGGCAGAGCCGATAGGGCTTCCCGGTTTTGCAGGAGCCGGGCCCACATAATAAATTATTTGTCCTTTAGGGTCAAATGGAAGTTCTTTTCCAGCATCAAGGAGTTCAACCAGTCTTTTGTGCGCTGCATCCCTGCCTGTATATATGACCCCGGTAATAGAAACCTTATCGCCAACCTTTAGGGTCTCTACGTCGGCACTGGTCAAGGGAGTTGTAAGTTTCTTCATATCTACCATCAGATCAGCACCTCCTTGTGACGGGCTGCATGGCATTGGATATTGACAGCCACCGGAAGTGAAGCGATATGACAGGGATGGGTCTCAACCTGGACGGCAAATGCCGTCACCCTTCCACCAAAGCCCATAGGGCCGATGCCGAGATCACCAATGAGTGATTCGAGCTCTTCTTCAAGGGCCGCGTCTTCAGGCTTTGCGCTTTTCTCACCGACATGCCTAAGGAGCGCCTTTTTTGCAAGCCAGGCAGATTTTTCAAAGGTGCCCCCTATCCCCACTCCAACGATGATAGGCGGGCATGGATTGGGCCCGGCCTTTTCAACAGATTCAACAACAAATTTCTTGACCCCTTCAATACCGTCGGAGGGCTTTAACATCTTCAGTGAACTCATGTTCTCGCTTCCACCACCTTTGGGGGCAAATATAATTTTCAGCTTATCTCCAGGCACAAGGTCTATATAGATAATTGCAGGGGTATTATCCTTTGTATTGACGCGAGACAGAGGATGAGAAACGATGGACTTCCTCAGAAACCCTTCCTCGTAGCCCTGCCTTACCCCTTCATTGATCGCATCGTAGATATCTCCATCTACATGCAGGTCTCTTCCCATCTCGACAAAGAAGACGGCAAAGCCGGTGTCCTGACACATTGGAACTCTTTCTTCCTTTGCAATCCTGGCATTTTCGATAAGCTGTTCTATAACAGCCCTCCCTGCCGGCGACTCCTCTCTTTCGAGTCCTTTTTTAAAAGCATCGAGCATATCCTCGCCAAGTTCAAAATTGGCAGACGTGCACAGTTCCTTAACCTTCGGTGTTATGTCGCAGGCCTTAATAATACGCATCAGACAGTAAGTTTCTCCACGTTTTGTTTAACATCTTCCAGAGAGTGGTCGAGCTGCTTTTTCTCATCATCGGTAAGCTCGATCTCGATCACCTTTTCAACTCCACCCTTTCCCAGAAGAACGGGCACTCCCATATAATAACCGTCAATGCCATATTCGCCTTCAAGATAGGCGGCGCATGGCAATATCCTCTTCTTATCCTTCAGTATCGCCTCTGCCATTTCCACAGCCGATGCGGAAGGCGCATAGTAGGCGCTTCCCGTCTTTAACAGGGCAACGATCTCACCGCCGCCCTTTTTAGTCCTTTCATTAATAGCCTCAATCCTTTCAGGCGATATAAGCTCCGGAATAGGGATGCCAGCAACGGTGGAATACCTGGGGAGTGGAACCATGGTGTCACCGTGCCCACCAAGGACAAAGGCGGTGACGTCCTCAACAGATACGCCAAGCTCCATAGCGATGAAGGTCCTCATCCTTGCAGAATCAAGAACACCCGCCATACCCATTACCCTGTTTTTTGGAAACCCGCTTGCCTCTTTGGCAACATAGACCATTGCATCAAGAGGGTTTGTTACCATTATGATTATTGAGTCAGGAGAATACCGGGCGATCTCTTTGGTAATTCCCCTAATAATATTTGCATTTGTGTTTAGCAGGTCATCGCGGCTCATGCCGGGTTTTCTGGCAAGCCCGGCGGTGATAATCACTACATCGGACCCTGCCGTATCCGTATATGAATTAGTCCCCTTTATCTGAGCATCAAAACATTCAACGGGACCTGACTCCGCCATATCGAGCGCCACACCCTGGGGCAAACCTTCTGCTATATCTACAAGAACTATATCTCCAAGCTCCTTGGTTGCCGCCCAAAGGGCGCAATGAGCTCCTACGTGGCCGGCCCCTACGATGGTAATCTTTTTCCTTCCCATTGCAACCTCCTCCTGAATATTCTAAAGAACCGTTTCAAGGCGAAACGGTGATTGGCCGTTCATTAAAAAGAAATTGAGGCGATATTAATAACGGCTGGAAGCCTTAACAGTGTATATAATAAAAAAACGGCCATAAGCCGTATACTGTATACAATTATATTGTCAGAGTCAAGATGATTTGTGATTCAAGAGGGCGAACTTTACGCAGATAATTGCAAGTATATGCCTGGCAGGGAGCTACTTCTTTGCTACTTTTCTTGGACTGAACTTATAGGTATATCTATGGCCGCCTATAAAATCGACATCAATAGTGTATGAAGCTTCCATTATATAGGGACCGGTCTCATTATATTCATCTTCTTGAAATATGCGCAAACCATCCTCAAAATCTTTATCTGGAAGAAGCTTAACGCCGTGCTCTTCAAGTCTTTTTAGAACCACTTCCCTGACTACAGGCTCCGTATCCACCTTAATACGCTCCACCTCATTCCTGAAGATCTCTTTGACCTGCCAGTTAGTAAATAAAGGCATGCCCATCTTTATACCTACGTAGCCGCTTGCGACGACGATTATTAGAAAAACCAGGCCGCCGAATGTCAATGCGCCTTTTTGTGATTTAAAGTATTTCATATACGGAATCTAAACATTTATTCTGATTGCAGTCAAGCAGAAAAATTAAAAATTCAACTATCATCTTCAAAAAACAAAACAAGGCCGCAATCGGGGCATTCCAGAGCATCCATGCCTGCCGGGTGACCGCATGCAGGACATGAATCGTCATCAACGCTGATCGATTCCAGTGCCTCGGGGTGTGTCTTAATATAATACTCATTTAGAAATATATCTGCCTTTGCAAGATCGTTATTGGCAACAAATAAAAGAGAGGAAGAGCCGCAGGCTCCAGGTTTGCAGCCCGGCGACAGAGAGATACAACTGTATATCCCCTTGTCTTTAAGCACCTCGCGCAGCTCTTTAAGCCACGGCCCCGCGCCTTCGCGAATGGGAGACATATCATCTTCTTCGCCCCCTGATTCCTGATCCTTCTCTCTTTCAAGCTCTTCAGGTAGTTTAAGGGGCAGATGACAATCTATACATTCATCAACGTGGGCAAAATATTCAGCCCCACACCCGCTACATATTTTTGTCTGCATATTAATTTCACCTCAATGTTAGAAGGAATCTTGCTAATAATATACTCACCCTCACACCAGCCTTCTCCCATCAAGGGAGAGGGGAAAAACAACCGTCACCCCGCACCGGCAAGTTGCAATCTTCCCTTCCACCTCTCAACCAACACATTTTTAAGCATAGCATGATCAGGCGTTTCAAGGCGGGGGTCTTTCTCTATGATCTCGAAGGCATCCTCTCTGGCAATTTTAAGTATCCTCTCATCTTTCAATATATTTCCTATGCGGAAATCGGGAAGACCGGACTGACGTGTGCCGAGGAAATCTCCGGGTCCTCTAAGCCTTAAGTCAGCCTCAGATATATCAAAGCCGCTTGAATATTTCTCCATTACCCTTAACCTCTCCCTCGCTTCATCGGATTTTTGATATTGCGCAAGGAGGACGCAAATAGATTTATCACTTCCCCTTCCGACCCTTCCTCTAAGCTGGTGAAGCTGAGAAAGGCCGAAGCGTTCTGCATGCTCGACAACCATAACCGATGCGTTCGGGATATCGATCCCAACCTCAATTACCGTAGTTGAAACAAGAATATTCAGCCTGCCTGACTTAAAGTCAGCCATCACCCCTTCCTTTTCATCCACCTTCATCCGGCCATGTATGAGCCCTACCTTAAAATCACTGAAAACAGCGCTAAGTTCACTGGCCATCCCCGTTGCATCAAGGAGGTCCATTTTTTCGGATTCCTCAACTAGAGGATATACAATGTATGCCTGCCTTCCTTTTTCAAGTTCGCCAAGTATAAGGCTGTAGACACTATCCCTTTCCCTCTCGTGATAGACCTTTGTCTCTATCTCCTGCCTGCCGGGCGGCAGTTCGTCAATTACGGACAGTTCCAGGTCTCCATATACGGTCATGGCCAGTGATCTCGGTATGGGAGTGGCGGTCATGACCAGAATATTAGGAACCATCCCGCCATCCCCCATATTCCTCAAAACACCCCTCTGGACAACTCCAAACCTGTGCTGCTCGTCTATAATTCCAAGGCCCAGTCTTTTAAAAACGACCCCCTCCTGTATCATGGCATGGGTGCCGATTACAATATGAACTCCTCCTGATGCGATCGCCCCGACAACCTCGGACTTCTCTTTAGCCTTCATGCTTCCCTTAATTAATGCTGTCTTGAGACCCAGGCTCTCTGCCAGGGAGCGTATATTGATGAAGTGCTGCTCGGCAAGTATTTCAGTAGGGGCCATTATGGCCGACTGATATCCAGCCTCAACGGCATGCAGTGCAGAGATAAGGGCAACCATAGTCTTGCCGCATCCGACGTCGCCCTGAAGAAGCCTGTGCATGGGAAACTTTGCTGCAAGATCTTTCTCCACCTCCCGGAGAACCCTCTTTTGCGCACCAGTAAGTTCAAATGGGAGCTTTTCAATCAATCTCTCTTTCAGGCAGTACTTTAGATCAATCTCTACGCCGCTCTCAAGTTCGATGCCCCGGCTCCTTATTGCCATACCCAGTTCAATAAAGAAAAACTCATCATAGACCAGGCTGCGATGGGCGAGACTCATCTTGTCATTCAGGGCCTTTATATCTGCATTCTTATGGGGAAGATGAACTGCATAAATGGCTTCTCCCTCATTTATCAAGGCTCTTTTATCCTTAATATCGCAAGGGATGGCATCTGTAATTTTTTCTGAAAACCGGACAACGGCATTCGCTATTATCTTTCTAAGGGCTCTTTGTCCAAGTCCTTCCGTCAACGGATAGACAGGAAGTATTTTCAGAAAATCATCCTTCACCTCCTCTCCTTCTTCAAGCCCTTCCATATCTGGATGTATTATCTCCCTTGACCCGCCAAAGAGCTTGACCTCGCCAGATGCAAGAAACCTCTTCCCCTCAGGATAGAGCGACTTCATATATCTTTTATTGTAATGAAACCACTTCAGCGTAAGGGTTCCCGTCCCATCGCCTATGACAACCTCATAGATCCTGCGTCTTGCCGAAAGAGACGATTCACCCGCCGCCAGGACCTCTCCAATCACCTGTTGAACCTCCCCCTTTTTTAACGTGGCGATCTTTCTGATATTACGCCTGTCGTCGTAACGCTGAGGAAAGTGATAGAGCAGATCTTCAACCGTATTCATCCCCATCTTTGCCAGCAGCGAGACTATCTTGGGGCCGACTCCTTTTATAGACAAGACCGGTGACTTCAGATCTTTATCGGCAAGGGACTCTCGGGAAGATGCGTCTTCAGGCATAAACGGCGCAGTTTCACTTTTCTTGCTTGCAGGCAGAACAATGCCATCTATAACAGTGAGAGCCTCTTTAATGAGAAGTTTCTTATTCGCTGTAGAAAGCGCTTCAAACTCCTTGAAATCGGCCGTAAGTGTTGCGAGCCTCTTCCTGTATAGCTCAATCCCGTTTAGGGGAATCTCTTCAAGCAGGGATGGTATTAGAGAGTGAAGGTTTTTTACCTTTGACAGATTTGAAAATGAGTTTTTAGCGGTGTATTGAAGTGGCCTCTTAACAGCAATAAGGCGGTTTTGAAGAGAGGTATTGAGCCCTTTATCCAAGGAGGATGCTCCTTGCTCAGCCGGCTGCCTTGTTAAGTTCTTCAAGTAATGCGTCCATATCCAGTCCGTGGGCCCAGGCCGCATTCCTGACACTCTCCTGATCTGCTCCAAGACAGCCGAAACAGTCAAGCTTATATTTTTTAAGCACCTTCTTTGTTTCAGGGTGCGCCTTTATCATCTCGTTTATTCTTGTTTCCTGGGTAATTTTTTGCATATATACACCATTTCACCTAAAATTGATCGCTTTAAAGCCCCCCTTCACTTTACAGGGGATATAACCTAGTCAAAGGAGACCCTGACTATTTCAAACTCTTTTTTACCGGCAGGAGTTACAATAACGACCTCATCATCAACATGTTTCCCTATGAGACCTCTTGCTATTGGAGACTGAACGGATATCTTGCCTTCTTTCACGTCCGCCTCGTCTATACCGACTATCTTATATGTCACCTCACTATCGTCACTAACATCACAGAGAGTTACCGTAGCCCCGAAGACAACCTTATCTCCGCTTAGCTTGCTGACATCAATAATATCGCAGGCGGCCATCTTGCTTTCTATCTGCTTTATCCTGCCTTCAATGAATCCCTGTTTTTCCTTGGCAGCATCATATTCGGCATTTTCCGACAGATCGCCATGTGCTCTTGCAACGGCAATAGCTTCAATCACCTTGGGCCTCTCAACAGACTTAAGCATTTTCAGTTCAGCCTGAAGCATCTTATGCCCTTCAACTGTTATAGGCTCTCTACCGCTCATCTCTTAATCTCCTTCAATATGATATTCTTGTATAGTTTTAATGCCAAGCCCCTCTTCCTTTGCTGCAACAATGCCTGCAACAGCGGCCCTGGCGCCGGAAATAGTTGTAAAATAAGGGATGTTGCCAAGCAGCGCCGTCCTCCTTATTGAGAAAGATGCAGCTATTGACTCCTTACCTATAGTTGTATTTATCACCATCTCGATTTCAGAGCTTTTCAGCCTGTCAACGATATCTGGCCTGCCTTCGCCCACCTTATTTACAAATGACAGGGAAACTCCATTTTCAGCTAAATATTTAGCGGTCCCTCTCGTTGCGATTATTTCAAATCCTTTCTCAAAAAGCGTCCTGACTATAGGAAGAACCGATTCTTTATGGTCGTCCCTTACACTTACAAAGACCCTGCCGCTGGAGGGAAGATGCACCCCCGCCCCTTGCTGCGCCTTTATAAAAGCCCTTCCAAACTCCTTGTCTATACCCATAACCTCGCCCGTCGATCTCATTTCAGGCCCTAAAAGAGTATCTACTCCAGGGAATTTTGTAAAGGGAAATACTGCTTCCTTGACAGAGACAAAGCTCGGTTTGATCTCTTTCGTTACGCCAAGTTCCTTAAGGCTCATGCCCGACATAACCTTGGCGCAGACCTTCGCAAGCGGCAGACCCGTCGCCTTGCTGACAAAGGGTACCGTCCTTGAGGCCCTTGGATTTACCTCTATAATAAATATCTCAGCCCCTTTTACAGCAAACTGTATATTCATGAGGCCCTTGACCTGCAATTCCAGTCCAAGCGCCCTTGTCTGCCTTCTTATTTCATTCAGAATATCGTCGCCAACTGAATATGGCGGGAGAGAGCAGGCGCTGTCGCCAGAATGTATTCCCGCCTCCTCTATATGCTCCATAATGCCGCCTATCATGACATCCTCGCCGTCTGCTAGTGCATCGACGTCCAATTCAATAGCGTCCTTCAGAAACTTATCAATTAAAACCGGGTGCTCGGGAGATGCCATGACTGCGTGCTGCATATAGTTTCTAAGCCCTTCAAGATCATAGACTATCTCCATCGCCCTGCCGCCAAGAACATAGGAAGGTCTGACAACGACAGGATAGCCGATATCATCGGCAATCCGCTCCGCTTCGTCAACAGCCCTTGCTATCCCGTTATCAGGCTGCTTGAGACCCAGCTTATCAAGCACTTCCTTAAAGCGTTCCCTGTCTTCAGCCCTGTCTATGCTGTCTGGCGACGTCCCTATAATGGGAACGCCATTTTCCCACAGTGAAAGGGCGAGTTTCAGCGGAGTCTGACCTCCAAACTGAACAATTACCCCCACCGGCCTTTCCTTTTCAACAATACTCATAACATCTTCAAATGTAAGCGGCTCAAAGTAAAGCCTGTCTGAGGTATCATAGTCGGTGCTTACCGTCTCAGGATTACAGTTGACCATTATAGTCTCATACCCTATTTCCGAAAGGGCAAAGGCACCATGAACGCAGCAATAGTCGAACTCTATCCCCTGTCCTATCCTGTTAGGTCCGCCACCCAGGATCATAATCTTCTTCCTGTCTGTTACGTCGGCCTCATCCTCACTTTCGTATGTGGAATAGAGATAAGGTGTATGGGCCACAAACTCCGCCCCGCAGGTATCCACCCTCTTATAGGTGACCTTTATTCCTGCCTTTTCCCTCGCCTCCTTAACCTCGCCTTCCTCCGTTTTCGT
The DNA here is from genome assembly GCA_032250935.1 of bacterium. Lineage (GTDB taxonomy): Bacteria > Desulfobacterota > JADFVX01 > JADFVX01 > JADFVX01 > JAVVFD01. Next base: position 18,310 of record JAVVFD010000013.1, read on the forward strand.
CAGATAAGCTATCCTCCTATCGGAAAAACCGAACTGCTTGGCCTTTTGCAATGTAGCTACTTCAAGACCGTTTATGGCTATCACCTCTTCAAGGTCTACAATCTGTTTTATATTGTACAGGAACCACCTGTCTATCCTGGTGAGTTCATATATATCATCTATGTCAAGCCCGCCCCGAATTGCGTCGGCCACATACCAAAGTCTCTCCACTCCGGGCACGACGAGCTTTTCCCTGAGTCTCGTCATTTTTTCGCCGTTTATAACGAAGGATCTCTTATGACACTCATCTTTGGAGAAGAACTCACTCTCGAAACCGAAGCTTCCGATCTCCAGAGAGCGAAGTGATTTTTGCAGCGCCTCCTTGAATGTCCTTCCTATGGCCATAACCTCGCCTACGGACTTCATCTGCGTGGTCAGGGTCTGGTCTGACTGTGGGAATTTTTCAAAGGCAAAGCGGGGGAATTTAACTACAACATAATCTATGGTCGGTTCAAATGATGCGGGCGTCTCTCGGGTTATATCGTTAGGTATTTCATCAAGCGTATAGCCCACGGCCAGTTTGGCCGCAATCTTCGCAATCGGAAAGCCTGTAGCCTTTGAGGCGAGAGCCGAACTTCTGGAGACCCTGGGGTTCATCTCTATTACGGATATCCTGCCATCAATGGGATTGATTGCAAACTGTACGTTTGAGCCGCCCGTATCAACGCCTATCTCTCTGATTATCTTCAGTGAGGCATCCCTTAATTCCTGATATTCCTTGTCGCTGAGGGTCTGAGCAGGGGCAACGGTTATGGAATCTCCCGTATGCACGCCCATAGGATCCAGGTTCTCTATGGAGCAGATAATAACAACGTTATCCTTGCTGTCTCTCATTACCTCCAGCTCAAACTCCTTCCAGCCGATTATAGACTCTTCAAGCAATACCTCGTCAGCCGGGCTAGCTTCAAGCGCCGCCTTAACCTTTTCCTCATATTCTTCGCTATTATAGGCTATGCTTCCACCTGTTCCGCCAAGCGTGAACGAGGGCCTTATTATAACGGGAAAGCCTATATCAGCTGCGATAGCCCTGGCCTCATCCATTGAATGGGCAAAACCGCCCTTCGGAACTGACAGACCGATCCTCTTCATAGCCTGTTGAAACTCATCCCTGTCTTCCGCCATCTTGATCGATCTGAGATCGGCGCCGATAAGCTCGACTCCATATTTAGCCAAAACACCTTTTTCGGCAACCTCAACGGACACATTGAGCGCCGTCTGTCCACCCATCGTAGGAAGCAATGCGCAGGGTCTCTCCCTTTCGATGATCATTTCGACTACAGCGGCGGTTACAGGTTCGATATAAGTCCGGTCGGCAAAGTCGGGGTCAGTCATTATCGTTGCGGGGTTTGAATTAACAAGTATTACCTCATAGCCCTCTTCCTTGAGGGCCTTGCAGGCCTGTGTTCCTGAATAGTCAAATTCGCAGGCCTGACCGATTACTATGGGACCTGCCCCTACAATGAGAATCTTTTTTATGTCCGTTCTTTTTGGCAAACCTAATTCTCCTTATTTATAAATCTCTTCAACCTTGAAATTTCTATATCTTTCCCACTTAAGGCTCATATTTGCCATGGAATTCAGTAAAGCGCCTACCTTATCCAGGGCGGCGGCCTCTTTCAATTTTGAAACGATTATTTTTTTAGCCTTTTCGGGATGAAAAAAGTATGACTCAGACATAGTGTATCGCTTTTCATCATACTTGAATATCCTGCAATCCAGTATGTTCTTGCTCTTAAAGAACTTATTGGCAAAAGGTGACATAACGATATATTTTTTTCCGCTGATCAGTTCTTTGAGATATAGCCTGTCATCATATACTCCGGTCATCTCGAAGATGCTCCGCAGCCCATCTCTGATACTTAGAAGTTTTGCCCTCTTTTCAGGGTCGTCAACAGACTCGGCATATTCCTCTAAAAGAGATTTTCCACCTATCATCCTGTCTATGAGATACCACTCAAGAAAGGAGCCTATCCTCATATCATAAGATTCTTCATCTCCGAAAATGCCTGCATTTTCCCTGAAATATTCCTCTTTGGCCTTGGCAACATCCGCTTCTCGTCCGCTTGCTGATATATACTCTACCAGTTCATCAATATCTTCCTTGATCATTGTCCGTCCATCATATCGGTGAATCTCTTAAAAAGGTAGGATGCATCATGCGGCCCCGGTGATGCTTCGGGGTGATACTGTACGGAAAAGGCCTTGAACTCTTTCGATGATATGCCTTCCAGAGTATGGTCATTCAAGTTCACATGAGTGAGATCGGCACATTCTTTAATGGTATCAAAGTCAACGGCAAAGCCGTGATTTTGCGATGTTATCTCGATTTTCGAGGTAGACAGGTCCTTAACCGGCTGATTGCCGCCCCTGTGACCGAATTTCAGTTTATATGTTTTACCGCCAAGGGCAAGTGACAGTATCTGATGGCCAAGGCATATGCCGAATATCGGCTTTTTGCCTAATAGATTTTTGACGTTGTCAACAGCATAGGTCAGGGGCTCCGGATCTCCGGGGCCGTTAGAGAGGAAGATACCATCCGGCTCCATGGCAAGAACCTCTTCCCAAGCAGTTGAGGCGGGAACAACGGTTACCTTGCATCCCGCCGCAGTGAGGCCTCTTATGATATTGAATTTTATACCGAAATCATAGGCCACTACCTTATAACGGTAATCCTTCCCTTTCAAGTATCCCTGATCGAGAGTCCACTCCCCTTCTTCCCGCAAATAAGCCGAACTGCAGCTCACCTCTTTTACCAGATCTATTCCCTCTATGGAAGGAAGGGCCTTTGCCTTCCTGCCAAGGCTTGCCTCATTAAGATCAATAGTCGAAATAACCGCCTGCTGAGCTCCCTTGTCCCTGATATGCCTGGTGAGGGCCCTTGTATCTATACCCTGAATGGCAACGATATTATGTTTTTTAAGAAATTCAGAAAGTGTCCCCCTGGACCTCCAGTTGCTCGGAATATCAAAATATTCCTTGACGATGAAACCGCTGAGATGGGGAGAAAGAGATTCGTAATCTTCATCATTAACCCCATAGTTGCCTATCTGAGTATAGGTCATGGTAACAAGCTGTCCTTTATATGATGGATCTGTCAGTATTTCCTGGTATCCCGTCATCGATGTATTAAAACAGACCTCACCGACCGCTTCACCGGGGGCCCCGAAGGATTCGCCTTCAAAGGTCGTCCCGTCGGCAAGCGTAAGAATAGCCTTATTCATAACTTTCACCCTTATAAACTATTTTTCCGTTAACGATTGTATATGCCGCCCTTCCCTTCATTTCCCACCCGTCAAAGGGAGTATTGTTGCTCTTGGATTTCACCTTTGATTTGTCATACCTATAAGAAGTATCTATATCTATAATGGCAATATCGGCGGGCATCCCTTCTTTTAAGGATCCGCCCTTAATGCCGATTATATTTGCCGGATTAATGGTCAATTTCCTAACCGCCTCGTCCAGGCTGAGAACGCCCTCGTCCACCAGTGAAAGGGTGAGAGGAAGCAAAGTTTCAAGACCGATTATACCGCAGGCAGCCTTATCAAATTCAACATCCTTCTCTATGGTTGTATGAGGGGCATGGTCCGTAGCGACAGCATCTATAGTGCCGTCTTTAAGGCCCGCCTTGATCGCCTCCACATCCTTCAGGCATCTTAACGGCGGGTTCATCTTTGTGTTGGCATCATAACCTTCAAGCGCCTCTTCGGTGAGCACAAAGTGGTGAGGCGCCGCCTCGGCAGTCACCCTGACGCCTCTCGTCTTTGCCTCTCTTACAAACCTTACGGCAGCCTCGGAGCTTATATGGGCTATATGAAGCCTTGCCCCGGTGAGTTCTGCAAGGGCTATATCCCTCATAACCATAATATCTTCAGAGGCGTTAGGTATTCCCTGAAGCCCCATTACAGTGGAACGGTATCCCTCGTTCATGGAGCCGCCCTTTGAAAGACTCGGCTCTTCGGCATGAGATATCACAGGAAGATCAAGGCCAAGGGAATACTCAAGGCCCCTCCTCATAATCTCTGCGCTGTTTACGGGAAGTCCATCATCCGAAACAGCGACAATTCCAGCTTCTTTCATGCATGCTATTTCCGCAAGTTCATCACCCTTAAGGCCTTTCGTCATCGCCCCTATGGGATAGACCTTGACATGACCGGATTCACGGGATCTTCTAATGATGTCTGCCGTTACGGAGGCATTGTCGTTAACCGGTTTTGTATTCGCCATGCAGGCTACTGATGTTACCCCGCCAGCTGCGGCGGCCATGGTGCCGCTCGCTATATCCTCTTTATACTCATAACCGGGGTCCCTAAGATGTATGTGTATATCGACAATGCCGGGAATCACAACAAGCCCCTTGGCGTTTATAATATTATCAACATCTTTGACCATACCCGGCTTGACAATGTCCGACACCAGGTCATTTTCTATGATGATATCGAACAGGCCGTCAATATCCTGTGAAGGATCGATCAGCCTTCCGCCGCAAATAGCAGTTTTCATGCATCCACCTCATGACGTCCGCCTGAAAGGAGAAACAATAGAGCCATCCTTACGGCAAGTCCGTTTGCTACCTGATTAAGAATTACGGAAGAAGGGCCGTCAACGACATCTGGAGAGATCTCTACGCCCCTGTTTATCGGGCCGGGGTGCATGATGGCAACATCCTTCTTCGCCTTTTCAAGCCTTTTTGAATTGAGACCGAAAAGCATGGAATATTCCCTTTCCGTCGGGAAGAGAGGACCATCCATGCGTTCCTTTTGAATCCTTAGCATCATGATAACATCTGCGCCTTCTATGGCCGCATCTATTGAATTAAAAACCTTGACGCCCATTTTTTCAATCTCGCATGGAATCATAGTCGGAAGACCGGCAACTGCCACCTCCGCCCCCATGGTCTTAAGGCCGTAGATATTAGACCTGGCCACCCTGCTATGAGCGATATCTCCTATGATTGCAACGCGAAGGCCAGCCACCCTACCCTTGGCCTGTCTTATTGTGAGAAGGTCCAGCAGAGCCTGGCTCGGGTGCTCATGGCAGCCATCTCCTGCATTTATTATGGACGCATTGACCTGGCTTGCTATAAGGGCCGGCGCGCCCGATGATGGATGCCTCAAGACTATTATATCGGGATTCATCGCCTGCAGGTTTTTCGCCGTATCAATAAGCGTTTCGCCCTTTACTGTACTGCTCGTTGATGCGGAAATATTGATGACATCGGCGCTCATACGCTTGCCGGCAATTTCAAAAGAGCTTCGTGTTCGGGTGCTTGCCTCGAAAAAGAGATTGATAACCGTTTTTCCTCTAAGGGTCGGCACCTTCTTAATATCTCTTTCAGCTACCTCTCTAAAAGACTCAGCCGTATCCAGGATAAGCTCTATCTCGTCCTTTTTAAGTTCCTTTATGGCGAGGATGTCTTTTCTGTTTAGCTTCAATCGGTCTCCGTAAAACTACTTAAATGATTTTTCAATATCTACTGCAACATCACCTTCAAAACGAACCTTTATTACATCATCTTTCGATGTTGGAATATTCTTGCCTACAAAATCCGCCCTGATAGGAAGCTCTCTATGCCCCCTGTCAACAAGCACGGCAAGCTTTATCATGCTTGGACGGCCAAAGTCCATCAAAGCGCTAAGGCCCGCCCTTATCGTCCTTCCCGTATAAAGAACATCGTCTACAAGAACGATGACCTTCTCATCTATGGAAAAGTCGATATCAGTGCTTCTAAGCGTTGGGTGATGCGTGCCGACAGAAAGGTCGTCGCGATAAAGAGTTATATCTATCACCCCAAGCGGGACCGTGGCAGACTCTATCTCCCTGATCTTTTCAGCTATGAGCCGGGCAAGAACAACCCCGCCGGTTCTTATGCCAACGAGGGCAAGATTTTTAACGCCCTTATTGGACTCAACAATTTCATGGGAAATTCTTGTTATAGCCCTTTTTACTCCATCTGCATCAAGAACATTTTTAGCTTTGCTCATAAGGGCCTCAATTGCAAAAAAAAACTCCCTGCCGGACCGGACAGAGAGGTTTTGTATTTAATTTAATCATTTATTCTCACCTTTTTAATCTCTCAGGATTACTTTAAAGGTTTAACTTTTATTTGAAATTAATTCTATATGAGCTACTCTTCTTAGTCAATACAATTGTAGATTATTTCCCCTACCTTATAATATTTCCTATTCTGGAAAACCTCACGCTGCCCTTATCCCGATCCCATGACCAGTAGAGAATAAAGGCCTTTCCTTTGATTTCACTGATATCAACGGTTCCCCAAAAGCGGCTGTCATGGGAATTATCTCGATTATCTCCCATTACAAAGACATGCCCTTTTGGGACATCAAAAGGACCGAAGTCTCTCCCCTTTTGAAACCCGAAAAAAGAGGTCTCTCCAGCCTTGAATTGGGCATAAGGTTCATCTATAGGCCTGTCATTTACATATACCTGCTTTTTCTTAATCTCGATCTTGTCGCCACCTACCCCTATAACCCTCTTTATGAAATCCTTACTCTTATCCTCAGGATACCTGAAGACAACAATATCGCCCCTCTTCGGGTCTTTAATATCGAGAATATTCTTATTTATAAAAGGTATTTTTACGCCATATATAAATTTATTTACCAGGAGATGATCACCCACAAGGAGGGTATTTTCCATGGAGCCGGAAGGTATCTTGAAGGCCTGGACGATAAAAGTCCTGATAAAGAGCGCTAAAACAACGGCTATTAATATCGCCTCGGCATATTCCCTTACAACAGACTTATTAAGAAAAGGCATGGAGCGGTCTCTTGCCTTAACCAGCCTTTCCTCCTTTGCAAGGATCTCCTTTAGATCACCCTTTGCAATCGTATTTTCAAGGGCCATAATATCCGTTTCAAGAAGCTGAATTTTTTCCTTATCGAGCTTCATCCTCTTCTTCTTTATAAGACTCTTAGTCAGCTTAATTTCGGATTGAGCCTCTTTAAGGATCTTGGCTTCAGTCCTCTCTTTATGCTTTTCACTCATATTTCAAAAACTCCTTAATCTATCTTTAAGGCGGCAAGGAAGGCTTCCTGAGGAACCTCCACCCTGCCCACCTGCTTCATTCTCTTCTTGCCGGCCTTCTGTTTTTCTAAAAGCTTCCTCTTCCTGGTAATATCGCCGCCATAACACTTTGCGGTAACATTTTTTCTTAGCGCCTTCACCGTAGCCCTTGCAATAACCTTGGTTCCGATTGTCGCCTGTATGGCCACCTCAAACATCTGCCGGGGGATCAGCTCTTTCATCTTTTCAACAATCTCTTTACCACGGTAGAAAGACTTATCCTTGTGCACGATAAGCGATAAGGCATCTACAAGCTCCCCGTTTATCAGTATATCCAGCTTTACAAGGCTGGAGCGCCTGAAATCTGCCATCTCATAATCAAGGGAGGCATACCCCTTGGAAGTTGACTTGAGTCTGTCATAGAACTCCATAACCACCTCATTAAGCGGCAGTTCATATTCGACAATCACCCTGTCGCTGGAAAGATACTTTATATCAAGCTGCACGCCCCGCCTTTCCTGACAAATCGCAAGAATGGGCCCCACATATTCACTGGGTGTATGTATGCTCGCCGTTATAAAAGGCTCTTCAATGAAGTTTATCTCCTGCACCGGCGGTAAATCAACAGGATTTTGAATGCTTAAGACGTCTCCCTTAACCATATGCACCCTATAGGCAACGCTTGGAGCGGTAGTAAGGAGGGTAAGTTCGAACTCCCTCTCCAGCCGCTCCTGAATAATCTCCATATGAAGCAGGCCCAAAAAGCCGCATCTAAAGCCAAAACCGAGGGCAACTGATGTTTCGGAAGAGTAGGTGAAAGATGAATCGTTAAGCTTTAGTTTTTCAAGGGCATCCTTAAGCCCTTCATACTGGTTTGTATCTATCGGATAAAGACCGCTAAAGACCATTGGCTTTAGCTCCTTAAAACCGGGAAAGGGCTCGGCTGTCGGATTTGAACGATCGGTTATGGTGTCGCCAATCTTCGTGTCATTGAGCTCCTTTATCCCTGCTATGACGTAACCGACCTCACCTGGAGAAAGGGAGTCCATCCGTTTCATATTCGGATGAAAGGCGCCAACCTCGATGACTTCGAAACTCTTTTTCGTCGCCATGAGGTTTATCTTCTGTCCCTTCCTTAGATATCCGTCAAAGATTCTGACCATCATGATAACGCCCTGATAGGCATCATACCACGAGTCAACAACGAGAGCCTTGAGCGCTTTTGTTACATCCCCTGAGGGAGCTGGAATCCTGTTAACAATAGCCTCAAGCACTTCCTTAGTGCCAAGCCCCGTCTTGGCGCTCGCAAGGACGGCATCTGAAGCGTCAAGACCTATAATTTCTTCAATGTCTGCCTTCACCCTTTCCGGGTCGGCGCTGGGAAGATCGATCTTGTTAAGCACAGGCACGATCTCCAGATCGTTATCAAGTGCAAGATAGACATTTGCAAGGGTCTGCGCCTCCACCCCCTGAGCTGCGTCTACGACAAGAAGCGCGCCTTCGCAGGCGGAAAGGGACCTTGAAACCTCATAGCCGAAGTCGACATGCCCCGGCGTATCGATAAGATTAAGCATATATTCCTTACCGTCTTCTGCTTTATAGGCCAGCTTTACGGGCTGCGCCTTGATGGTAATTCCCCGCTCCCTTTCAAGATCCATCTTGTCAAGGAGCTGCTCTTTCATATCCCGCTTTGTTACCGTACCGGTAAATTCAAGCAGCCGATCGGCAAGGGTGGATTTTCCGTGGTCGATATGCGCTATTATGGAGAAATTTCGTATTCTATCCTGGTTGCTCAAAATCACCTGTCCTGATTCTGGTTATATGGGTGGAAGCGCTCATTCTGAGGTAATCGATATATACCACAAAAACACTGAAGGTTATCCCATCAGCCCTCATTTTGTCAAAGGAAAAAGGCCTGAAGCGCCCGCATTCAAGCCCGTATAATTCAGATAAGAATCAGCGCCGCACCGGCCGCCATTACGCAGCTCCCAAGCAGTCTCTCCCTCATATTTACTTCCTTAAAAAAGATCCATCCAAAATCAGGGCAAAAACCATGCTAGTCCTCTTGATGGAAATCATAAAGGCAACCTCTAAATCGTTACACTATAAAAGCTTCATGAAGGCAAGCGGCACAGCGGGGAAAAGATCTTTAAGAAGGACAGCTCAACCGATAAACCTCTCCACGCTTTCGATGAGATCTTCCTCCTCGAAGGGCTTAACGATAAAATCGTCGGCCCCTTCCATGAATGCATGGTCTACCACTTCCATTGCTTTATCCGCGGGTCCGGTGACTGCTCAATGGCATTGTTCAGCTTCCTTAGCCTTGATTCGGCGCTGACTCGCGCAGTGATGTCCCGGATGATGGCGCTGAAATAAATACGGTCGCCTGCTTTCCAGCTTGAAAGGGAGATCTCTACAGAAACCTCTTTTCCATCTTTACGCATAGCAAAGACATCAAATGTCTTATGGTCTTTGAAGGAAAGGCCCCCTTTCCTGAGAGCCTTTTCCACCCCCTTAATATGGGCCTTTGAATAGCGATCCGGCAGAAGAACCATTACCGGCATACCTAAAATTTCTTCCCCCTCATACCCAAAATGATTGACTGCGCCGCTGTTCCAGGAAATGATCCTGCCTTCGTCATCTATCGAAATAATAGCGTCATTGGCAGATTCAGTAACGGAGCGGAATTTCTCTTCACTTTCCCTTAAAGCCTTTTGCGCCTTTTCCAGCTCCAGGCGGTTTGTAAATTTCCTCACCGCCCTTTCTACGAGCTGTGGAAATATCTTCTTGTGTACCTCGCTTCCCTTGATAATGTAATCATCTACCCCCGCCTTCATCGCCTCAACGGCAAGCTCTTCCGACCCTGTTCCGGTAACGAGAAGTACGGGCAGGTTATAACCTTTTGCCATAATTTTTTCAGCCAGCCTGAGACCTGTCATCCCGGGCAGCGTATGGTCCACCACAACAACATCAAAGCAGGAATGGTCTAAAGCGAGCCGCTTTAGCGCACCTTCAGCGTTGATGCACTCTGTAATATCGGTTTCAATTTTTGAGGATTGGAAAGAGATCTTAAAGAAGTCCCTGTCGAATTTACTGTCTTCGACAAGAAGAATATTGAGAGGTTTGCCTATTTTATCCATAACATCTTTAGTGAATACATTAATAAGGAGCGACCTCGGCTAAAGCCGAGAGGAAAGTCAAACACTGGATTGTATCGCATATGACCTTATCCTTTCAATGAGCTCTTTTTTCTTCACAGGCTTGGCCAGGTGGTCAGTGCATCCTGCATTGAGGCATTTCTGGACCTCTTCCCTCAGGGCATGGGCGGTGAAGGCTATTATTGGTGTATCTGCAATATTTTTGTCATGCTCCCACCGCCTTATAATCCTTGTCGCTTCATAGCCGTCCATTACAGGCATCTGCATGTCCATGAGGACGAGATCGTATTTATTCATCATGAACTTCTCGAAGGCATCTTCACCGTTTTCAGCCATATCCAGAGTGTGTAGACTATCTTTCATGAATGTCATTATGAGGAGGCGGTTGTCCTCCGAATCATCAACAAGGAGTATATTGAGAGCCCTTTCGACTCTGCCCTCGTCAACGGCCTTCTCTTTTTTCCCGTCTGCGGCCTCTACAGCATCCGCCTTCATCCTTACTGTAAAAGAGAAAGTGCTACCCTTGCCCAATTCGCTTTTGACTGAAATCTCCCCGCCCATAAGTTTCACAAGTTTTCTGGATATTGCGAGACCCAGTCCTGTACCGCCGTATCTCCTTGTTGTGGAACTGTCCGCCTGGGAGAACTCATCAAATATGCTTTCCAACTTATCTTGAGCTATGCCTGTTCCGCTGTCGGCAACAGTAAATATAATCATTTCATCATCTGGCGCCCTTTCAGCGCTTACCCTTATCTCCCCTTTATCGGTAAATTTGATAGCATTGCCTATAAGATTAACCAGGACCTGCCGCAGACGGACAGGGTCTCCCAAAAGATTTGCAGGTAGATTTTTCGAGATACATTTTAACAGTTTCACCTTTTTCTCATTGGCCCTGACCCCGTATATGGATATAATTTTCTCCACTTCCTCCATCAGGTTGAAACTTCTTTCCTCGAGATCTATGCGGCCGGCCTCTATCTTTGACAGGT
>JAVVFD010000140.1:0-6845 GCA_032250935.1 bacterium
GCCATTTGCAATAAGCCTCTTGATTATCTCAATTATTTCCTTTATATGCCCCGTTGCCTTAGGCTCAAGGGTCGGCGGTTTATTGCCAAGATCGAGCATATCGTCGTGAAAGCTCTTTATAAATTTTTTGGTAATTACCTTAAAATCGACGCCTTCATCGTTTGCCTTATTGATTATCTTATCGTCAATATCGGTTATATTTCTTACATAAGTGACATGGAGCCCCTTGTACATGAGATATCTGAATACAACGTCAAAAACTATTGACGCCCTTGCATGCCCCATGTGGCAATTGTCGTATACCGTGGGGCCGCATACATACATTCCGGCCTTGCCTTCCTCCAGGGGGATGAATTCCTCCTTCTTTCCATTTAAGGTATTGTAGATTCTAAGCGTCATTCATCACCCTTAAAGCGGCCAATCTTCCTGAATTTATCATAACGTCTATCTGTAAGCTCTTTGGCGCTTAATCCCTTTAAATCGTTAAGAGCCGAGACCAGGCTCTCCCTAAGATTCAAGGCCATCTGATTATAATCCTTGTGAGCCCCGCCCTGAGGCTCCGGCACGATAACATCTATAACCCCGAGTTCCTTAAGATCCCTGGCTGTAATTTTTAAGGCCTCGGCAGCATCGCCTGCCTTGTCGGGGCGCTTCCAGAGTATGGCGGCGCACCCTTCGGGAGATATGACCGAGTAAACAGAGTTTTCCAGCATCTGAATGACATCACCGACACCCAGGGCCAGCGCCCCTCCGCTGCCGCCTTCACCGATAACGGTGCAGATGATAGGCACTTTCAGCTGGGACATCTCCCTTAAGTTCCTGGCTATCGCCTCGCCCTGCCCTCTTTCTTCCGCGCCTATACCGGGATAGGCACCCGGCGTATCAATAAGTGTAATAACTGGCTTATTAAATCTTTCGGCCATCTCCATTATTCTTAGAGCCTTTCTGTATCCTTCAGGATTTGGCATGCCGAAATTCCTGTGTATCTTCTCGCTTGTCGTCCTGCCCTTCTGATGCCCGATAATGAAGACCGTGTCTCCATCCAGCGTTGCCATGCCGGCAACTATTGCAGGATCATCCGCAAAATTCCTGTCGCCATGCAGTTCTATAAAATCTTCAAAGAGTAGCTCAATATAATCAAGCGTATATGGCCGGTTGGGATGACGGGAAAGCTGGGTTCTTTGCAGGCTCGTCAACTTGCTGAAAATATTATTTCTCAGTTTTTCAGTCTTTTTTTCAAGCTTTTTGAGCTCATTTGCCGCAGAGGGATCTTCCTGGGCAATACTCTCCAGCTCTTCTATCCTCTTTTCCAGCTCTATGAGCGGCATCTCAAAATCAAGCGCCTGTATATTCATGGTATGGCTCCTTATTTATTGAAAACTTACTATGTTATACCCGAAAAGCTTTTCCACATCTCTAAGCATCTCATCACTGGGGCTAATCTTAACTTCATCGGGAAGAGATATGATAGTCTCACTCCGGTTTGGTATCACCACATGAACAACTGTATCACAATTACCTTTATGCCTATTGATAATATCATTTAATTTATGTATCTGTTCTTTCTCAAGACCGGGTGTGGATAGTTTAAAATGAACGCTTTTAGTGAAATTTTCACGAACATCCTTAAGTGGAGTTATTTCAGTTGCTATGAGTTTGACACTCTCCTCTCCCACATCGACCCTACCCTTGACAAGCAAAGGAAGCTCACCTTTAAGGTGATGTGAGGCAGCGGCATAGATCTCAGGAAAGACGACTACTTCAACGGTCCCCACCATATCCTCCATAGTGGCAAAGCCCATCCTGTCGCCCTTCTTTGTAACCAGCTCCTTTAAGGTTGCAGCTATTCCGCAAAGGCTTGTCTCCGTTCCATCGGAAAGGTCGCAAATTTTCACCGTATTCGTGCTTGCATATCTTTTCATATCTTCGCTGCAACTTGCAAGGGGATGACCGGTTATATAGAATCCGAGGCTCTCCTTTTCAAGAGTGAGCAGCTCATTTTCAGGCCATTCCTCAATATCGGGAAGGGCCGTATGGGCATGGGTCTCTCTTTCCTGTGCCTGAAAGGCTCCAAACATATTGACCTGCCCGTTCATGCGGTCTTTTTGAAGAACCTGGCCGCCGTCCATGGCGTCTTCAAGCACTGCCATCATCTGAGACCTCTTTGCACCGGTCCCATCAAAGGCTCCGCACTTTATAAGACTTTCTATGACCCTCTTGTTTACCTTCCTAAGATCTACATTCTCACAAAATTCAAATATGGAATCGAAGTTTCCATTCTCTTCCCTTGCCTCTATTATAAGGTCTATTGCAGCGGAACCGACATTTTTAACCCCGCCGAGACCAAAACGCATGGCATCCCCTTTAACGGCAAAGACCTTCATGCTCTCGTTAATATCGGGAGGGAGCACCTCTATCCCCATGTCCCTGCACTCGTTGATACTTTTGAGAACCTTGTCGGTATTTTCCATATCTTCCGTTAAGAGGGCCGCCATAAATTCTACGGGATAGTGGGCCTTCAGGTATGCCGTTCGATATGACACGAGTGCATAGGCGGCGCTATGAGATTTATTAAAGCCATATTCGGCAAATTTGGCCATAAGGTCGAATATCTTTTCCGCCTTCTTAAGATCGAATTTATTCTTCTTTGCCCCCTCAAGGAATTTTTCCTTCTGCGTTGCCATCTCTTCGGCCTTCTTCTTACCCATGGCCCTTCTGAGAATATCTGCGTCACCGAGGGTAAAGCCGGACAGAACGGAGGCTATCTTCATGACCTGTTCCTGGTATACTATGACGCCGTAGGTGTCCTTAAGGATCGATTCAAGCTGGGGAAGATCATAGATGATCGGAGTCTTGCCATGCTTTCTCTTGATAAAGTCATCAACCATGCCGCTGCCAAGGGGACCCGGCCTATACAGGGCAACGATCGCTATTATATCCTCGAAGGTACTCGGCTTCATCTTGACAAGGAGCTCCTTCATGCCCGAGCTTTCAAGCTGAAAAATCCCCGTTGTAGTTCCTGCACAAAGGAGGTCGTATGTCTTCTGGTCATCCAGCGGGATATCGTCTTCACTAAAGGCGGGGTCTTTCTCCGCCTTTATAAGCCTAACAGCGCCTTCAATAACGGTAAGTGTCTTCAGGCCAAGAAAGTCAAATTTGACAAGGCCGATCTTTTCAACATCACCCATGGTAAACTGGGTGGTTATATTCCCGCCTTTCTGGTCTTTATATAGCGGAAGGTATTCGACAAGCGGCTTATTTGACACAACAACTCCGGCAGCATGTGTGGAGGCGTGTCTCGTTAGTCCCTCAAGCACCTTTGCCGTATCCATGAGCTCTCTATAAACGGCGCTCCCATCCATCGCCTCTTGCAGTTTAGGCTCCTGCTTTATCGCCTCATGAAGCTTGATATTAAGTGCATTAGGCACCAGTTTGGCGAGCTTGTCGACTTCGCCATATGGCACAGCCATGGCACGGCCCACATCCCTTATGACCGCCTTGGCCTGCATAGTCCCGAATGTAATGATCTGGGCCACGTTTTCAGCGCCGTATTTTTCGGAAACATATCTGATAGCCTCATCCCTGCCGTTGATGCAGAAGTCGACGTCGATATCAGGCATGGATATCCTTTCCGGATTCAGGAATCTCTCGAAAAGAAGGTCATAGGGGATGGGATCTATATCGGTGATTTTAAGGGCATAGGCAACAAGAGAGCCCGCAGCCGAACCCCTTCCGGGGCCAACGGGTATGCCTTTGTTTTTTGCATAGCGGATAAAGTCGGAAACGATAAGGAAGTAGCCGGGGAAACCCATGGAGTTAATAATATCCAGCTCCTCTTCAAGCCTGTCCCTGTAGACCTGTTCCTGCTCTTGAGTGAAAGAATCGTCTTTAGACTTAATTCTATTCAGTATTACCTCCAGCCCCTTTTCCGATTCCTCACAGAGGTGCTTTTTGAGATCGCCGCCGGGCGCTTCAAATTTCGGGAAGTGGTATTCACCAAAGGTCATTTCCACGTTGCATCTTTCAGCAATTGCCAGAGTATTGGATATCGCCTCAGGCGCATAGGAAAAGGCCTGCTTCATCTCCTCGGCGGTCTTGAGATAAAAACCATCTCCCGTAAATTTCATCCTGTCAGTATCGTTCATCGTCTTGCCGGTCTGGATACAAAGCAAAATCTCATGCGCCTTGGCATCCTCCCTGTTAAGATAATGGCAGTCATTTGTAGCTACAATGGGAAGGCCAAGCTCTTTTGATATCTCTATCATCCCTTCATTTACCTTCTTTTGCAGGGGGATGATGTTTTCCTGAAGCTCAAGGTAGAAGCGGTCTTTATCAAAGATTTGGGCATATTCAGCGGCAAGCTTTACAGCCTCCTCCTGTCTTCCTATGCCTACCATATGAGGAACCTGCCCGTGAAGGCAGGCGCTTAAGGCTATAAGCCCTTCATTGCACTCTTTAAGCATCTCCATGTCGATACGGGGCCTGTAATAGAAACCCTCAAGGTGACCGGCTGTGGAAAGCCTGCACAGGTTTTCATAACCTTTATTATTCTTGGCAAGCAGCACCAGATGGTACGCAGAATCGGATGCCCCACGCGCGCCCGTCTTGTGGAATCGACTCTTTGGAGCCACATATACTTCACAGCCGATAACAGGCTTTATTCCATGCTTGTATGCCTTCTGATAAAACTCAACGGCGCCAAACATGTTGCCGTGGTCCGTCATGGCGATAGCCGGCATCTTAAGCTCTCTAGCCTTTCCAAAAAGAGGATCAAGCCTTATAGCCCCATCAAGGAGGCTGTATTGCGTATGAAGGTGTAGGTGGACAAAGTCGCTATGGTGCATTATTCAAGTACCGCGGTTACAGATTTACAGGATATATTTATTATGAAAAAAGGCGGTAAAACATCCGAAATAATAGCATAAAGAGGATCACTTTTAAAGGTTTTTGAGTGCTCTTTGCATTGAAAGCTGATCCAGGACCGGGCAAAATATCAGTCGATTTAAAATTCAATCCTGATAATAACTGGCTTCAAAAGAGATCCCTATATGCTATAATCTCCGATTCTTAATTATTTCGTAAAGCTGGGGCTGCAATGAATATAGTACTGGTAGAACCTAAAATCCCGCAAAACACCGGTAATATAGGGAGGCTTTGCGCAGCGACAGGCAGCAGGCTGCATTTAGTTGGAGAGCTGGGATTTAGTACTGATGACAAATATCTAAAAAGGGCAGGTCTTGACTACTGGAAACTTCTTGATGTTACCTATCATAAGGATTTTGAGGCATTTGAAAAGACCCGTGCTGCTGGAAACATGTATCTTCTTACCACCAAAGGGGAAAGATTCTATAACGAGGCGAGCTTTGCGCCAGATGACTACCTGGTATTCGGCTCTGAGACTGTTGGACTATCTGAAGAGATAAGGAGCAAATACAGTGAAAACTGCCTTAGAATTCCTATTATAGATGAGGCAAGAAGCCTGAACCTTGGGAACTGTGTGGGGATTTTGCTTTTCGAGGGCCTGAGGCAATGCGGTTTTCCGCATATCAATACGAACTAAGGCCTCAAATATAGTCTCTCTTTCCGAATATGGCGCTTCCCACTCGCACGAGGGTTGCGCCCTCTTCCACGGCAACTTCGTAGTCACCACTCATACCCATTGATAGCTCGGACATATCGACATCAGGAATATTTTGAGCGGCAATACTTTCCCGAAGCGCCCTTAGGGCTTTGTAGTATCCCCTCGACTCTTCGGGGTTTTCTGCATAAGGGGGTATGATCATCAATCCCTTAATCCTTATGTGGGGAAGTGTTGATGCCTTATTTACCAGCCCCAAAACTTCCAACTCTTTAACCCCACCCTTTTGCTCCTCTCCGGCCAGATTCACCTGAATAAGAATATCGAGAACGGGAGAGGCAAGCCTTTTCCCTGAATCCATAGCCTTTGCCATGGCCAGGCTAAGCGCCTCGGCCAGCTCAAAGCTATCTACTGAATGAACCATGCTAAAAAGACCGGGAATATACTTGGCCTTGTTCTTCTGCAAGCTTCCGATTAGATGCCACTCGGCTTCATCAGAAACGAGTGGGGCCTTGTCCCTTGCCTCTTGCACCCTGTTTTCACCAAAGAGTCGTTGTCCGGTCTCCATCGCCTCAATCACGGCATCGGCAGGATAGGTCTTGCTGACCGCCACAAGCCTTACATCGGATGAAGTGCGACCACTCAATAAGGCGGCATTGGCTATTTTTTGTTTTATTCGTTGCAAGTTCTCGGATATGGGCATGTTAATTCCTGTTAATATTATGACTATGCAATAAAAACTTTATTTCCTACCGCAAAGACGCAGAGGACGTAAAGAAAAATAATATTAAGATCTTACTTTGCGACCTCTGCGCCTTTGCGGTTAATTACAACTTTTTTAAAGGGTAATCAATCTGAGGTTATTTAAATAATCTTATCGCCCCTACCTCTTCCAGATCATTCACAATCTGGCAGACGGGCAGGCCCACAACATTGGAGTAGGAGCCGATTATACCTTCCACCATGAAAGAACCCAAGCCCTGTATCGCATAGGCGCCCGCCTTGTCCATCGGCTCCCCTGAATTGACATATCCTTTTATTTCATCATCAGTCAATTTCTTGAATTTCACGGCAGTCTCCACCGCTCTTTTTATCTCTTCACCGCTTGAGCTATTGATGATTGAATAACCGGTAATAACTTTGTGCTCTCTTCCTGATAGTTTCCTTAACATGCCTATTGCATCGCTCTCGTCAAGGGGTTTGCCCAGTATCTCGGCATCTATTATAACCACAGTATCTGAACCTATCACCCACCTGTCGCAGCCTA
>JAVVFD010000141.1:0-6749 GCA_032250935.1 bacterium
TTTAATCATTTCAATAACTTATCGCCCCATAGGGGGGTGCGAAACTTGAGTTAATATGTTCTTCAAATCGCCTTTTTTAACTCTTTTCAGGTTGCATACAAGTTTGAGATTTGCCTTGATATAATACCAAGAGTTTGAAAAAGATTCCCGTAGAATAGAAGCGTTAAGCAAGTGCAATAATATCTCCCCCATATTTCCCCACCAGTAAAAGAAAGGGTTCTTTTCAACGCAGCTATAGGCGAACCAATATTGATAAATGACTTTCATAAATATCTTGTCTTGTTCAGGCAGCCTGTTTCTGCCAGATTCGAAATGGTAAAGTTTTGCGTTCGGGCAGAAGTAGAGTGAAGCCGGATACCTCTTGAATATGCGGTAGCTTAGCATCCTGTCTTCTCCAAACGACCATTTTTCGAATTTTTCCTCAAACTTGAATTCATTGAAAATTTCTTTCCTATACCAGCTGAGACCGGACAACCATTCTACTTTAATGTCGTGATCCGCATCATAATATTCGATGTTTCTACTTGATTTCAATATTATAAAAGCTTTCTTGAAAGAGTTTAATCCGAAAAAAGAGGCGGCAAGTTTGTATAATAAAGGCAGCAGCCCTCTCCCGAAAAGTCTGTCTCTAAATTCCATGAAATTGACTATTTTGCCCATTCCTCCTATCGCGTGAGGATACTTACGATAAAAAATTTCGATTTGCTCCAAATAGTCAGGTAAAAGTTTTGTATCGTCATCCAGGAATGCGACAACGTCACCAGTTGATTTTTGAATACCTATATTTCTGCTATGAGTTCCTGATTTGTGAGTGCTATGAATGTAGTTCAATGGTAACTTGCTAGAGTATGATAGGCATAGATCTTTTGTGCTGTCATCATCAGACTGGTCAACAACGATAATCTCAAAAGGTAATTTCGTTTGAATCAGGAGTGATTCAAGAAGTACCTTGAGGTCCTCATCTCTGTTGAGTGTTGCTACAACGATAGATATCTTCATTAGCCCAGGGAGGTGTAGATATCAAAAGTTTTTCCTGCAATGACATCCCAGGTGTGGTTTTTTTTGAGCTTTGAGTATCCTCTTTGCCCGATTTTAGCCAAGGTTGATTTTGGCAGGAATTGCAACTTTGAAATTTTATCCGCTAACTTGGCAGGGCTGTTCTCCAGTATTTTCCAGCCGGAATCGGAATCAATTATCTCCGCGTTGTCTGCGGCGCTTGTCGTAAGAATTGGAAGCTTTGAGGCCATAGCTTCCAGGAAAGTAACAGGCTGTCCTTCGCATAGGCTCGGCAGGATAAATATATGGCTGCTCTTATATTCCCTTATCAGTTCAGCCCCGCTAATTTTACCGCGGAATATTATCAGTTCATCAAGGCCGTAGTTGTGCACCATTTTTTTATACTTCAAGACATCGAAGCCGTAGCCTATCAAGTGCAACTGAACTTTTTCACTTTTTAAGAAAGGCCCTTCTTTGTCTTTTAATATTTTTACAGCTTCGATCAGGGTGTCTAGCCCTTTTTGCCAATGCAGTCTTCCCACGAATAAAATTTTAAAAAAATCAGCCTTGGATACATCTCTAATGAGGTCGAAATCTTTTATCGTCACCCCGTTAGGGATTATCTTAATGTTTTTATTTACATTCGTATGCTTTAAAAAACCTTTTGCAACAGAAATTACTTTGTCGTATTTGATTTTAGTAAGTATCCATTTTTCTATAAAGTAGTCGAAGTTTTTGATCCCCCGGTCCGTATTCATAGACCCGTGAACGGTAAGGAGAACAGGCTTTTTTGTGAATAAAGAAGCTATCTTGCCAATGAGTCCTCCGAGTATGGAGTGAGCATGTATTAGATCGTAGTTTTTCTTTTTATCTGTTCTTATGATGTTAATGGCTATGGAGAATATGGTTGTAACCCTGCCAAAAAAACTCGATAATTTTGTTCCAGGGCCGACCCGGATGATCCTTAATTTCCCAGCGCAATCTTCCTCAATACCGCCGTATCTCTTTCCACTGTCGTCAATCAGGGATCTTGTAAAGATGTCTATCTCGCAACCGTAGTTATCTATGAGCTTCCTTGAAAGCTCCCTTACGTGGGTCTGGCTACCGCCTATAACGGGTGCCCATATGTCTATAATTAAAGCTATTTTCATGGGTTGATCCGGCAAGTATGAAACACTGTAGAGGTGTAATTTATAACAATCTTTTAAGGGCTTATTTTATTTTGTTCAGGTAGCGCTGTCTTGTCAACCTTTAGTTTTTTTTGAAGTCTTAACCTCTGGCCGGGTAAGATAAGATCGGGGTCAATGATTTTGTTATCTTCGGCAACCAGGTTATAGTCGTAGGGGTTTTTGCTGTAGGCTCCAGCGATATCCCAAAGGGTGTCTCCCTCTTCTACGGTATAGAAATCGAATTCACCAAGGGGCGGATAATATTTGTTTTTGTTTCTTTTCCACTTTTTAGGCCCTGGAGTTTGGATGGAGCTTTTGGGCACAGGTTTTGTTGTCTCTACGGGCATTATAGGTGTCGATGGTTTTTGTTTTTCAGGCGCTGGATTGGTTTTTGGTTCAATGGCCTCTGGTTTCTTAATGTAGTCTTTCTCTTGTATGGCGGCAGCCTTCGGCACGACATAATCTGTCTTTCTTTTTTCAGCGGGAGGGATCTTATCATAAATGTTTGGGGCTTGTGTTTGGGGTTTTGCGTTCCTTTCTTTTTTTATGGCGTCTCTACCGGGCGAAAAGAATGAGAATAGTGTTATGCAAATAAGGAGAAAAATGCTCACTGTAATCCACATGGGACCCCTTGATTTAGTATGTTTGAGTTCTTCCGTATAAACACCGTTTTTAGGGTTTGATTTTTTCGATGCGATGGCATCCGGTTCTTTAGTTTTTTCTTCGGTATTTTGTATGCTTTCAAATCTCTTCTTTTGCTCATCCTCAGGTACTGATGCTTCGCCGGGCTGTTCCGGCGGAATTAAGGATTCTTCTTCCGAGCTTGATTCACCCAGTGATTTAAATGGAGTATCCGCCTTAAAGATTTCGGGCTTTTCTGTATTAATAGAAGCATCGTGCTCTTTATTCGGAGTTTCAAGGCCGCCTTTTTGTTCTTCAGCGCTTGAGAAGACTCCGATAGTATCCTTCTCAGGGGGCAGGCTATTTATTTGGCCGTTAAGGTAAGCGGGTGCGTTTAATGGCGGATCTGATTGTTTAGGAGATAGCTCACCGGCACAAATCCTTTTGTCTTCTTTGGTCACGGAGGCGGGGCTTTTAAAAATCTCCCTTAATATCTCTTCGTCGAAATAGACAGCCATTTTATAAACATTAAGGGCGAGACTGATCATCTTTGCTTCATTATTAGGGTAGCATCCGTAAAGAAAGCGATGCTTCATCATTAGAGGGATATTTCTATGCAGCTCAGGAGGGAGTTCCTTCTCACCAAGGGCGGCTTTTGTAGTAACGAGTGCAGAGAAATCGCCGTTTTCCAGATGAATCATCTTCCAGCTTTTTGTCATCTCAGATTTAATGCCGAAGCATGCCTCAATATCTATGACAG
This sequence comes from bacterium, assembly GCA_032250935.1. Classification (GTDB taxonomy): domain Bacteria; phylum Desulfobacterota; class JADFVX01; order JADFVX01; family JADFVX01; genus JAVVFD01. The sequence continues at coordinate 3,547 of JAVVFD010000141.1, forward strand.
GCAGCAAAGTCCCCTTATGTTCTGAGACACCAATTACAATAGATGGCAGGCCAGGCAGATTCCGGTAGCGCTTTAGCGCAAGCACTTCTTTTACCTCCGCAGCCGGCAGGGCATGGTGCTTTCCCATCAATATAAATTCGGTAATATTGACCTTTTGTTTAAAAAAGCTTTGTTCAAATGAATGGTCAGGCCTGTAACTTTTGGCAAGTGTTTCCTTGGTTACAGGCTCTTCTGGAGATAGCAGGCTGCCCAGCTTGAGTATGGGGATGATCTCCTTCCCCGTAAATATGGCACTCGTCATCCACTTTTTACTTGTCAGGCGGGGAAGTTCAAGGGTCTTATCTATTGTTGTTTTACGCCTCTTTTTTTCAGCATCTACGATAAAGCCGAATAAATTTTTTCCTATTTTAGATATGAGGATCTTTCTTCCATCGCTTTTTTTACGGTTTAATCTGAGCGATGTGTCAATAATTGTAAGAGCCATCCTTTGAAAGAGGGATATCCCCAGAACGAAATCCGGCGTCCCCGGGATGGCCGTTATATCAGATACGTTTAAAAGGGGCTGCTTTGAATCAAAATCTAAGGAGGCGAAGGTCTCTTCTCCCAGAAGAAAGAGTTTTATATTTTCATCAGATAGTTTTTTCTTTGAAATTTCGGCAGGCGGAGATATTGAGAGTTTGGCAGACGCCTCTATGCGCGTGGAAAGTATTGATTTTAAAATGATTCTTAAATTGATTATAGGGGTTAGCCGTTCCTCATGAATTGCGCAGCTATCAATGAATTCGCTCTTCAGATAGGGCGGCATTGGAATTATAGCTTCATTTTTTATTATGGCCTCACCGCTGATCTCGTCCACCCTGAATGCGGTGGGAGGATTCTTTTTGGAGACAATGAGTAGTGTCCCTTCATGCGCAGATGTTATTGAATTGATGCCTGCAAGGGCTGCAAGGTCAAAGACATAGGTTGTTGCGCCGTTTAAATCCACTACTCCATCAAAGTATGCAGGAGTAAGAGGCAGGTGATATATGATATTCCCTCCGGTAATGTCGATGAGGTCATCTTTTCTGGCGCAAAATTCGGTTTCTCCCAGCCGGAAGAAAAGGATCTCCATGTTTTCCTTGTCCACTTTGCGCAGGGTCTTTTTCTGCTTATTATTAGCTTTATCGGCTTTTTTATTGATTTGATCAGTCACAGGGGGCTACCATTTTTTAAGCTGGAATCGAAACGTAAATATGTTGCTTTCAGCCTATTGAAGCAAGAGAAATGTTTGAGAAAACCGCGATTAATGAAGACTATCAAAGAGATTGTTAGAGGTCAATCGCAATCAACTCTCATCTGCCAGGTATCTTTTGATTTAGTTTGAAATGCTCTTTATTTGACATAGAATAGAAGAATGTTAAACTTTAAATTTGAGGGCCTTATGGCCTGCCAAGGTCCTTTGCTAATTGCCTTTTGGCTGCCTGTAGCCACTTCGGATCAACTCATAAAATATTTGACTATGAAACGTAATAGAGTATAATTTCATGCTCTATATATTTTTATTTATTTCTAAGGAGTATATTATGTCTGTAAAGGTTGGTATTAACGGTTTTGGAAGGATAGGTAGGAATGTATTCAGGGTATTGCTTGCCGATAATGATATTGAAGTCGTAGCTATAAACGACCTCACAGATGCGGGAACCTTGGCGCATTTATTAAAGTATGATTCTGTTCATGGAATTTGTGACGCCGATATCAAGGCAAAAGAGCACTCAATTGTGGTAAATGGCGCTGAAATAACTATAAGCGCTGAAAGAGATCCTTCAAATATCCCCTGGAACAAAAAGGATGTTGACATTGTCCTTGAGTGTACGGGTCTATTTACGGGACGCGCCGACGCAGCGAAGCATCTTAAAGGCTCGGTCAAGAAAGTGCTTATCTCCGCTCCCGCAAAAGAGCCCGATGTGACCATCGTTGTTGGAGTAAATGACTCTGAATATGATGCAGCTAATCACAATATAATATCCAACGCATCATGCACCACCAACTGCCTTGCCCCTGTCGCTAAGGTGCTTCATAATAAGTTCGGCATAAAACGCGGCCTTATGACGACCATTCATTCATATACCAATGACCAGAAGATCCTTGACCTTCCCCATAAGGACCTGAGGCGCGCAAGGGCGGCCTGCCTTTCTATGATACCTACTACGACCGGTGCGGCAAAGGCCGTCTCTCTTGTACTTCCCGAGCTTAAGGGCAAGCTTGACGGTATGGCCATAAGAGTTCCTACCCCCAACGTTTCCGTTGTCGATCTTGTTGTTGAACTGGAAAAAGAAACAACAGTCGATAATTTAAACGCTGAAATCAGAAAGGCGGCTGAGGGTGAGATGAAAGGCATCCTGCAGTATTGTGATGAGCCACTTGTCTCTGTTGATTTTAACGGCAACCCTCATTCCTCTATATTCGACGCCGGCTCCACATCTCTTATCGGGGGGAATATGGTTAAGATACTCTCCTGGTATGATAACGAATGGGGATTCTCTAACCGCATGGTTGATCTGCTAAAGATAGTATCCGCCTGAAAAACGTGAATAAAGTCAAATATATAGACGAGATTGCCCTTAAGGGTAAGCGCGTGTTGATTCGCGTGGATTTCAATGTGCCTCTTGATGATAGAGGCTGCATTAGCGATGATACGAGGATAAGGGGCGTGCTCCCTACGATCAATCATGCCTTGGCCGAAGGGGCCAGGGTTATTCTTGCATCTCACATGGGAAGGCCTAAAGGCAAAGTTGTACCAGAAATGAGTCTCGGCCCGGCTGCCAAGAGATTATCCGAACTTTTGGGTAAAGATGTTGTGATGGCGCCAGATTGCGTTGGAGATGAGGTGGCCCGCGCTGTTGAATTCATGAAAACGGGTGATATCCTGCTCCTTGAGAATTTGCGCTTTCATGCGGAAGAGGAGAAGAACGACGATGCCTTCGGAAAAAAGCTGGGAAGGCTTTGCGATGTATATGTTAATGACGCATTCGCAACCGCTCACCGCGCCCATGCCTCGAACGTGGCTATAACGAACCATGTTTCTGATTGTGCAGCCGGCTTTCTTATTAAGGATGAAATAGAATATTTTTATAAGGCCATGGGCAGTCCCGAAAGGCCGCTTGTTGCTATCATCGGTGGCGCAAAGATATCCGGCAAGATAGAGGCTATTGAAAATATTATCG
>JAVVFD010000142.1:0-6746 GCA_032250935.1 bacterium
TGCGCTTGATTACTGGGACGACCACCTTTCCAAAGAGGAATACCTCCTTGGCAAAATCATCACCGAGGCTGACTGGTGCTTCTTTACCACTTTGATCCGCTTCGATGCCGTATACTATACCCACTTCAAGTGCAATTTACGACATATCTATGAATACTCTAATCTATGGCGCTATTTAAAGACGCTTTATAGCCACCCCGGTGTAGCGGAGACCTGTAATTTCGATCATATAAAAAGGCATTACTTTACCAGCCACAAAAATATCAATCCCACAGGCATCATACCCGTCGGGCCGCTCCTTCAGCTGGGCTGAGGAAGTCGCAGCTCAGCTAATGAAGGGAACCTTCTCCTCGAACAAAATCCGGATTCAACAGACACTGAAATATTTTGTGTTAATCCGTCCCTGTTTCAATAATCTTTGATTTTTTTTCATTTATGTGCAATATAGAGTGGTACATATATTTTATATCAAGGAGCCCCTCATGTATCCCGTAATAAAAAACCTGCCTCAAGCGCTTTTATTCTTTTTTCTCTGCCTTTTCTGGACGGGGTGCGCTAGCTCCCCCGATAATATGGAGCTTTTTGAAGAGCCCCCTCTTATAACGGACTATGAGGAGCCCCAGTCTGTAAAGGACTATGAGGAGTCCCAGCCTGCAATGGACTATACGGAATTTATTGATCTGATTGGAGAGGATAAGTCTGATGAACCTCAAACCGGAAATATATATACCTCACCCTCCGGTGAGGTATATGTTAAAAGCAGGGCCCCCGTATATCTCAGGCTGGGGGTTGCTGGTGGAGAAGAAAAAAGAGATCTTACCCTTAGGGATGAGTTGAGTAAAAAGATGACAGATACTCTTAAGCCGTTTTATTTTGAAGGGCACGGCAGACACTCCCTTTTGCATCCTCCTGCGGGGAGGACCTATATTCACAAGGACAGGGATTCCCATATTTTCCGTGTCTTTGTAGACGGCAAGGGACCGGTAATAAAGTATTCCACCTCTTCCGTTCCAAAGGTCACCATAAAAGGAAGCACCGTTCTTGGAAAGCCGGCCCAGGTGTCGCTCAAGTATTACGACAAAGATGCCGGGGTCTTCGGCAGATATGTCTCCCTCAACGGCGAACGCTACAGGGTCTACGATGGACCGGTTTCTCTGACGGAAGAGCGTGACTATCTACTCAAGTACTATGCCATAGATAACGTAAACAACAGGTCGAAGGAATATGAAAGGACCTTTTCCCTGGATTTTACTCCGCCCGAAAGCAGCTACGCAATTGCCAATATATACCGCAGTGAGGAAGCTGAAATCATTCTCTCTCCAAGAAGTAGAATAACGCTCTTCAGCGAGGACCTTAAGGCTGGCCTAAAGCGCATTTACTACAAATTCGGCGCCAGGCTAAACACTTACAAACAGGGCGTTCCGATAAGGCTGTCAAAGTTCAGTGATGGACCTAAGAGACTTGTTTTTTTTGCAGAGGACAGAGTAGGTAACATTGAAGACGGAAGGGAGCTATCCTTTTACCTGGATAGTAAGGCACCTGTCGTCAGTTTTTCCATAGACGGAGACCAGCACCTCCGGAAGAAAAAGCTCTACGTTTCTGGGCGTGCCAGGGCTGTCTTGACGGCTGAGGACAATAAGTCCGGCGTGGGCGAAGTCCGTTATTACGGCGGCAAGAAAAAAGGGAAAATCTATTCGGAGCCTGTCTGGATTCCAAAACGTAACGGAAAGTATCTCTTCGCATATTCGGCGACAGACAAAGTGGGCAACAGCACTGAAAAGCGCTACAAAAAGATAATTGTGGATGTCTCGCCGCCCAAGTTAAATATTTCCTTCGAAGGCCCGCACTACTACGGCCGTAAAACGCACTACATCAGGAAGGGCACGAAGGTGGCCCTCCTGGCCTCAGATAATCTGTCGGGCATAAAGAGCAAGCTTTACACCCTGGACGAGGTATACGAAGTTGCTTACAAAAAATCCTTTTCCATAGATGAAGAAGGGGCGCATGCCTTGAGTTTCTATGCAATTGACAATGTAAATAACGGGGCAGATAGCAAGGAGGCAACCCTTTTTGTCGATGAGAAAGGCCCTGAAATATCCACTCGCTTCAGCTTAGAGTCAATTCAATCGGGAAGAGAGGTCTATCCCAGAAAATCTAAGCTTTACCTGTCTGCCACCGATGAAGGGGTGGGCCAGAAAGCGATCTATTACAGGATTAACAAGGGCAAAAGGAGGCTCTACAAGAGGTCTTTGGTTTTCAATAAGGCCGGAAACTACCGCGTAAGTATATTGGCTGTAGACAAGCTTGGGAATACGTCGGAAAGTGAGATTAAGTTCCGGATCAAATAGCGATCCCTGGTCCCTTCGCTGGTTTTTATCCTAGGCAGCGCTGGATATCTATAGCATATCAGGGTCGGACTGTTTCCTAAAAGCTTCTCAAAAAGGGGCATCCCTTTTTTGCAGGGCCGCAATGGTGACCCAGGGACATGGTTGCTCATTGACAAATATTCCCCTCTCTGTTAAAAAAGTAGGCATGATTTGCCCCTTCCCCTACAACCCCATAAAAACTCTTTTATTTTACAGCCTAAATAATCGTGAATAAAGAAGATTTCGCCTCTCCTATAGGCAAGCGGATTAGGCGCAAGCCTCCGATCATACGCCTGATCCTGCTTGCTGCATTGCTTATGGGCGCTTATTATTTCCTTAAAGACAGGCCTCAAGAGCCGGACAGATTGCATTCAGATAGTGTAGCTGACAGTGAGCTTATAGTTGCAGCCGAGCCCCAAAAACAGGCAGGGCAGGAACTGGAGGCGATAGTTACAGTTCAGGAGGAGCTTAGGCCTGCGCCAGCAAGCTGGCCCGGTTTTGAGGAGGCCTTCCTTACCCGCCAGACAGATAAAAAGCTGGCAGGGAAGCTTCTTGAAGTGCTCAAGTCACAGAACCCCTATGCCGGCTTTTATCTTATGGTTGACGTTGAAGGCGGAGAGATACTGGCCTGGGGGCAGCAGGAGGGGTTCAGCGCCGGGGCAGTGCCAAGCTATATGTCAAAGAGCGATTTCCCTGCAGCCAGCCTGGCAAAGATTATTACGGCAGCTGCGGCTCTCGAATCCCGCCGCTATTCCAACCATACGAAAATACCGCTTATAGGGAGCAGCGTCACTCTCTATAAGCGGCAGCTGGAGGTTCCGAAGCGTTACAGCGGCAAAAGGGTGACGCTTGAAAGAAGTTTTGCATCATCCATGAACCCTTCCATGGCTATAGTAGGTATGGGCCTTGGCGGAGGAAAGCTTCAGCATGCTGCAGAAAAGTTAGGCTTTAACTATCCTTTTCCGAACGCTGTGCCAGAGACCAGCTTTTTCAGGCCGCCTTCCTCCGGTTTTGGTCTTGCGGAGTTTGCCAGTGGTTTTACGACAAAGGCTACCCTCTCTCCGCTTCTTGCCGCGGCCATTGTCCGTTCCGTTCTAAAGGGAGAATCACCTCAACTGCCATGGTCACCTCTTGTGGGCCTGGAGTATGCTCACAGCTCGCCAAGTCAGCTTAATGGTGCCGCTTTTAGCAAGAATACCTATTACGGCCTTCGCCGCATGTTCGAGGCCACAGTAAAGAGTGGTTCGGCCCGCTCAATCTTTGACAATGACCGAACATTTTATCCTGGCAATCGAAAACGTCTGCGTGTGGGGGGCAAAACAGGCACAAAGAACGGGGGGGATTTGCGCTATGAGTGGTTTGCAGGTTATGCTCAGGACCGGAAAGATCCCTCAAGAGGGGTGGTAGTAATATGCCTTCACATGAATAAATCCAAGGGGACGCGGGCAAGCCATCCGGCGCAGGCGGCGGCCCTCCTCATCAATCACTGGGCGAAAGATTATGTCCAGTGGTAAAGGGCTCTGCCTGCCCTCATGAGGGCAGGGGGCGGCAAGCTCCGGATAGGAGGTGGGGTTTCCCGATCTCCGGCTTACGATCCTGAAGCGACTCCTCCACGAGAGGGAGACCGACTGCTACGGCCCCGAGGTTGCAGACAACGACGAGGGCGGTGAGGAAGATGCTGACCTTTTTCGACAGAGGTTTCTCTTCCTTTACGGGCAGAGGAGCCAGGTTCTCCTCGTCGAAATAAAAGTCCCACTTCCTTTCCGCCCCGTTGTAGACAAAGCCCTCCGTGGGAAGGGGCGCATCGGTCTTTGCACCGAAGGGGACGATCATCGTGTAGCGTTCCTTCCTGCCGCCGTTAACAACTTCCAGCTGTAGGGCCGAATCGTCCCTTTTGTGCTTGATGTTAGCCTGTGTGATGCGGCCTCTTCAGAAAGGCGCAGGTGGTCCTTCACCCATCCTCTGGCGTTCTCTTTAATCTATGTTTCGTGGTTTGCCAGTGTCCAGTCCATGGTAAGAATTTACCACTTTGTTGATCATATTAAAGGCGCTATTTAGAAAAGGGATAGGGAACAGGAATGGAGGGGGTGGTTCTGAAAGGAAGAGGTTCTGTGTGGGGGAATTAGCTGTTATGTCTCCGGAATTAGTTGTAAGCACCATTAGGAGTTATATGAGTTTCCATTCTATCTATGGCCACAATCTACGAATCAGCTTCCAGGGGGCTGTTATGTTTTAAAGAGAGCCTCTTTTTTCCTTTTTACCCGGAAGTGAAACAGTGGACAATATTCCCGTTCGGTAATTATTTGTTTGACATACATAATAAAAAATCATATTATTACCGTACGGGCAATTATTCATTGGAGAAGCGACATGAAAAAAATATTTTTACCGAAGGGGAATAATAAAATCAGTTTACCTATAGATCTGGGTAAGGCCGTCAGGGTTAAAAGGCAGAAAGACGGCTTGACGCAGATGGACGCTGCCGCGCTCTGTGGCGTTGGAACCCGCTTTTTTTCGGAGCTGGAAAATGGCAAGTCCAGTGTGGAACTGGGCAAGGTGCTGCAGGTATTGAAAGGCTTGGGACTTGAATGCCTCATTGTTGAGCGAGGGTGGCGCCAAATATGACTTCAGAACTAAGGGTATATTATCGTGACAAACTATTAGGGCGGCTTTGGCTTGATGAAAAGCGCCGTTTCACCTTTCAGTATAAGCAGGAATGGCTGGATCGGGAGGATGCGATCCCTTTGTCCCTTTCTCTTCCCCTAAAACCGGATATTTTTGCTGATGACTTGAGCCGCCCATTTTTTGGCAACCTTCTCCCGGAAGCAGATGTCAGGAAGGCTGTTGCCCGTAATCTGGGCATATCTGAGGGAAACGACTTCTCCATGCTGGAGGCGATTGGAGGTGAGTGCGCAGGTGCTGTATCAGTTTTGCCAGCCGGGGTCACCGCTTCAGATACCGGAGAGTATAGAGCTCTTGATGACAAAGAACTTCATGAAATTGTGGGATCATTGACTGTCAGGCCTTTTCTTGCAGGAAGGGAAGGTGTGAGGCTTTCCCTCGCCGGTGTACAGAACAAACTCCCCATATACTTGAAAGATAATAAGATCTTTCTTCCAATGGGTTCTAGGCCAAGTTCACATATAATTAAACCGCCAATCCGTGGTTTTCTGGCAACTGTTGAAAATGAAGCATTCTCCATGGCGCTGGCAAAGAGGTTGGGACTTCCTGTCCCGGATTCAGATATTTACCGGGGAATAGATACATTATATGTTGTGGAGAGGTATGACAGGGTAGCATGTTCAAGTGGGGAGCTTGTGAGGCTTCACCAGGAGGATTTTTGTCAGGCAATGGGGATACCTCCTGACCAGAAATACGAGAGCGAGGGCGGCCCCTCACTTGAGAGCTGTTTTTCACTTCTGAGAGAACACAGCATACGACCCGCTGCAGATATCAAAGAGCTGATTAACTGGGTTATTTTCAATTATCTTATAGGCAATGCAGATGCTCACGGTAAGAATTTAGCGCTTCTCTTTACTGACAAGGGTATTACTTTGGCCCCCTTTTATGACCTCCTCTCCACGAAAGTCTACGATGACCTGGCCGATAAACTGTCAATGAAGATAGGTGGAGAAAATAGACCGGACTGGATACAGCTAAGACATTGGGAACGTTTTGCAAAGAGTACATCTATAAAGAGCAGGTTAATAATTGACAGATTAACTCATATGTCCAAAATTATTGTTCCAATAGCCATGGAGCTTGCACAGGAATTTGTATCACGCTATGGGGAAAATAATATTGTTGACAAAATTGTCGGGGTAATCACAAAACATTCCAAAAATGTGGAGTTAATTTTAAACACCAATAAAACCAGGGAATAGGGCCGTTGCCTTTATTACATTTATGGTCCAAATTGCCATATTTGCGTTTTTGGCCCCCAAATGGGCGTTCAGGGCCTAAAGCAGGACCTTTTTAAGAACAAAAGTTTTACTTTTCACGTATCAGCTAATAGTTCCCCTTACCGGGTCTATAGAGGACTTTCACCTCCAAGAGATTGCGCTCTGCCGGGCGCACCAATAAAAAAAGACAGGCGGAGAGCCTGTCCTTTTAATTTTTAACTGCGAAATTATTTTAGATATTAATTCAAGGTATCTTTAAGCGTCTTGCCTGCTTTGAACTTCGGAGCCTTACTAGCCTTTATCTGAATCGTTTCGCCTGTCGAAGGATTTCTGCCCTGCCTTGCAGCTCTGGCAGATACCGAGAAGGTCCCGAAGCCTACCAGAGTGAGTGAATCGCCCTTAGCAAGTGCGCCGGATACGCCGGATGTTACAGCCTTCAGTGCAGCCCCTGCCTCCTTCTTTGATATCCCTGCATCTC
>JAVVFD010000143.1:0-6711 GCA_032250935.1 bacterium
TCTTTAAGGGAGAAATGCCTGAATTTATCGGGTGAATCAAAATTACGCTGAATAGTTACCAAATTTTTTAGTTATACTCAAGGGCTATTGTTTCTCAATATAGATTCGCAGATTCCAAGAATCAATGCCGGACTTTAAGGAGGCTCTCATGGAATCCAGATATCCAGTAGTTGCCGGGACGTTTTATCCTGCAGATGCAGAATCTCTAAATGCTGAACTGGAACGGTTCACTCCTTTTGTAGTTGAGAAAAAGAAGGCTAAAGGCATAATTTCTCCTCACGCAGGCTATATCTATTCCGGATCCGTAGCCGGAGAGCTCATATCGACTGTAGCTATTCCTGAAAAAATCATCATTATCGGCCCTAATCATACCGGGATAGGCCCGGCGGCTTCAATCATGCCTGATGGTGTTTGGTCCCTCCCCAACGGGGATGTTAATGTCGACAGCGGCCTTGCGGAGAAAATTATCGGCAACGCTGAAATTCTCACTCCCGACAGGTCGGCCCATGAAAGAGAGCATTCTATAGAGGTTCAGTTGCCATTCCTTCTTAGCCAGCGATCCGATATAGAGATCGTACCTATTACACTTATGGGGATATCCCTTGATTCATGCAGGGAGCTTGGTAACTCAATAGCCAGGGCTATAAAATCTACTGATGAGGATGTTCTTATTGTTGCGAGTTCCGATATGACGCACTACGAGTCGGCAGAGTCTGCCGAAAGAAAGGACAGGATGGCCATTGAGAAGATTCTTGCCCTTGATCCGGGGGGGCTGCTGGATGTAGTCACGGAAAACCGGATTTCCATGTGCGGCGTTATTCCCGCTACGGTCATGCTCTTTGCCGCAAAGGAGCTTGGCGCAAAGCGGGCATCCCTTGTCAGATATACAAATTCAGGGGAGGTGTCGGGAGATTATGAAAAGGTAGTCGGGTATGCAGGGATGATGGTTGAATAACAATTACAATAACCGCATCATAATCATTCTAGTCTGTCATTCCCGACTTGATCGGGAATCCATGCAGTTTAATGTCTGGATTCCCGTGTTCACGAAAATGACGATTATGGAAGTCATATTTTCTCTGCTTTTCATAAAAACAGACAACCTTTAAGCATATTGCGTCTCATAATACTTCTTGTAGTCGCCGCTTCTAACCCTGTCACACCAATCGCTGTTTTCCTGGTACCACTTGACCGTCTCCCTTATCCCTTTCTCGAAGGTATATTCTGGTTCCCAGCCGAGCTCTTCTTTAATCTTTGAGGCATCTATGGCATAGCGTCTGTCGTGGCCGGGCCTGTCCTTGATGAAGGTAATGAGTGAAGAATGCGGAATAGATGCGGGTTGCGGTATCGTTTCGTCCAGGATCTCGCATATCAGCTTTATAATATCTATGTTTTGCCACTCATTATTTCCGCCGATGTTGTAGGTCTCCCCGAGTCTTCCTTTATGAAGGGCCGCATCTATCCCCTTGCAGTGATCTTCCACAAAAAGCCAGTCCCTTACATTTTTCCCGTCACCATAGACCGGGAGGTCCTTGCCGTCCAACGCATTTAAAATAACAAGCGCTATCAGTTTTTCGGGGAACTGGTATGGGCCGTAGTTGTTGGAGCAGTTTGTAGTTATCGTGGGCAGGCGATAGGTATGATAGTAGGCCCGCACCAGGTGGTCTGAAGCCGCCTTCGATGCGGAGTAGGGGCTGTTCGGCGCATAGCAGGTTTCTTCAGTAAAGAAGCCCACATCCCCCAGAGAGCCGTAGACTTCATCGGTGCTTACATGGAGAAAAAGCCTGTCATTTTTATCCGGCCAGTTTGCGCGCGCCGCTTCCAGCATTGAGAAGGTGCCCATAATATTAGTTCTCAAGAACTCTTCAGGGCCTGAAATAGATCTATCCACATGGGATTCGGCGGCGAAATTGACGATGCAGTCTATCCCCTCGGCATTGCCGTCCATCCCTTTCTCCTTGAATATGGCATGGCTTCCCGCCACAAGAGAGTTTGTCAGATCTTTATCACATATATCTCCTTTAACGAAGGAGTAATTCGGGTTGTCTTCAATATCTTTGAGGTTTTCAAGGTTGCCTGCATAGGTCAGGAGATCAAGGTTTATTATTTTATATTCGGGATGACTTGACAGCATATAGCGTATGAAGTTTGAGCCGATAAAGCCTGCCCCGCCAGTCACCAACATCGTTTTAAATTTTCTTAAACTCCGGTTCATAAAATTATTTCTCCTTATTTAGACTGGAATGCAAATTTATAACAGAGCGATAGCGAAGCTCCAGCGATTTTAATTAAACCTCTTCTTCAAAGTAACGAATCAGGCCATCCCGCCAGTGCGGGATGGCCTGATTCGTTGTTCTTTTATATTTTCCCTTATCCATAACGGAATATGGAGGTCTTGCGGCAGCAGTTGGATACTCCCTGCTGAGGATAGGGTTTAACTCCTTTAATTTCAAGGGCTCTCCCCTTAATTGCATCATCCTTATTATCTCATAGGCAAAATCATACCAGCTGCAGACCCCCTCGTTTGAAAAGTGGTATATACCTGGCTCGGCCTTGACAGATATAAGGTTTATTATGCCTTGAGCCAGATCTTTGGTGTAGGTCGGCGTGCCTGTTTGATCATAGACGATGCCAAGGTTGTCTCTTTCAGCGGCAAGCCGCGCGACAGTCTTTACAAAGTTATTGCCATGCCTGCCGTATAGCCAGGATGTCCTTACGATCAGGTAATCATCCATTTCCTGCCTGATAAGGCTTTCGCCTGCAAGTTTCGTCTTTCCGTAGACGCTTATGGGGGCGGCATCGTCCTTCTCGGCATATGGCCTGTTGCCCAAACCATCAAAGACAAAATCCGTCGAAATATGAATCAGCCTTATGCCCATCTCCTTGCAGACGGCGGCAAGGTTGCCTGGACCGATGGCGTTTACGGCGTGGCAGGCAGGCTCTTCCTCTTCAGCCTTGTCGACGGCGGTATAGGCAGCGCAGTTTATCACAATATCAGGACCTGCCGCCCTCATATCGCTTCGGACGGAGTCTATATCGCTTATATCCATCCCGGGCAGGTCCCTGCTTATTAGCTCCCCGCACTCTTCAAGCATCAAGGAGAGGTCGGAGGCCAGCATTCCCTTGGAACCGGCTAGATAGAATTTCATTTCCCCTCTGAATGTATGGGCGAATATAAGGGCAGGTCATCCCCCAAATCTTTAAACGAAGGATTGCCGCTATCCTTGTCCGATAAGACAGGCTCCTTTATGGGCCAGTCAATAGAGATATCTGGATCGTTCCAGATTATTCCGCGCTCTTCCTTTGGCGCATAGTAGTCGGTACATTTATATAGAAAGTCGGCGCTTGCACTGGTTACGCAAAAACCGTGGGCAAATCCCTCCGGTATATAAAGCTGATGCCTGTTTTCGGCCGAAAGAGTTACGCCAAGCCACTTGCCAAAGTGAGGAGAGCCTCTTCTTACGTCGACGGCAACATCGAAGACCTCGCCCCTTGTTACACGCACTAGCTTTCCCTGAGGCCGGCCAAGCTGATAATGAAGGCCGCGCAAAGTCCCTTTTACGGAGCTGGAATGATTATCCTGCACAAAGTTAGTCGGCAGGCCATGTTCCGCATAGCGCTCGGCGTGATAGGTCTCCATGAAAAACCCTCTGTCGTCTTCAAAGACCTTCGGCTTTATAAGCAAAAGACCTGGAATTTCAAACCTGCTTATATTCATGGGGGGCAACCTCTTCCTTTAGTATGTCCATAAGGTATTGACCGTATCCGTTTTTTATAAGGGGGCGGGCAAGCCTGGTCAGCTTCTCTTCGTCAATATATCCCTTTCTGTAGGCTATCTCTTCAATACAGGCAATTTTCAGACCCTGCCGCAGCTCAATCGTTTCAATAAAATTTGCCGCCTGAAGAAGCGATTCATGGGTGCCCGTATCGAGCCATGCCGTGCCTCTCCCAAGATTTTTTACGCTTAGTTTTCCAGCTTCAAGATACCTCATATTGAGATCGGTAATTTCAAGCTCGCCGCGTACGGATGGCTTTAGTGACGAGGCTATTTCCGCCACATCGCCGTCATAGAAGTATATCCCCGGAACGGCATAGTTGGATTTAGGCCTTTCCGGTTTTTCCTCTATGCTGACTGCCTTGCCATGTGCATCAAATTGAACCACGCCATACCTCTCAGGGTCGCGCACCCAATAGCCGAATACGGCCGCTCCGTCATCAATGGCAGCTGCCTCTTCGAGCGTCTCCGTAAAGCCGTGTCCGTGGAATATATTGTCGCCAAGCACAAGGCATGATGGGTCTCCATTGAGAAAGTCACGCCCTATTATGAAGGCCTGGGCCAGCCCCTCAGGGTTTGGCTGAACCTCATACTGTATGGAAATGCCGATTGCAGAACCATCCCCAAGCAGACCTTCAAATAAAGAGCGGTCCTGTGGCGTTGTAATAATGAGGATATCCCTTATCCCTGCAAGCATGAGGGTTGATAAAGGGTAGTAAATCATCGGCTTGTCGTATATGGGCAGCAGCTGTTTGCTGACTACGCGCGTAACAGGGTAAAGCCTCGTGCCGGACCCGCCCGCCAGAATTATTCCTTTCATTATATGTAAGCTCCGGTTTATTTATTTTGTCTTGATATACGCCGCAAATTGCAGGCCTTGGATCTCTCTCAATAAGACAATAGTGAGATCTTGAAATATAACAAAAGTGACTCCCTTTGTCCAAAAAAATGAGCTTTAGGAAAATAAGGCTGCCAGGCGGAAAAATTTTCTTAATGAAAGGGCGCTAGAAAAGAGTTACTAATTAAAGCTTGTTTATGATATACATGACCTAAAAAACAGAAAGGAAGGGAATGTTATGGCATCGGACGTTGAAGATATTACGATAGATTATGAAGAAGACGGGATTCTTGTAGTAAAGGAACTCGATAAAAAAGTGCTTACAAAAGGGGCCTGGTCGACGATTATATTCAAGTATCAGGACTGGGATCGCAAGAAAGAGGTCTATGGCCCGGAAAAGTTTACCATTCGACGTTACAGGAAGATGAGTGGAAATTATATGCAGCAGTCCAAATTCAATATTTCCAGCGTTGCCCAGGCGGAAAATATTATAGAAGCCCTCAAGGGCTGGATTTAGGATAAAATAAACAGATTCTGAAACCGAAGCCTGCCGGAGACATCATAAGAGAGATGATATTAACGGGGCGCCTTTAGCTAAAGCGGTCTTGATTTTTTTTAGCAGGCTGTTATCTTTACATTAAGCGATTTAGCGGGCAAGCACCTTTTAACGGCTGCCATGCAGTATTAAGTCAGACGGGATTTGAAGATTTTTTCAGGAGGGATGAGAGGATGGATTCAAAGGGATACAACGCAACGGTAATACAAAAGACACTGAT
This sequence comes from bacterium, assembly GCA_032250935.1. Taxonomy (GTDB): domain Bacteria; phylum Desulfobacterota; class JADFVX01; order JADFVX01; family JADFVX01; genus JAVVFD01. The sequence goes on from JAVVFD010000143.1 coordinate 5,390, forward strand.
GACGCCGAACCTGATGACGCTTCGTGTCAGGCCCGATGAGGAGGTTGCCGGCTTTACGCCTGGTCAATATACCGTCCTTGGCCTGAAAAACAGCGACACCCGGATAGAGAACTCCGAGCCCGATGCCAACGTCTATGAAACGGAGACCTTTATAAAGCGGGCCTACTCTATATCTTCTGCAAGTGTCGAGAAGGAATACCTTGAGTTTTATATATCTCTTGTAAGGAGCGGGCAGCTGACGCCGAGGCTCTTTGATCTGGAGCAGAATTCACGCCTTTTCCTGGGCAGCAAGATAGTCGGCATGTTTACCCTCGATAGTGTCCCCGTAGAAAAAGACCTTCTATTTATCGCCACCGGCACCGGTCTTGCCCCTTATATGAGCATGATAAGGTCCGATCTTCATCTGCATAAAAACCGCAGGTTTATTGTCGTCCACGGGGCAGCCTGTTCATGGGACCTCGGCTACAGGGATGAGCTTTCCCTCATGGATAGATTCTCCGAAAACTTCACCTATATCCCGACCATAACGCAGCCCGAAGATGATCTTACCTGGAAAGGCGAGACGAAATTCATCCAGGATCTGCTTTCCTCGGGCGTTATAGAGGAAAGATCTGGCGCTGAGATCAGGCCCGACAGGTATGACGTATTCCTTTGCGGCAACCCCAAGATGGTTCACCTCGTCACTGAAAATCTGCTTGAAAAAGGGTTTAAGCAGCATAGCAGGAAGGACCCGGGCACTATACATACGGAAGAGTTCTGGAAGGAATAGGCCTGCCTTGCAGGGTGTATCTGTAAATCTAGCTGTTTTATCTCTCGCATGGCTTATCTTCTTCGTCCTTCATTCCCTTCTGGCTTCCATACGGTTTAAGGATCTGGTCAAGAAGCGTTTTCCTTCCTTTACCCCATATTACAGGCTTGCCTACAATATTGTTTCCATCCTGCTGATTATCCCTATCTTCTTGTTCAGCCATTCCATAGACTCTCCGCCCCTCATCATGTGGGACGGGGCCTTAAGCGTTATATCCGCCGCCGCCATAATCCTTGCCCTGGCAGGGTTTTTCTGGACAGTCAGGTATTACGACATGGCCGAATTCCTCGGCACTCGCCAGTTAAGGGAGAAAAATGTGCCTTTAGAAGGGAGCGACGATTTTACTCTTTCACCCCTGCACCGATTTGTCAGGCATCCCTGGTACTTTCTTGCCCTTGTCATATTGTGGACGCGCGACATGAACCTTCCTTTCCTTGTGACCGCCGTTGCCGCAACGATCTACTTTATAATCGGCTCCCGTCTTGAGGAGAAAAAGCTGCTATTTTATTACGGG
>JAVVFD010000144.1:0-6704 GCA_032250935.1 bacterium
GAAGAAACTGGATGCCATCTTAGCGGGCAAGGGGTTCCGGAGCGCCTCATCGGGGAGCATCAGCCTTAATTTTACGCCCGACCCCCGAAAGACCTTCAACAGGGGGTACACGGAGTATGGCCTTACGGGGGGAAGGAAGGGGATGACTTCTCCTCATACGCCCAAGGCGATGGGGGAGGCGATCTCCTCCGTCAAATCGATGCTTAAGGACTGCTTCCTTCTTGATAAGGGGCATGACCTCGTTCCGGGCGACGGTATCTGCTTTCTGGACGACAGCGGTGGGCTTCGCGGCAGCGCCGTCAACCGCTGTGAGGGAGATAAAGTGTGGCCCCGCCGCATGGACCACATAGCCCCCGGGACCCTCATATACAGGGATTACAACCGCAGGGTTAGCGCAATCCTTGCCAATGCCCCCTGCCGGAGGACGATAGAGGTTTCGATGAGTATTTCAGGCTCTACCAAGGGGCTTGTGGTCAGAATGACCGATGAGGACAAAAATGTTGCCCTTGCCACCCTGGAAGGCCAGCTGGAAGCGGCCAGAGACAGGGCGCAGGCAGAGGCGACTATAAGGAAGCAGCTCTCAAAACTGGGTGATACGATCTTTACATGCAGCGAACTGATATTCGGCGTGGAGGAATACCCCTTTGTCACCGTGGCCTTGCTCAACGACCTGAGGAGGAGGGCGGTGGAGGCGCTTTTGCACGAACGCAGTGAAAATTATTTAAGGGAAGAGGTTTTAATAATAAAAAACAGCGTTTCCTATCCCGAAAAGAGCCTGACCTATGAAGGGAATGTGCTCAATAAAAAGGCCGCAGCCTTCTACATACGTCATAGCGTCGAAGTAATGGAGTCTGCGGCTGAATCGGGGCTGGATATGAAGGGGAGGAAGGTGATGACCTCCTTCCACTGCCTGAGGGAGGAGTCGGGCCTGTGCGTAAAAAAGGGCGCCTGTAAAAATGTTGCCGAACCTCTCTATCTGGTCGATGAAGAGGGGCGGCGCTTTCGCCTGGATTTCGACTGCAAGGCCTGCCAAATGGAGATATACATGGATTAGTGGATAGCCCCAGGGTGGAATTAACCCGCCTCCATGTTAAACAGATAATCAATTAGGAGAAAGAATGAGCACATACCTCTTTTACGACCTGGAAACTACGGGACTTAACAAATGTTTTGATCAGATCCTGCAGTTTGCCGCCATCCGCACGGATATGAATTTTAACGAGCTTGAGCGTTATACTACCTATATACAGCTCCGGCCCGATGTTATTTACTCACCCGGCGCGATGATTACAAACCGCATATCCATATTCGAGTCCATGTCTGGCCTTTGCGAATATGAGGCGATCAAGGAGATCCATCGCCTATTAAACCAGCCGGGGACTATCAGCCTTGGGTATAATTCTCTGAAATTCGACGATGAATTCCTGCGTTTTTCCTTCCACCGGAATCTCTTTCCACCCTATACGCACCAATACGCCGATGGCTGCTACAGGATGGATATCCTCCCTGTTACGGCATGTTATTTTTTATTCAAGAATGACATTATGAAATGGCCCGAAATTGACGGAGCGCCTACGTTGAAGCTGGAGCATCTAAGCGAGGCGAACAGGCTGGCAAGGGGACCGGCCCACAACGCCCTGGTCGATGTTGAGGCAACGATCGCCCTTGCCAGGCTGCTGGCTGAAGAAGAGGATATGTGGAAGTACCTGACAGGCTATTTTCAGAAGAAGGAGGATATGAGGCGTCTTGCCGTCTTGCCGCCCTTTTTCGGTGATGACGGATCAATTGGAAGTGAGACTGAAAGCTGGGGGCTCGTTATAGGCACGAGGTACGGTTATGAAAGAAGATACCAGATCCCCGTCCTTTCCCTGGGAAGCTCCATACCTTATTCCAACCAGACCCTCTGGCTAAGGCTCGATAATCCGGGTTTAAGGGAGACCACCCTGGAGACGATAGAGGAGTCGACCTGGGTCGTTCGCAAAAAATACGGTGAGGCCGACTTCATACTTCCTCCGAGCAAGCGCTTCCTCGCTAATCTGGATGCCGAGCGCCTGGCTATCGTTGATGAGAACAGGGAGTGGCTCCGGGAAAACAGGGGGATTTTAAGCGCCATTGTCGACTATTACCGCAGCTACGAGTACCCGGAAATTCCCGATCTCGATGCCGATGCGGCCCTCTACCAGATGGGCTTTCCCGATCCGAGTGACCAGAACCTGTGCAGCCGCTTCCACTCGGCACTCCCCAAAGACAGGGCCCGGTTTATCGAACAGTTTAAAAAGCCGGAATACAAGATACTTGCCGGGCGGATCCTCTGCCGGAATGCGCCTTCTAATTGTGAACCTTCTGTACTTGAGGCATTTGAGCATCGAAGGTTGCGCTCCATTTTGGAAGGGGACGAACCGCTGGTTGATTATAAGGGAGAGGTCCAGGGCAGCTACAGTGACGCCCTTGACGAGATAGATGAGATTAGAAGCGAAAGAACTCTCGACGAGGAACAGCTCCAGCTCCTTGATGAGCTAGAAACCTATTTAAAGTCCGGGTTAAAAGGGGGGGGCTGAGCTAAATGTTGCAGAAAACCTTTTACTTGGGGGATATGAGCCAGGCCAGTGCCTCAAGGTCGGCGGCATCAATGCGGTAACCATTGCTGAAGAGTTCTGCGCAGGCTTCGACCACATCGGCATCATACCATCTCCCGGCCCCCTTAGAGAGGGCGAGCAAGGTCTCATTTAACGAGACGGCGGGGCGGTAGGGACGGTGCGAGGTCATGGCATCGATAACATCGGCCACGCATACTATACGGGCCTCAAGCAGTATCTCTCCTTTTTTCAGCCCATGGGGATAGCCGGAGCCGTCTAAATGCTCGTGGTGCTGAAGAGCTATCTCCGCGATAGGCCAGGGGAAATCGACAGGTTTTAGTATTTCGTACCCCTTTTGGCAGTGTATCTTAAGGTAGTTGATATCCTCCTCATGGAGAGTGCCGGGCCTGGACAGGACCTCGGCAGGTACGGCTATCTTCCCTATATCATGTATGAGCGCCCCAAGGAAGATGCCTTCCGTCTGCTCATCATCAAGTCCCATGAGTTGTGCTATGGAGGCGGCAAGATGCGCCACCCGCCTCTGGTGCCCTGCCGTATATGCATCCCTTATCTCAACAGTCTTTGAAACAGCCAGCAGTGTTTGAACGAGGGCGCGCTTTATATCCTCGGCATATTTAAGCCGCTCGGCCGCCGCCGCCTTTATCTCCGATATGTCGCGGACATAGATAACGAATACGTGGTCTTTGGCAGGCATTACAGATACAATCTCTATCTCGGCGGGGAAACTCTTTCCACCGAAGCGCATCGCCTCAATTTCCATACGACTACCTATGAAGCTGCTTTCCCCCCCGGCAATGAAAGCGGCCAGTCCCTTTTCAAATGATCCGCGCAGCTCGCTCGGGAGGAGTTTTTCCGAGACACTCTGTCCTATGACACTACTCCTGCTGTATCCGAATATCTTTTCAGCGGCAGGATTGAATGCGATTATCCTCCCGAAGGCATCTACGGTAATGATGCCGTCAAGGGAGGAGTCGACGATCAGCTGGAGCCATTCTGATGAAAGGTCGTGATTTCTTCCGGGAGATTCTGCTCTTTCCATTATGTATGCCTTTTTTATGTAGACCTACGTCGAACTGCCTCAATAAATCGTAGCATTTTTTGATTTCATTTACCAAGTTAACTTTTTCTGGCGGCCCGATTTACCTATTCCTCCTTTCTGGTTTTAAAAAATTGCCCTCCATCTTGACAAAAATAGCGTCGATTATTATTTTAATTTTCAAAAAAGGGAACTTTTTTGATGCTTCCCCTGTCTGTTTTTTTTAAAAAAAATCGGAGGTGAATTTGTATGGAAGGGACTGCAACTATTAAAGTCCGAAACCTGACAAAAGACTTCGGTCCCATAAGGGCTGTGGACGACATATCCTTTAAGGTCAAAAGGGGTGAGGTTTTCGGCTTTCTCGGGCCAAACGGCGCGGGAAAATCTACAACGATGAAGATGATAAGCTCTTTTATCACCCCTACATCGGGGAGCGTTTCAATCCTCGGCATGGATGTGACGGCATCGCCCATGGAGGTCAAGTCGAAGATAGGTTATCTCCCTGAAAGCGCCCCCCTTTATCCCGATATGACGGTGTCTGATTTCCTGAACTTCATTAAAGAGGTAAGGGGGCTGAGCGGTTCCGAGCCGATGGAGCGGGTGGTTAGGCTCTGTTCCCTCCGGTCCGTTCTTAATCAGAAGATAGAGACGCTTTCCAAGGGTTTCAAGAGACGTGTCGCCCTGGCCCAGGCGATTATACATGATCCCGAAGTTCTTATAATGGATGAACCTACCGATGGCCTCGATCCGAATCAGAAGGCTGAAGTGAGAAAGCTGATAAGGGAGATGGCAAAAGAAAAAATCATCATTCTCTCAACGCACATACTGGAAGAGGTTGAGGCTCTATGCACAAGGGCCGTAATAATATCGGAGGGGCGCATTAGGTTCGACGGCACGCCCCTTGAACTAAGGCAGCGCTCAAAAAAACATAACGCCGTTGAGATAAAACTGCACAGTGCGGCGGATAATAAGGCGCTCGATAAATTGAGGTCCCTCGATTCTGTAGTTTCAGTGGAGCATTCGGGAGATATGAAGATATGCGTCCTGCCGAAAGAAAAAAAGAACATATGCCATGGAATAATAAGCTTCGCAGCCAAGCAGAATTTCGACATAGATGAGGTGTCGCTCATAGAGGGGGACATGAACGAGGTGTTCAGAGAGATCACAGCAGGAGGTGTATCATGAAAAACAGAATGATCCCGGTATTGAAGCGCGAGCTTGGGAGCTATTTTGCCACACCTGTGGCTTACGTCTTTATCGTTATATTCCTAGTCATGTCGGGCTTTCTTACCTTTAACATAGGGAACTATTTCGGTGCGAACCAGGCCGATCTCAGGGGCTTTTTCAGCTGGCACCCCTGGCTCTACCTCTTTTTCGTGCCTGCCGTTGCCATGAGGCTATGGACGGAAGAGAGACGTTCCGGGACTATAGAACTGCTTCTTACGCTACCTCTTACCATGATGGATGCCGTAGTGGGCAAGTTCCTTGCCGCATGGCTCATAGCGGGCCTGTCGCTTTTTCTGACCTTTCCCATGGTGCTTACCGTTAGCTATCTCGGTGACCCCGATATGGGGACTATTCTGGCAGGATATATAGGAAGCTTTCTCATGGCCGGGGCCTACCTTGCGGTAGGGAGCTGCTTTTCGGCCCTCGGTAAAAACCAGGTGGTTAGTTTCATAGTCAGCGTAGTGGCTATCTTCCTGCTCATGGTTATAGGGATGGCGGGGATATGGATGCCCTCATACGTGCCGGACCTCCTGATAAAGGGGCTTGGCAACCTGAGCCTGCTCAACCACTTCGATTCCATCCAGAGGGGGGTAATCGACCTTAGAGATATCATATATTATATCTCAGTCATCCTCCTTTCACTTGCCGCAACGGCCGCCATTATTGAAGACAAGAAAGCACGATAGGAGGAATCAAAAAAAATGAAGCGTTCATATTCACTACCGGTCACGATCATAATTCTTGCCGCCTTCCTGGTACTCGTTAATCTTGTAAGCGCTATGGTTTTCAGACATGCAAGAGTTGACCTTACTTCTGAAAAGCTCTACACCCTTTCACCGGGCACCAAAAATATACTTGAAAAGCTTGAAGACAGGCTCAGATTCAAGTTCTACCTTACGGGGGATCAGATGAAAGACCTCCCCTCCATCCAGTTATACTCGACAAGGGTAAAGGAGATGATTGAGGAGTATGTAAAACTCTCCGGCGGAAAGGTAAGCCTTGCCATGCTTGACCCGAAGCCCGATACGGAAGAGGAGGAAGTTGCCCAGAAATACGGCCTTCAGAAGGTGCCGCTCCAGGGAGGAAGGTCCCTTTACATGGGGCTTGTCATATCCGATGAGTCCGGTAACGACGAGGTAATCCCTTTTTTCAATCCTGAAAGGGAAGAGTTCCTCGAATACGACATATCAAAGGCCGTCGTGAATGTCTCCAATCCGGAGAAAAAGGTGGTGGGCATACTGAGCCCCTTACCTGTCATGGGAGACAATATGCCGACTCAGCTGAGAGCGGCTTACGGAGGCGGGAGCGAGCCATGGGCCGTCGTATCCCAGCTGAGGCAGCTCTATAGGGTGAAAGAGATAGATATAGACGCACAGGCAATAGATGAAGATGTGGACATACTCATGCTTGTCCACCCGAAGGGACTTTCTCCCGCTACCAGGATGGCAATAGACCAGTACCTTCTTAAGGGAGGAAGGATAGTGGCCTTCATCGATCCGAACTGCGAGGCCGATATGCCTCCCCCGGATCCTGAAAACCCCTATGCCGGCCTGACCTATGACAGGACATCCGGCGCGGAAGATCTTCTGGCATCATGGGGGCTTTCCATGAAGAAGGACGAACTGGCGGCCGACCTTAACCTTGCAGCCAACGTAAGGTCGCAGTCCTACCGGGTGGTTCCCTATCCGGTCTACCTTAACATGGATGGCGAAAGTGTCAACAGCGGCGAGGTTATAACGGCAGGTATAGAATCACTCCTTTTTGCCTCTGCAGGGGCGCTTACTGCAACCCAGGCAGGAGGCGATCTTGAGATTGTGCCCTTGCTGCAGACGACTGAAGAGGCC
>JAVVFD010000145.1:0-6640 GCA_032250935.1 bacterium
CCGACGCCCCCCCTGCCCCCCCCGAATGGGCCGGAGCCGCCGATGCGGTTGCCAATATAAATGTTAACGACACACTTGTTGCCGACATGGTAGGCGCCCTCAACAAGAATGTAGACAAACAGTACAAAAAAATTCTGGACGAATACAGAAAGGCATCGACAGAAAGACATGCCCTTCTCAAAAAGATGCTCCCCTTCTGGAGAAAGGTATCAGAGACCTTAAGTGAAGTTGACAAAACCATATCAGGCATTCTCGAAAGGGCCAAAGTCATAGACAGCAAGATGGATTTTTTCGAGGAAATAAGAAAAGGCTCCGACAAGGCGGTTCGCACCCTTTCGTCATCCTCACTGACACAGTTTTTCATAGCGGGGCTCGTCACCTTGATCGCCCTTGCCGGGGCAGTCATAAACTTCAACCTTATCGCCCTGCCGATGTCGGAAATGGTTGGTGGCGGCAGCTACCTGGGCCCATTCAAGACCTCCAATGTTGCTGCAGCTGTAATAATTCTGGTAGAGGCGGCTATGGGTCTGTTCCTCATGGAATCGCTTCGTATAACCAAGCTTTTCCCTGTCATTGGCGCAATGGACGATAAAATGCGTCATAAAATGATATATATTACATTTTCCATCCTTTTTATTCTGGCAAGCATAGAGGCGTCTCTAGCCTATATGCGTGACATGATTGCTGCGGACATGGCGGCCCTTAGACAGTCGCTTGCAGATACGACCGTTTCTCCGGAAAATTCAGGAAGCTTGATACCGACGGTGGGTCAGATGGTAATGGGCTTCATATTGCCGTTCGCACTCGCATTCATTGCCATCCCGCTGGAATCGTTCATACACTCAGCAAGGACCGTTTTAGGCATTGTACTTGTGGGCATCTTGCGAGGAATAGCTTTTCTACTTAGATTTATCGGGAATATTGCCAAAAGTACGGGAGAAGTATTGGTTAAATTTTATGACCTGCTTACTTTCGGACCTTTATGGATTGAAGGGCTTGTGAGAGATGCAAAAAATACGAAGAAATGATTTTAATAAATTCAAGGGAGAAAAAAGAGCATGAAAAAATTAATAGCACTAATGATTGGCATATTTATCATAACTGCCTGCGCGGATACTACCAGTCACACAAAAGGGGTGTATCTCCTGATGGATACTTCAGGTACATATACACAGCAAATAAAAAAAGCCCAGTCAATTATCAACTATCTTTTAGCAACCCTTCAGCCAGGAGACACGCTAGCGGTGGCAAGAGTCGATAGCGCAAGCTTTAGTGAAAAAGATATAGTAGCCAAGGGGACATTTGATGACAGGCCTTCTGTTGCCAATGAACAAAAAAGAAAATTCAGACAAAAAATAGACAACTTTGCAAAAAGTGTCAAAGGCAGCGCCTACACCGACATATCAGGCGGCATGCTTCAGGCAGTTGAATATCTCAATGAAGCCGGTTCAGGTAAAAAATTCATTCTAATCTTCTCAGACCTTAAGGAAGAAATAAAAAAGGGACATATAAGGGATTTCCCTATACAACTTGAAGGCTACCGCGTAGTCGCATTGAATGTGACAAAACTGAGCTCAGACCAGGTAGACCCCAGGGAGTACCTTGATCGTCTTACCCATTGGGAAAAAAGGGTGACTGACGGAGGCGGACACTGGAGAGTCATCAACGATCTGGAACGACTTGAAAAACTTCTCGCAGACTGAAAAAGATTTTTCCTCAGTTTTAAATGTGCAATAGCTGGATAAAAGAACTAAGTGAGGGGCTTTTAATTAGCATATATGTACAGCCCAGATCATCTAAAACAGAAATAGTCGGGATTCATCAGAATTCGCTTAAAATCAAGCTTACGTCGCCCCCGGTTGACGGGGCGGCCAATAGTTTGTTAATTAAGTTTATTTCAAAGCAATTGGGTATAGCAAAAAATAAGATCATTTTAAAATTGGGAGAAAATTCGAGGCAAAAGAAACTTATTATAAAGGGATGTTCAAAAGAGGACATTGTCCAAAAATTAACTGCTAATATTTAAGGCTACCTCTAATAATTATAATTTCGTCATTCCCGCCCCGTATCAAGTGAAGGATAAACTCCAGCGGGAATCCAGTCATATCAAACACCTAGATGCCCGATCAAGTCGGGCATGACATATTTATAGAGCTACCCTTAAGGAATTTAGCGACCGGAATATTAGCTGTCTTTAAAATCTACCAAGCCTTGATAAGACAATACTGTTTGCAGGATCAAGAGCCAATATATTCCGGTAGTGATATAAAGCCTTATCCTTCATTTTCATTGCGAAATATATATCTCCAAGCTTCAACCTGACCTTAAAGTTATCCGGCTGCGTATCAAGACATTTTTCCAACTCACTTGCAACAAGCGCCTTCATACCAAGTTGCTCATATAAACCGGCAAGCCTGTAACTAAGACTGAAACTGGCAGGCCTAAGGGTTGACATCTTTTTCAGGGTGTCAACCGCTTTCATCCATCGCGCCATCCCTTCATAAGCGAGCGACATCAAATTAAGTCTATTATAATCTTCCCCATCCAGGGAGACCAATCTTTCCAATAAATTTAATGCCTTTTCAAAGTCCTTAATATTTAAAAAAATTAAGGCGAGTTTTTCTCCATATCCTGTCAGATATTGATCTCCGCTTTCAATAAGGGCGGAAAGCAATTGGGCGCCTTCATTTATCTCACCTGACGCAAAAAAGGCTTCACTCTTCCAATATATTGCCCTTGCAGGAACAGAATCAGAATAAAGCGATTCAATTGTCTTTAATGATTTATATTCTTTTTGTTTCATCATAAAAGCCGCGTAAACATCCAAATATTTTTGATCAAGAGGCTTAAGCCTGACAGCTTCCCTGTAACTTTGTATGGCAGATTCGTAATTTCCATCTTTTTCATACATCCGCCCGATTAGAACCAATCTGTCTGGTTCATTATCCGCCATATCAATTAAAACTTCAGGATCAATATTTGCTCCCTTAAGCAGCTCTAATGCGCGATTAAACCATTCACTTCTGACTTTCACCAATTCCTTTAATTCATTAATAGAATTGAGGGTATCGCCATTTTTGAGCCTTAAGCCAGCTAAATGGAAACGATATGTCGGATTGACAGGATCAAGCTTGGAAGCTGTGTCCAAATAACTTATCGCTTCATCCATGCCCCCCCTTCGTTCTATCAAGACTGCATAATGGGACCATATAGAGGCGTCTAAAGGAGCGATATCAAGAGCCCTTAGGAAATATTTATCTGCTTCATGATTCATTTTTCTGGCTGCGTAAAATTCTCCTGTTTTAACTAATTCTTGAGGGTCAGAGGGCACCGATGGTTGAAACTTACTCAGGAGTCTATTAGATTTTTGGGGGATATTATATGAATTTATGACATCGCTTATATTTAAAATCAGGCATACCATTGAAATAAAAAGCAGACCGGCAAAAAAAAGTCTATCGGATGCTCTACTTATTTTTATTTTTTTATCAAACAAAGTCAGATAGAGCCCAAGCATAATTGAAAAGAGATAGGCATTAGCCGGGATCCTCATATTAAACTCAATCGTATTATGAATAAGAAGCGCTATCACGCCTGAAAATATTCCAGCTCTAATAAACCTTGACTCTCTATCTAAATCACCTCTCGGCACGGGATTAAATCTTAGGGCAAAAAAAACTAAAGGTATGGAAAGCAGTAGCAGGCCTAACAAACCGCCCGCTGTCATAAATTGTATGTACTCGCTATGTGCATGATGGAAGGTGGTTGTCATTGATTCCGGTCTGTGAAGCAAAAAAATCTCACTAAAAGTGCCAAAACCGGTCCCTGCAACAGGAAAGTCCTTAAAAATCTGTATGGCAGCTTCCCATCCCTTAAGCCTGTAAAGTAAAGATATGTCCTCATGGGACGCAATAAGGGAAGAAAGGGTGTCTAAAACTTCCCATCTGTCAGCTATAAAGAACAAGCCCGCCACCAGAGACAAGATGACTGAAAGCAGAAACAGGTTTACCTTGACCTCACCTTCCCTTCTGAGTACAAAGAGCATCACAATAACTGCGGCGATCAGGCTAACTACCCCTCCCCTTGAACCGGACATGAATATAGCCGTTGTTATTATGATCAGTGAAAAAAACATTATCAATCCACCTTTTCTCCTCCATGCCCCATTAAGAGCAAATTCTTTATATTGATAAAGAACAAGTGCCAAGACAGGCAATACGGTCAAATTAGCGAATGCGGCGAAATGATTATGGTTGATAAAGGGCCCGAAAGGAACGCCCACTGATACCGGCATAGTCCAGTAAATCTTCCCGTTCCAGGACAAATACTGTAATATTCCGAACAAGGATATAAAAAACCCTGTAAAAGCGATGAAATAAATACCTGTCTTCAGGCGCTTTTTCTTTCTAAATAAAATTGAGGTAAAAATGACTGTTAGAAAACAGGATATGACCTGAAATAGGGCCTCAAAGGTTTTATATCGATTAATAGAAAGAGAGGAGGGGAATTTAACAGCATCAGAGAGGCCAATGCGTTCTTTCAGATCAAATAAGCCATGAGAAAGCAGCCTGATAAAAACTTCAGGCAAGGTGGCAATCTGAAGCGATATTAGAAAAACTAAAGGTAAAAAAGCAATAAAAAATACAAGGTGGTTGTGAGGAAGAGTGGGTCTTGAATCTTTTTTCTTGCCGTAGAGATAAGTCAAAATCCAGACCAGAAAAAGAGAAAAAACAATAACCTGCATGCTCGTAAATGCCCATTTTTGAACACCTCCGAAACTAAGCGCAAGAAACGGCACAAGAAGCAATATTATCCAGCGAAGAATCGACTCCAAGGCCAGCCCCATTTCTTATTAACAATTAAAGGCGAAGGGATATCAACCCCCTCTCCTTTCATAACCGCAGCTGGAATATCTTGAACCATCTTCATCGCCTTAGTTAAGCCGATTAGTTCTGCTGCGACATCAACAGCTCCCTTTAGTGAAGGAGGCCTTTTATCCGCGGAATGGCAGTCAGACGCTATTATATGAATCATTCCGGATTTAATAAGTTCAGCGGAGAGCATTTTTATTTTATTTCCAAATCCTCCCGTTAAGCTCATGGCGGTTATCTGACTCAGGCAGCCTCTTTCTATAAATCCGGCAAGAATTTCATTGTTTTTCATAATAAGGGCATCTCTTTCGGGATGTGTTATTATGGGAGTTATACCTCTGGTTTTGAGGGCAAAGATAATTTTGTGGATTTTTTCAGGAAAGTAGTATGGCTGAAGCTCGACAAGGAGATATTTTCTCCCGTCATTTATCGTCATAAGTTCTCCAGCGTCAAGACAGGGAATAAGTTCAGGAGTCAGAGCAATGTCTGCGCCGGGCAAAACATCAAGGGGTATGTCCCTTTCTTTAAGAGTTTGTCTAAAGTTGACTACTTCACCAAGAACTTTATTTCTATCATTTCGATAGAGTCCATTTAAGGTATGGGGGGTGGCTACAATCGCTTTTGTGCCGGCCTTAAATGCCTTATTTGCTATTTCAATCGCTTCATCTAGAGTCTCAGGGCCATCATCAATGCCTGGAAGAATGTGGGCGTGGATATCGATCATCCCTTGTCTTTACCATAATCGTAATTATAGTAATAATAACCGTAATATCCCTCCTCGTTTATATTTACCCTGTTAAGAGCTACACCGATCAGATTTGCGCCCACCTCGGTAAGCGCCTTGACACTCTTTTGAGCCTTCCCTCTTGCCGTAGTCTTCGTGTCTACAACAAGGAGTACTCCTTCAACAGAACGTCCAAGAACAGCAGCATCAGCTAAAGATATAGATGGAGGAGAGTCAAATATTACCCGATCATATTTATTATCAAGGATGGAAATTATCTCCTTCATCCGTTTAGAGCCGAGCAATTCAGAAGGATTTGGAGGAATAGGCCCGCATAATATTATATCCAGGTTTGCTACTTCAGTCTCATGTATTGCCTTGTCAATTTCAATAGAATGGTCAACAAGTAAATTGCTAAGTCCAAGTTTATCATTTAAGCCAAAGACTTTATGAAGTGTCGGTCTTCTAAGGTCACAATCAATCAGCAACACCTTCTTCCCTTCGTGAGCCATCGTAACGGCAAGGTTTATTGCAACTGTAGTCTTGCCTTCCCCAGGACCGCCGCTTGTCAGCATAATGGTACTTATCTCTTTGTCCGATGATGAAAAAAGCACGGACGTTCTGAGGCCCCTGAACGCCTCTGAAACCATTGCCTTCGGCATCTTTTCCGCTATCATATAGAGAGATTCCTTTTCTTCTCCTGATATGGCAGGGATAGTGCCTAGAAAGGGAAGTCCCAGATATTGCTCCACATCGCTTTCTGTTTTAATCCTGTCATCAAGATACTCCATAAAAAGAGCAAGGCCGCAGCCGCCAAGGATCCCAACCAGAGCTGCAAGCAAAAGCATCTTTTGCTTATCAGGTCTAACCGGCGAAGTTGGCACTTGGGCATAATCAAGAATCCTTATGTTATTAAATTCCATACCCTCAGTTAGGCTAGTCTCCTTCAGCCTGTTCAGGAGGACGTCGAAGAGCTTCCGGTTACCTTCGGACTCCCTTTTTAGCACGTTATACTGAATGGTCTTCTTGTTCAGTTCCAGGGCAT
>JAVVFD010000146.1:0-6562 GCA_032250935.1 bacterium
CCTCGATGTTGTAATTGATAAGGGTGCCTGGGAGGTTCCTGCTATATTCGAGCTTATCAAAAGCGGCGGTTCCATTGACGATAACGAGATGTACAGGGTCTTTAATAACGGCATAGGGTATGTCATTATTGCGCCTAAAGATGAAGCGGAAGGGATCCTCAAAAGTGTTAATAGCGGCGATAGCGGTGACGAGGCCCTCATTATCGGAGACGTGATTCCGGCAACTGCAGGCGGCAAAGAGGTTGTCCTTAAGGGATGAAAGAAGGTATCAAAAAGAAGCTGGCCGTGCTTGCCTCAGGCAGAGGGAGCAATTTTGTCGCCATCCATGATGCGATCGAACGAGGCGATATCAATGCCGAAATAGATATTCTAATTACAAATAAGCCATCGGCCGGAGTTATTGATATTGCAAAGAAGCGCAATATCGAAGTAAGGGTGATGGAATCAAAAGGCCTTGTTGCCGGAGAATTCGACAGGAAAGCGGTGGAACTGCTTACCGAGCGAGGCATAGAACTCATAATTCTTGCCGGTTTCATGAGGATAATTGGAATGCCCTTGATCGAAGCCTTCCCCTTGAGGATAATGAATATCCACCCGTCCCTTCTGCCTGCATTTAAGGGGCTTGACGCACAAAAACAGGCCCTTGAATACGGTGCAAAGATCGCCGGATGCTCCGTTCATTTTGTAGACGAAGGTGTTGATACCGGCCCTATAATTCTACAGAGGGCCGTTCCTGTTGCAGCTAACGACACGGTTGAGACCCTTTCCGAAAGGATTCTGGCTGAAGAACACCTGATATACCCCGAAGCTGTTAAACTGTTTGTTGAAGACAGGCTTCAAATAGATGGAAGAACTGTCTTGATTGACGGGAAATAGACCTTGTCTGAGACTGTAATTGTAAGCGCATGCCTGCTGGGTATTAACTGCAGGTATGACGGCGCCAATTCTCTTGATGAAAGTCTTATAGAGCAAATTAAAGATTCTCATGTCGTCCAGGTCTGCCCCGAACAGCTTGGTGGCCTACCTACACCAAGGGTAGCGGCTGAGATATGCGACGGGGACGGATTTGACGTCCTTAGCGGCCGTGCAAGGGTTGTAAATATTGAAGCTGCAGATGTGAGCGAGCAATTTGTAAAGGGAGCTAAAGAGGTCCTTAAAATTGCAGGGCTTGTCGGAGCAAAAAAGGCCTATCTTAAAGAAAAGAGCCCTTCTTGCGGAGTCAATCTTATTAAATGTGGAAACCTTGAAAAAAGTGGCAGCGGAGTCCTTGCGGCGCTTTTATCAAAAGAGGGCATAGAACTTTTCGCATCTTAACAGGCGCCCTTATTGTGGCCGGTGCGGTAACTTAACAGCAGTATTTATAATTAAATAAAGACCTGATTTTAAGTCTTAATTACTATGTCAAAAAAGAGATACGATACAGTTATATACGGGGGCAGACTTTCGGGGCTGCTTGCCGCCGCGCTTCTTTCAGATAAAGGGGCTAAGGTCCTTATCATTAATGATGAAGCATCTTCTGAAAAGGTTGAAAAAGGATATAAGCTTGATTTTCAGATGCTGCCCATCGGGAATATACCTGACAGCCCTGCTGTAACCAATATATTAGGGCGGCTTGGCCTGGGGCTAAGCAATAAGGAACGCTTTACTCCTGCCGAGCTATTGTTTCAAGTCATTACCGGCAAACACCGCATTGACTTTTCGTGGAAAGAGAAGACTCTGGAGGCTGAGCTTGTTGCCGAGTTTGACGGAGAGGCCTCAAGAATTATTAAGGTTTTAGCGGATAGGTCGGCTCTAAGAGGCGCTATAACCGAAGGGGATCATGAAAGAGATGAGATATTCCCACCCTATGGCCTTAAGGCAAGGCTGGGCTGGAAGTTTAAGGGCAGGGCCCATCTCTTTAATATGCCGGAAGAAACGCTGGAGCAAGTATTAAGCGGCCTGGATATTTCCGACTCTTTAAAGAAAGTCATCTCCCTTCCTTCAAAATTTTCCACGTCCCTTTATCCAGTTTCAGAAAGCCTCCCCTTTGTCCCTTTTATCAGCTGCCTGGAAGGTTATTATCCAAAGGGCGGTATGAGCGGTTTTAAAAAACTTATTTTGGCCGGCCTCAAAGATAGAGGCGTTGAGTTTAAAGACGGGGCCTCAGTTGAGAAGTTTTTAGTCCAAAAAAACAAGATAAACCAGCTCACATTGAAAGGGTGCGGCAGCAAAATCTTGGCAAAGTCATTCATATTCAACTCAGATCCCGTCAACCTTCCTGCACTTCTACCGCAGAAGTTTTTTACCAAGACCTTTATAGAAGGGTTGAAGGTATGTGGTGGCAGGTTGTGGTGGCAGTCCATATTTATAGGAATAGATGCAGACATTATCCCCGTCGGCATGCATGATAACCTTATAGTTGACGACGATGAGGATCTTCCTTTTATGATACAGATGGTGCCCGTTTCGGAAAGTGGGGCAACGCCCGAAGGGAAGAGGCTTATGAAAATAAGCAGGGCAATAGATAACAGCGCCGATATCGCTGCATCCAAGAATAATCTTATACGCTTTGAAAAATCCGCCCTTCGCAGGTTGAACGACCTTATTCCCTTCCTGGATAAAGGCAAGTTCGAAGTCCTTTACAAGAGCGCTTCAAAACCTTTCTCCTCGGATGATTACCTTGTTGGAGAGCCCTTGCTCGCGCCTGCCATGCTGGGCTCGCTGTCACCGTTGACTCCATACGGGAACCTCTTTATCTCCGGCAGAGAGATCATGCCTGTCTTTGGAATTGAGGGAGATTTTCTTTCTGCTGAAATGATTGCTCACAATCTGCTCAAGGTAATTGCAGAGCCGGAGAAGTGATTTGCAATATACAGCCAATCTTTTTTCTATTGCCGCGCTCCTTCTTTATTCAGTATCTTTTGCGGTCTCCTTATGGAAGTTTGTAAAGGGAGATAGCAGGCCTTTTCTTTCAAGACTACTTCTTCTCATCGCCATTGCGATTCATTTTGTCGCTCTTATATTAAGGAGTTATTATGTCGGCCATGCCCCTATGGCCAACCTCTACGAGACGCTGCTGTTTTTCAGCTTCTCCGTTTCCCTCGCTACCCTTGTCTACAATTTCAGATATAAGGTAGGGATAATGGAGCTTATATCCATCCCTGTTGCATCGGGACTTCTTGCCTTCGCAATCAGCGTTGATCATAAATTCACCCCGCTTTTCCTGGCGCTTAAGACTATATGGTTTGAGGTCCATGTTATGGCATCTTTTGCCGGTTATGCGCTCTTTACAGTATCTTTTGCCGCTGCATTCTTCTTTCTTTGCCACATGAAGAGGGACCCTGTGAAATCCAAGGTATATGAAGAGATAGTGAATTCATCCAATGTCTGGGGCTTTTCCTTCTTTTCGCTTGCCATGTTCAGCGGCGCCATATGGGCCTATCTTGCCTGGGGTAACTACTGGTTCTGGGAGCCGAAAACCCTCTGGTCCTTCATACTCTGGTTTTACTTTGCCGGCATAGTTCACGGACATTACCTTAAAAGCTGGCGCGGAAAAAAAGTTGCCTGGATGACTATATTTGGCTTCCTGGTCGTTATATTTACCTATGTCGGGGTGGGGCTTTTAATGAAGAGCAGCCATAAGCTTTAGGCGCATAACTATGAAGAGTTTATATAGACAACTTAGCAGCATAAAGCTCACCATCGTTCTGACATACCTCATAGTCAGCGTCACTGTTACAGGCTCCTTTGCCCTCCTTTCCAATAAAGAGGATTTTGAGGCGATAGATGAGAGCCTCCTTATAGACTGGGTCTGGGCCACACCGCTTTCATCTGCCTGGTGGATCATACTCCTTGTTCTGCTTGTCTTTATCTTTTCACTTAATACCATCGTATGTACATTTGACCGTCTATCCTCTCTTTTTAAGGTTTGGAGCAAGGGAAGAAAGGCTGAAAATGATGAAGAGGAGACGCTTGTAACTCAAGAGATATCAAGAGGAAAGGGCGTAAGGATAAGGACGCTCCTTCCATATATCGCCCATGCAGGTTTTCTTATAGCCCTTGCAGCGCATCTTACAGGGAGCATATGGGGTTTCAGGGGGGATGACTTTGCTGCCGCTCAAGGGGATGAGGTGGAAATAAAGGAGCTTGCCGGTTTTTCAGTTAAGGTTGGCGACCTTGATATGGTCGTCGGCAAAAGGGGCTATCCTGAAACTATGTGGGGAGATGTGAGCCTGCTTGGCGGCGGCAAGGAAATCAAAAGGCAAAGAGTTGAGATTAACAGCCCGCTCATATACAAGGACATAGCTGTATATATAAAAAATGTGCAATCGGTTCCCAAGGGTATTGTGTTAAAGAAAAGTGACAAAGAGGGAGAGGGGACTTTCCTTTTAGCTCAAGGAGAAAGCGTTCACCTTGGATCAGGAGAGCTCAGACTTGTCGGTGGAAGAATGGACAGCCGCTACGGAGCGATGGAACTCATCTTTATTGAAAAGGGCAAAATTGTTGAAAAAAGGTGGATCTCTCCCTATAACCAGAGGTTTAAATTGATTAAGTTCAGAGATATTCACCTTTCGGCGGAGGATATAAAGTCGGCCCCGGTCGGATCATTTTCCGTTAACCGGGACCCGGGAGCAAGGATCTTGTTTCTGGGCCTTTTCATATTTGCAGCATCGCTCGTAGCCCATCTGTTTTTTAGACGCAGCAAATAAAGGCGTCATATTAATAATAAAATGTTACTAAAAAGAAGGAGAAGCAGACATGTCGAAAGATCAGACTAAGTGGAAACAGAGTTTTTTTGATGAGGCTGAAACGATAAGCCTCAAAGATCCCCTCGCCTATGCCCTTGGAGCTATGGAAGAAGGTGAGCCTATGGTCTTTACCTATACCGATGTCGTTAAGATGGCTGGTCATTCCTGCGCCGCAGTATCGGGGGCCTATAAGATAACTGCAAGGGCTCTTAAGGAACTATATGGAGATGATCTGCCTGTCAGGGGTGACATCAAAATAACGGTTAAGGGCAAGGTGAGTGATATGGCCTATGGCCCCATGTCTCAGGTCATGACACTTATAACCGGCGCCTCTACCGAGACAGGTTTTCATGGCCTTGGCGGCGGGCGATATGGAAGGTATAAGCTGCTAAGTTTTGATGATAATGATTTTGAACCTAACGCCTTTGTATTTGAAAGACGTGATACGGGCAAAAAAGTAAAGGTCATATTGAATCAACAGGTTCTTCCGGAAAATCCGCGCATGGGAGAGGTTGCAGGGCCAACTCTTTCAGGCACCGCTACAGACGCGGAAAGAGAGGAATTCTTTTCCCTCTGGCAGGGAAAGGTTAGAATGATACTCCTTGATGATGATAAATATCCGGGATTGATTACTGCTGTGGAAGTAGACTGAAACTTCTTGGTAAAAACGGGGAAGTTTGTAAAAAAGTGAGAAGCTCGTAAGCCGGGTTCTGTCTCCCCTTTAAAAAGGGGCGGTGATCATTCGTCTAGGACGCCGGTTGCCCGGCGTCTCAAGCAACCAACCCGAATGCCTCGGACGGGCCGCCCTCAAACGCCTTCCTATTTGGTCTTGCTCCGGATGGGGTTTGCCAAGCTTTCCCGGTCACCCGGGAAACTGGTGGGCTCTTACCTCACCCTTTCACCTTTGCCCTCCGGCATTAGCCGGGGGGTAGTTTCCTTTCTGTGGCACTTTCCTTAGGGTCGCCCCCACTCCCCGTTAGGGAGCATCCTGCCCTTTGGAGCCCGGACTTTCCTCCCGCCCCGCACAAAAGGCGGGACCGGCGATCACCTGAGCTTCTCACCGCGGTTATTATAGCTTCAGCGACACGGAAATACAACTGGCCAGATCAGGAAAGTCCGTTAATCTTTCTGACAGGGATCTTTCAGGGTTCTATTTTCAAGATTCTGTTACAACTGGGACACTGATATAACTTATCAAATCTCATTGCCTCGTTTATGACCTGGGGAGGTATGCGCATGTAGCAACCGTTGCATGCGCCATTGTTAGTGTCGGTCAAAACCAGTCCATTGATCCTTGTTTTGAGTGTTTCGTAGAGTTCGGAAACCTCGGGATTAATGGTCTTCATCTTTTTAGCCCTGTCTGCAAGTACGCCAGAGAGGTCTTTTTCCATCTTTTTAAGGTTTTCTGAAAGGGCTTTTGTCTCCTCGTCAGCCTTTTTCTGTTTTTCAGCAAAAAGCGCTTCAGCTTCAGCAAGTCTTGCAGCCTCGGCCTCTGTCAGCTCCATAAGGGCCAGAAGCTCATCCTCTATCTCTTCATTCCTCTTTTTCGCCTGATCGATCTCTCTAAGTGATGCCTGATATTCGGTGTTTGTCTTTAGATCCCTCAGCCTGCCTTCAAATTTCTTTAGTTTCTCGTTGTTTTCGCTAAGCTCTTCATCTCTTTCTCTCTTTTCTTTTTCGTGGTCTTCAAGGGCCAGTTTGACTTCATCGACGGCTTTCTTATCTTCCTCAAGCTGTTCGTTGATTCTCTCTATTTCCTGCGGGAAATATTCTGTATCTTTTTGTATCTTTTTGACCCTTATATCTATTTCCTGTATCTCTTCCAGAAGTTTAAT
>JAVVFD010000147.1:0-6529 GCA_032250935.1 bacterium
AGCAGTTCCGTGGATACAGTTTCGGATGTTTATTATATCCAAAAAGGTGAAGAGAGGCTGTATAACAGCTATTCTCTTGCAATTGATATGGCCGAGGGAGTTGTTGATCTGCAAACTCGTATACTGAATACCTTGAATCAGCTTAATATACCTCAGGAGGAAACTGATATTAAGAGTGATATTATCAGTGATTTCGAAAAAGTAATTACATCAGGCTCTACCACAAGAAAAGATGTTGACAAAGATATTCAGAGACTGATAAGAGTGGCCAGCCAGCTTAATAGATTAAGTGTGGGCACCTCAGATATCAGGGAGGCAATTGATGATTTGCTGGTGGTGCTTGAAAGGAAATGGGAGGCTTCAAGGTAAGGATTGACAATAAAGAAGGGCTGGAATATTACAGGCTCTTCTTTAGAACTGAAGTTGTATTATAAAGTAGATATTGCCCTTTTCTCTTGATAAATCTCACGTGTTTGTGCTATAAAGTACGGCTTAGTTAAATTACTCAGGAGATTTGAAATGGCAAAGGTATGTGAAGTATGTGGCAAGGGCCGTATGGTGGGAAATAATGTAAGCCATGCTCATAATAAGACCAGGACCAGCTGGGATGCCAATATCCAGACTGTTAGAGCCGTTGTTGACGGTAACACCAGGAAGATTAAGGTCTGCACGCGTTGTATCAGGTCAGGGGCGGTAACCAAGGCCGCTTAGGCGGCCAGAGCTATCGCATCTATTTCCACTTTTACCCCCTTTGGTAGGCCGCTTACCTCTACGGTTGCTCTTGCCGGAGGGGAGTCATTGAAGTAGTTTCCATAAATCCCGTTTACTGCGGCAAAGTCGTTTAGATCGGTCAGGTATATTGTTGTTTTGATAACCTTGCCAAAATCTGAGCCTGCCGCCTTAAGTACTGCCTCAAGGTTTTTTATCACCCTTTCAGTTTGTACCTCAATGCTATCACCTGCAACTTCTCCCGATGCCGGGTCTAATGGGATCTGACCTGAGATGAATACCAGGCCTGCCGCTTTAATTGCCTGGGAATAGGGACCTATTGCCGCCGGTGCATCTTCAGTGTTTACGATTGTTTTTTTCATTATATCTCCTTTTATACTCTTTCTACCTTTAGAACACCCTTTACCTTGCTTAAGGCATTTAAAATTCCGCTTAGATCGCTAAGAGATTTAACGTCCAGTTCGAATATGCATGAGGCCTGAGTAGTTCCGGTAATTATCTGTGCACTTGTAATATTGACCTTTTTTTCGCTTATCTTAAGGCTCATCTTGGCAAGGAGTCCTTTTTCATCTCTACAGGTAACTTTTATCTTTACCGGCTTTGTAAATGCGGCGTCCTTTCCCCATTTAAGGGTAATTCTTCTTTCGGGGTCGCTTTCCAGTATGTGGGGACAATCAATTTTGTGAACCGTCAGGCCTCGTCCCCTTGTTATAAATCCAACGATATCATCCCCTGCTGCAGGGTTGCAGCATTTGGCGTGACGTATAAGCAGATCATCGATTCCTTCGATTACAATGGCGTCATCCTTGTGCCTTGAGAACTTTTCAATTAACTTGTCGATTCTTGACGTGCTTTGAGCCTTTTTGATATCCTTGCTGACTTCATCAGGGTAGAGCTTTTCAATGAAGAGAGAAGGAGTCGTTTTGCCGTAAGATATTAACGACATAAGTTCGTCGGCAGTCTTGATATGCATGGATTTTAACGCATTATTGAGCTTGGCGTCTTTTAAGATTTTAGAGATGCTCCTTCCTCTCCTTCTTAGCTCCTTGTCGAGTATTTCTCTTCCTATAGAAATGCTTCTTTCCTTTTCCTCTTTTTTGGTCCAGTGTAGAATGGACGTTCTTGCTTTGGATGTCTTGACTAATTTCAGCCAATCTCTGCTTGGAACCTGTTTGGGAGAGGTTAGTATCTGTACGGTATCGCCATTTTTAAGTTTATATCTTAATGGGACAATAGTGCCATTTACCTTCGCGCCGTTGCAGCGCATCCCTATGTCGGTATGTATCCTGAAAGCAAAGTCAAGAGGGGATGCGCCAAGTGGCAGCTCCATTACATCCCCTTCAGGGGTAAAGACATGAACCTCGTCGGTAAAAAGATCTACCCTGAAACTCTCCATGAATGATTGCGGGTCTTTCATCTCCTGCTGCCATTCCAGTATCTGTCTTAGCCATCCGAACCTTTCATCATCTTTTTCGTTTATACCCTTGCCTTCTTTGTATTTCCAGTGGGCCGCAATCCCGAACTCGGCCACCTTGTGCATCTCTTCTGTCCTCAGTTGGATTTCCAGCCTTTCGCCCTTTGGTCCAATGACAGTTGTATGAAGGGACTGATACATGTTTCCCTTGGGCATTGCGATATAGTCCTTGAATCTGCCTGGAACGGGCTTCCATATGGAGTGGATAGCCCCGAGCGCTTCATAACACTGAGTCAGGTTGTCCGCAAGTATCCTGAAAGCAACGAGGTCGTTTATCTCTTCAAAGGCAAGCCCCTGACTTTCCATCTTTTTGTAGATGCTGTAGAAATGTTTAGGCCTTCCGCTTATTTTTCCGTCTATGCCGTGTTCGGCTAGTTTTTCTTTAATTATTTGTTTGACTTCCAGAATGTAAGCTTCCCGTTCTCTTTTTTTCTTTGCAATTTTCTTGGTGAGCTCGCGGTATACGTCCGGATTTAGATATCGCAGGGAAAGGTCTTCAAGTTCTGATTTGATCCAGGCGATTCCTAGCCTGTTAGATAGCGGTGCGTATATGTCGAGCGTTTCTTGAGCGATGCTTTGCATCTTGCGAAGGGATGTGTGGTGTTGAAGCGTCCTCATATTATGAAGCCTGTCAGCCAGTTTTACGAGTACCACCCGAATGTCTTTGGCCATGGAAATGACCATTTTTCTAAGACTTTCGGCCTGCCTTTCTTCCTTGGTGTTGAATTCCATGGTGCTGATCTTTGTAACACCATCTACAAGGAACATTATTTCAGACCCGAAAAGGGTTTCGATCTCTTCAAGGGTGGCTTTTGTATCCTCAACGGTATCATGCAGGAGCCCCGTAATAATTGTGGGGATGTCCATTTTGAGGTCGGTGAGTATTTTCGAGACTTCAAGGGGGTGGTTCAGGTATGGTTCTCCCGACAGCCTGTTTTGTCCCTGGTGGACCTTGGCAGCGAATACATAGGCTTTTTTGATGAGGGGCAGGTCTCCACCTGGATTGTACTCTTCAATCTTTTCAAGGATGTCGTTAAGTCTTACCATGGCGTTACCATAGAAAAAAACAAGCGTTCAAATTACGGTTGTCTTGAACGATAGATTTTAAGAGGAGCTTTTTGCGATTAATCTCATTCTTCCAGACAGCCAGATGCCGGTTTGCTGTAAAATGGAAGTCTATGGAAGATTATATTTGTGCGCTTTAACTATTCTTGAACAGCAACTTTGCCGGCGGCTATTTCTCTAAGTGCAAGGACATGGGGTTTGTCGCGGGGGCTTTCTATCTTTGGCTTTGCTCCGCTTACCAGTTGTTTTGTTCTCTTTGCTGCAATCATTACCAGAGCGAACCTGTTGCTCACGTGTTCAAGACAGTCTTCTACCGTTACTCTTGCCATTTTAATCCTCCTGAAATTATGTGTAGAGTATAAGCTATTTTCCTTTAAAGTGGAAGAATATTCTCTGTTTCATGGGGGCTATGGACTCATTTCGGCTATATTTGCGGCAGGATTCAAAGCGACTTGCGATATCTTTCGGCTTTAACTATAGATTTAAGTCGGGCCATTGCTTCTGTAAGCTTGTCATTTGTGATGTTATGATCATACCAGCCAGAGTGCGACATCTCTTCTTTGGCATTTTTCAGCCTTTTCTTTATTGTCTCGTCACTATCCTTCCCTCTTTTTCTGAGTCTATTTTCAAGCTCCTCCAGAGAGGGGGGATGTATGAATATATATACGCAGTCGTTAATTTTCTCCTTTATCTGCCTTGCACCCTGCCAGTCTATGTCGAGGATTAGATCGAAGCCTTCTTTTGCCGCCTTTTTCAGTTCCTTTACCGTTGTGCCGTAAAGCTCCCCATGTACTTCGGCCCACTCGGCAAAGTCGCCTTCATCTGCAATTTTTTTAAATTGATCCTTGCTTATAAAATGATAATCCTTCCCATCTACCTCACCGGGGCGCATTTTTCGGGTAGTGCATGAGATAGAAAATTTTATATCAGGGAATTCCAGCATTAAGTCTTTACAAAGAGTTGTTTTTCCGGCGCCGGACGGCGCCGATATTATGAAGATTATGCCTTTTTTGTTCAAACTATAGCTCCCTTGCATCTTTTTTAAAACCGGTCCTACTCGATGTTTTGTACCTGTTCTCTTATACGTTCTATTTCCGCTTTCATATCAACAACGCATCTTGAAAGTTCACTGTCACCACTTTTGGAGCCTATGGTGTTAACCTCTCTGTTCATTTCCTGAATGAGGAAATCCAGTTTTCTGCCCACGGGCTCTTCCGTGTCTAGAAGCCCTTCAAACTGTTTGATGTGACTCTCAAGTCTTACTGTCTCCTCTGTAACATCGCTCTTCTCGGCCATTATTGCAACTTCCTGAATGAGTCTTGCATCATCTATAGTTGTTTCTTCAGTCATCTCTTTGAGCCGCTTTTTTAGTTTTGCCATGTAATGGTCGGCAAGTTCCGGTTGTTTTGATTCCACTCTTTTTGAGCCGTCGTATATGATTGAGAGCCGTTTTTTTATATCAGTGCTAAGGCTGCTTCCTTCGGTCTTTCTCATATCGTTAAGAGATAGTAGAGCTTCTTTAAGCGCCTTTAGTATGAGCTCTTTCAGTAGGACCTCATCCAGTTCAATTTCCTTCGCTTTTATGATATCCTTTACGGAGACCATATGTGCAACGGTCAGATCTCCCTTCAGGTTTAGCTCTTTTTGCAGTTTAGTCAATGCAAGGTGGTATCCTCTTGCGACGGGGAGATTGACTTCAAAGGACTTTTCGTTTATTGCCGCCTCGAAGGCGATAAAGGTATCTATTTTCCCTCTGGAGATTGTGCCTTCAATCTCTTTTTTGATGGCGCTTTCGAAGGTGTTGAGGCCGTTTGGAAATCTTATAGATATGTCCCTGAATCTGTGGTTGACGGTTTTTATTTCTATTGAGACTTCTCCAAGTTCTGAGGATGCGGTCCCTTTTCCGTAGCCGGTCATGCTCTTTATCATGGCTGCCTTATAACTCCCTCATGCTTTCTTTTGTTATGGCCGATTTTATTTCATCGACAGTTGTTGTTGCAGTGCCAAGTTTTCCTACCACGATGCCAGCGGCGTGGTTTGCCAGTATGGCAGCTTCTCTCAGTGTCGCCCCGCTTGCGAGGGATAGCGCCATTGTTGAGATAACGGTGTCGCCCGCGCCTGTTACGTCATAGACGTCGCGTGCTACTGTCGGTATATGTGTTTCCTTGCCGTCTTGTTCAAACAGCGACATGCCGTTTTCCCCCCTGGTAATGAGGATGGATTTTGATCTGTTGCTTTCGAGAAGCCTGGCGCCTGCTTTTTTGAGATCTTCATCGGTCTCTGTTGCCATGCCGGCCGCTTCGGCCGCTTCATGGTGGTTAGGTGTGATTACGGTTACCCCCTGATAGGAGGTAAAGTTAAGCGGTTTTGGGTCTACCGCAACAGGTATGTTTTTTCTCGATATTTTCGGCAGAATTCCAGAGAGCAGTTCTTCGGTAATGACCCCTTTACCGTAATCCGATATTATAACTGCATCCATGGAGGAGAGGTTCTTCATTACATAGTCTGTTATTTTTTCAATGGTGGATTTCATGACGGGCATGGTCTTTTCCCTGTCAAAACGCACTATCTGTTGATGTTGTGCGATCACTCTTGTCTTTATGGCGGTGGGGCGGTTCTCTTTTATGACGACGCCTTTGTAGTCAACATTCATTTTTTCCAGTATGGAGATAAGTCTTTTGCCGTTGTCGTCGTTTCCTATGACGCCTGATAGAGCCACCCGGCAACCGAGGGAGCTCAAATTGTTGACAACATTTGCCGAGCCGCCGAGCCTCAGCGATTCCTTCTGGACTTCGACAACAGGCACGGGTGCCTCGGGAGATATCCTGCTGACCTTTCCCCATATGAATTCATCAAGTATCAGGTCGCCTATAACGAGTATTCTTTTGTCTTTGAACCTTTCCGTTATCTCAGAAAGTCTTTCTTGTTCGATAATCAATCTTCTATATCTCCGATGATTTGTTTTTTATGGATTTGCCTAGCATTGCAACGCTCCATGGGTCCAGTTATTCTCTCTTATAAGGGGCTATGCAGTCAATGTCAAATTTAAATAAAGATATGTGAATGATTTAATTGACATGAGGTATGGCTCTCTGCTAGTATCCTTTTTTCCGTAAATCAGATGAAGTTGTCGGGCGACATATACCTCAAGCAGGTACACCGAATTATTTTCACTTCTGTTTTATTGTTCTCCTTGAAAATTTATATTGACAAAATCGAAGCGGTTTTGATATAGTCGTTGTTTCGCTCTTGGTGGCGAAA
>JAVVFD010000148.1:0-6514 GCA_032250935.1 bacterium
CCTGGCTATGGAATTCCTCTTTAAGGGAGAAATGCCTGAATTTATCGGGTGAATCAAAATTACGCTGAATAGTTACGTTTTTATTAAGATAAGAAGATTATTTCTTCCACAAAAAAAATCCTGCTTTTTTACCCCTCTTAAGCTCTTAATACCAAAGTCACAAAGACCTCTCCTTCCTTGACTTGCTACATAAAAACCACTAACATCCTTAATCTATGCTGACAAAAAAAATTGACATCAAAAGTTTAACAAAAGACGACTCCATCCTGTCTATATCCGACCACCTGTTTTCGATCCTTTCTGAATTACCGCAGCCCTTTATTCTGGAAAGTCCAGCAAGCGAAGACCATAAATCAGGAAAGTTTACATTTATGGGAGCAGACCCTTTTTTAACGATAGAGGCGACAGATAAAAACATTACAATCAATGAAGGTAGTCAAAGAGAAGAATTGGCAGGCGACCCATTAACTGCATTTAATGATATGCTGACACGGTTCAGGGAAAAGACTCACCCCGAATATCCATTCAGCTCGGGGGCGGTCGGCTATATAGCCTACGAAGCCGGAGAGCCTATCCCTGCAAGAAAAAAAGATGAGCTTTCGTTGCCGGACCTGCGTTTTGGCTTCTACGATACCGTCCTCCTGTACGATCACCAAAAAAAACAGCTTACCATCGTCTCGACCGGTCAACCTGAAAAAGGGGTCAAAAAGAAAAAAAGAGCCAAGGAGAGGCTGGATCAGTTCACTGAGCTTGTTTCAAAAAATCCGGGCCCAAAGGAAGATGAGCCCAAAATTGGAGTTTTAAAATCCAACTTCAGCCGTGATGACTACATCAAAGGGGTTGAAAGGATAAAGGAGTATATAACGGAAGGGGACATATATCAGGCAAACCTTTCGCAGCGGTTCAAGGCGCCTTTCAGCGGCTCTCCCTATCTCCTTTACAAGCGTTTCAGAGATCTGAACCCTGTCTCCTTCGGTGGCTATCTCGGCTATGATGATCTATCCATTATATGCAATTCGCCGGAGCGTTTCCTCAGCTTGAGGGGAAGTAAGCTTGAATCACGTCCCATAAAGGGGACGATAAAAAGGGAAAAAGGGGCCATAGAGAATTACCTCCAGATAAGAGCGCTCAAATCCAGCAAAAAAGAGACTGCCGAACATATAATGATAGTGGACATGGTCAGAAACGACCTCGGCAGGGTCTGCAGATACGGCACTGTGAAGGTTGACGAACTGATGAAAGTAGAGAGCTATTCCAACCTTCATCATACCGTATCTACCGTGTCGGGCGAACCAGGGAAAGGGCTTACGCCGGTAGATTGCATAAGGGCCGCCTTCCCCGGAGGTTCAATAACCGGCGCGCCGAAGATCAGGGCCATGGAGATCATACACGAGATAGAACCTAATCCCAGATGGATATATACCGGTTCTATCGGCTACATAGGTTTTGACGGCAATATGGATCTTAATATCGCCATAAGGACCGCCTTTGTGAAGGATGGATCAATCTACTTTTCAGCAGGAGGCGGCATAGTTGCCGACTCGGACCCGGCAGCTGAATATGATGAGACCCTTTTAAAGGGAGACATATTCAAGGAAATTGCCGAGTCCAATAAAGAATAGGGATAGCTTATGAGCAAAAATATTATCTATGTGAATGGCAAATTTTCCAGTGAAGATGAGGCATCTATTTCTCCACTTAACCGGGGACTTATGTACGGAGACGGCATATTCGAAACATTCAGGGGGTATGGCGGAAAGGTATTCGCCATTGGTGAACATTTCGCAAGGCTTCAATCTGCCGCCGATTTTTTAAAGATGAATGTGGATTTCAGCGCCGAAGAACTGGGTGAACTTATTTCTGAGCTGCTGAATAAAAATTCTCTCATAGACAAAGACAGCCGCATAAGGCTTACCCTCATCAGAGGCAGGGGGACAGATGGCCTGTTTCCCGACCTTTCTGCCAAAAGCGAGATAGTTATAACTGCTGAGGAGGTATCATCCGGCGTAAGAGAACTGCAACAAAAAGGGATAGAGATAGCGCTGGTTGAAAGCATCAAGGTTGACCCCCGCTCCCCCCTTGCATCGCACAAGACTCTCAACTATATTCCCGGGATAGTAGCGCTTCAAGAGGTCAGAGAAAAAGGCGGCGATGAAGGGATATATCTTAATTATGAAGGCTATATTGTCGAAGGGGTTACGAGCAACATCTTTATTGTAAAGTCTGGCAGGCTCAAAACACCTCCTCTTTCTTCAGGCCTTCTCCCTGGAATTACGAGAGATAGTGTGATAAAATGTGCGGCCATTTGCAATATCGATGTCGAAGAGACCTCGATTACAAAAGAAGACCTGCTTAAGGCCGATGAGATCTTTATTACAAGTTCGGTAAGAGAAGTCATGCCTGTCATAAAGTTTGAAGGAAAGGGGTTCAATGTAGGCCCGGCGACAAAAGAAATACTTTCCAGCTATAGAGAATTTGTAAAAAAATCACTGATTCAGCAGGCAACTCCATAAGGTTCTCAAATCACTATAAGCGCCTCAAACTTCCCCATTTATATTCATTTTCCCTCTATAAAATGCTATCATGGCGCCTTACAAAACCATGACAAGGCAACAGATGAATTTCAAAAACATAGCTTATTTCATAGCATACATACCTTTAAAAACTGCAATCATCGCCATAAGGACACTCCCTTACGGTGCTGCTATCTCTCTTGGCAAGCTTACGGGCACACTCTTTTTCCTGTTCTGTGCAACTTACAGGAAAGTGGCGATAAAAAACCTCAAGCTAGCCTACAATTTAACCGACAAAGAGGCAAGGTCGAGAGCAATATGCGTCTTCAAGGAGATGGGAACTACCTTTGCCGAGATAATCACTCTTTCTCCGCTATCAGAAAAACATATTGAAGAAAAAGTTGATATTGAAGGTTACTCAAACTTCCTGAAGGCACAAGAATCAGGTAAGGGGGTTTTTCTGCTAAGCGCCCACCTCGGCAACTGGGAGATGCTGGCGGCAATCCACAGCATACTGTCGGGCTCAATTACGGTTATCTACAAAAAACATAAGAACCCCTACGTCGACAGGATCATCACCTCACTAAGGCAATCAAGCGGCATAAAAGTTATTCCCCGCAGAAATTCGGCAAGAAAAACCATTGCAGCCCTGAAAAAGGGGGAAACGATAGGCATCCTGTCGGACCTGCATACAAGCAAAGAGGCACAGTCTGTCATGGTTCCTTTCTTCGGAAGGGACGCTTCAACAAATTATGGCCTTGCGCTCCTGGCGATCAAAACGGGAACTCCCATAGTTCCGGCATTTACTGTCAGGAATGGCAATGGAAGGCACCTTTGCACATATCAAAAGCCGGTATTTTTAAAATCGACGGGAGATCTGGATAGGGACATCAAAGATGGCACAGCGAAGATCAACGCAATCATAGAAGAAGAGATCAGAAAGTATCCATCTCAGTGGTATTGGGTAAATGACAGGTGGAAGTCAACATCTTTCATAAAATAGAGCATAAAAAATTTATTGACTGCCCGTCCATAAGAAACTAAAAGCCTTCATTTCAGGCCGATAATTCAGGCCGATAATGCTTGCAAAACCACTCAATCTCAGTTATATTTTCAAGTTCATTTTCCCCCAACAAATATCTGTCATAATGACCCTTTAAGGCTACAAATTGATCCTTAATATTTCATATAAATTCATTATCTTTTCAACTCTGGCAGCCCTGATCTTTTTCATCTATCCTCAGATCGATATCCATGTCAGTTCCCTGTTCTTTTCAGATGGTATATTTCAGGCAAAGAACAATCCTCTTGTTCGCTTCATATACAACGCAGTCCCGATCGCAGCAGCCATATTTTTTATAGCTGTCATCGGCTCATACGTTTATATGATCGCAAAGAAAAGGACAGTTTTATTCGGATATAATAAAAAACATTATACATACCTCATACTGGCCATGATTATTGGACCGGTGCTCCTTGTAAACGGACTCTTAAAAGAAACTTCAGGCAGGGCCAGGCCAAGGCATGTGGCTGAATTTGGCGGGACAAAACAATTTACACCAGCTTTTGTTTTTACAGATCAGTGTGACAAGAACTGTTCATTTGTTTGCGGTCATGCATCGGCTGGCTTTTACTTCGTATCGCTGGCCCTGTTATTTAGTGGAAGGAAAAAAAGGATTATATTCTGGAGCGCAGTATCGGCAGGGGGCATCATCGGGCTTATTAGAATCATGATGGGCGGGCACTTCCTAAGCGACGTTATTTTCTCCTTTGTCTTTGTCTATCTAAGCTCTCTGTTGCTCTATTTTTATATGTTCGATAAGGCGGACCGGGATAAATGAAATACCGTCTTGATATAAAAAAGCTGACGGATCGCCATGCCATCATTCTTCTCCTGATTGCAGGCCTCTTTCATTCCCTTTACAATATAACCCTGGATCTGCATCCAGATGAGGTATATTACTGGTTTTGGGGCAAGAAGCTTCAACTTAGCTACTATGACCATCCGCCGATGGTCGCTTATCTTATAGGCATATTTACGCTGTTCAGCGATCATGAATTCTTCGTCCGTCTGCCTGCCGTATTTTCCATGAGCATTACGGGATGGTTTATATACAAACTGGCCAAAGATATCTACGATAGTGACATTGCGTGGATAGCCCTCTTTACTTATCTGATCATACCTGCCATAAGCATCGGATATACCATTGTGACCCCTGATGCGCCACTCATGCTCTTCTGGTCCCTATCCATGTTTACAGCATATAGAGCGCTTTTTAATGGCGGCTGGCGCAACTATCTCTTCACCGGTCTGGCTATCGGCGGACTCATGCTTAGCAAATATATGTCGGTCCTCTTTCTCGCCTCACTGCTTCTCTTCATACTCATAAAAATGCCGCGTAAATTATTGGAGATAAAACCATGGGCCGCCATCGTTCTGGCATTTGCCATTTTTCTTCCGGTTATCTACTGGAACTACCAGAATGACTGGATCAGCTTTTCATTTCAATACAGTCATGGAAGCGGCGAATCTGCCGGCTTAAGACCCGATAAATTCCTTGAATTCTTCGGCGGTCTTTTTGCCGTATTTACACCTGTATTTTTCGCCGTTCTGCTTTATGGCACTTTCAGGTACAAAAGCTATTTTTTTAATGACAAAAAGTTTTTTATCGCCATAACTTACCTGTTCCCACTCACATTCTTTCTATACAAAGCCCTCTTTAAAAAGATGGAGATGAATTGGGTAGCCGTAGCTTTTTTTTCAGGAACAATTCTATTTGCAGCCACGGTTAAGGAGCTCAACTTAAAAAAGAGCTATATCGCAGGGTCGCTTCTAGCTGTATTGCTTAGCCTCATCCTTCACTTTCCTTCCATTTTCTTTCTACCGCCTAAGCTAAATATCCACTATCGCCTTAATGGAGACAAGGAGTCTGCTATTAAGGCCAAAGAACATTTAAAGCCCGGTGACATTTTAATGGCCGACCACCCCAGGAGGGCCGCTATGTTCAGCTATTATGCAGATGGGGCCAGACAGGCCCATCTCCCTATAAAAGCGCGATTTAGTCAATATACCATATGGGACGAAAACTTCGATTTCAATAAAGTGCAAGGGGTTTTTCTAAGCAAAAGCCCAAGAAAGAAAGAGCTATTAAAACAGTTCAAACATGTAAGGTTACTTGAAGAGATTGAGATTGAAAACAAGGGATTTAAAACAAAAAAATTCTATATCTACAGGTGCAGCAATCTGGATAAAACGGAAGGGCATAGGTGAACCGGAAGCTTTTTGCAAAGACGGCTGTTACAGCACTGCTCCTGATAGTAATATTCAGGGTCGTAGATATCGACCGGCTTCTTGTCGTTATTAGGGATATCAACTCTCTTTACCTCATACCGGCTCTCATATTCCAGTTCCTGAGCACTATCATATCTTCATACAGGTGGAACCTTATTATGAAGACCCTCAAGTTTAATGAGAACTTCAGCTTTTACATCAAAAGCTATTTCAAGGGAACTTTTTTCAACCAGGCTCTACCCAGCAGCATTGGCGGAGATGCGGTGAGAATAATGGAGCTTGGCGAACTGGGTTACAGCAAAAAAGAGGCGTTTTACGGAATATTCATCGACAGGATAGTCGGGCTTCTGGGCCTGCTTATTCTCAACATCACGGCAAACTTCAGCTTTGATGCCCTTTTACCTTTATGGCTCTATCACCTCATCAACATTACCTGCGCCGGAAGCATTACGGGCTTCATAATACTAGTCATGCTAAGGAAGATGAAGTTTATGGCAAAGATCAGGTTTCTCGATCTGTTCTATGAGCTATCTAAACGATTCAGAACAGTATATAGTGACATCCCCAACATAACAAGACAGCTTGCCCTGTCAGTCGTAATACACCTCTTTTCCATCCTTTCAATTTATACACTGGGCCTTTCCCTTGGCCTTGATTACAATCTGGGCGTATATCTCGTCATCATACCTCCCGTATTCCTTTTTACCCT
>JAVVFD010000149.1:0-6508 GCA_032250935.1 bacterium
ATGCCTGAATTTATCGGGTGAATCAAAATTACGCTGAATAGTTACTATATAAGCTTAATATTATTTCTTAGCTCTGCAGCGGCCTCCGGCGAGGAGCAGACTGGCCATATCACCGTTGATATCAGTGCCCTTAAAAGCCACAGCGGTCTGGCAAGGGTCAGCCTATATAGCTCAGATGATGGATTCCCTATAAAACCAGAAAAGGCATTTAAAACCATTGTAATAGATCTGGAGAAAGAGGGCGCAAGCGCCAGATTTTCCGATATCCCTTACGGTGAATATGCCGCAGCCGTCCTTCATGACGAAAATAAAAATGGCAGTATGGATTTAAGCTGGATGATGCTTCCCCTGGAAGGGTTCGGAGCTTCAAATGTTATGGAAAAACGCTCCATTCCTCCCTCCTTTAATGATGCGAAGTTCCTTTTGAATTCCGAGGAGAGGATATTGAAGGTATGCATTCACTACTAGCTTTGTCTTATAACTATTGACATCGTTTTATTTTCTGTTATCTTAAAATCATAAAGATGCACTAATGAATGCACTATACAAATGCACTATACAATAGATAAGGAGGATGCATATGTTTGACGTAATTAAGAAGACCCTTGAGGTCGGTCTTGGCGCTGTCACCATGACCCAGGAAAAGCTGAAAGAAATCACCGATGAGCTTGTGGTGAAGGGGAATTTAACGGAAAAAGAGGGCGGAGATATCCTGAAAGATCTCTTAAAGACCGCCGATGACAGCCGGAAAAAGCTCAAGGAAACAGTTGAAGACCAGGTGCATAAAGTGATCAGCGAACTTGGTCTTGCTACCGTTTCCGATATCAAGGCGCTTGATGGAAGGATAACGGCTCTTGAGAAAAAACAGGACAAAAAGAGGCCGAAAAAAGAGCCTGCAAAAAAGAAATAGGCGGCGCAATGCGCCTCGCTTTCCTTTATGAAATTATACCTCTTAATTGCAGTTATTCTTCTTCTCTTTCCATGGACCGGTTCTTCCGAAACTCTTTTAGTGGCTGAATTTGAGTCGGGAGACCTCTCAGGCTGGGAGGTGAAGGAGTTCAAGGGGAAGACTGACTACAGTGTCGCCTACGTAGAGGCCAGAAAGGTGCTTCATGCAAAGAGTTCGGCCTCTGCATCGGCTATGCTAAAGAGGATAGAGGTGGATCTTGAAAAGACCCCCTGGCTTAACTGGACCTGGCGTATTGATGATACCCTCGGGCCCCTTAATGAATTATCCAAAGAGGGGGATG
This sequence comes from bacterium, assembly GCA_032250935.1. Lineage (GTDB taxonomy): Bacteria > Desulfobacterota > JADFVX01 > JADFVX01 > JADFVX01 > JAVVFD01. The sequence continues at coordinate 1,251 of JAVVFD010000149.1, forward strand.
ATTATCCTGCAAGGGTGTATGTTGTAATTTCGGGGGGGCTTTTTTTCTGGAAGACCCGTGCCCTTAACTATGTCTGGTCTAATAACCAGCCTGTTGGAAATTCCTGGCCGAACGCCTATACCTCAAATGCCGTTATGCTGGCCCTGCAATCAGGGAGGAAAAACAGGGGGAAGTGGATTTTTGAGAAGCGAAACGTCCGCGACGATCTTAGGAAGCTCCTTGGGGAAGACTACGGACGCATCGATGCGGTAGCCATTATGACCGATACGGACAATGGAGGAGGCGAGGCTTCGGCATACTATGGAGACATGTATTTTACCTCGGAATAACAGCAACTTGGGCCAGATAGTTGATCAGGAACATTAACATAAGCAGCTCAAAAAGATCTGAGCTTATTGATATAACGGCCAGGATTGAAGAGCTTGTTGAAGCCAGTAACATATCAGATGGTGTCTGCCATCTATATGTTCCTCACACAACGGCGGCTCTTACCATAAATGAAGGTGCAGATCCTTCCGTTAAGAGAGATATTATCGCCTCGCTTGACAAACTGGCGCCATATAAAGGCGATTATATGCATATGGAGGGGAACTCGGATGCCCATATCAAGGCGACCCTTACCGGCAGTTCGGAGAGCATTTTAATCGAGAAGGGAAGCCTCCTGCTGGGCACCTGGCAGTCCGTCTATTTCTGCGAATTCGACGGTCTAAGGTCAAGACAGCTTATGGTCAAGATTGTCGAAGGCTGACGATTGATCCCTTATATCCGAATCAAATTGAAATAGGAGCTTTTAAAGATGTTTATTATAGGTAATTTTCTGGATGCACTGGCTGTCGTAATACGGATGGTGCTTCAGCTCTATATGTATGTTATTTTTGCACGGGTCATTCTTTCCTGGGTCAACCCTGATCCCTACAACCCTATAGTGCAGTTTCTTTACCGTATAACAGACCCGCTTCTATACAAGGTCAGGAAATGGATACCTCTTCATGGCGGGGGAATTGACTTTTCTCCCATGATCGTCATACTTGTCATTATCTTCCTCCAGACATTTCTCGTTCAGACCCTCCAAAGACTGGCCTTTTCTCTTAAATAGCAAGAGTTGCCCTGGCGCTACCTGTTTGAGAACTTAATCAAATGAAAGATCGTCTCTTAAAAACAGTTCTCGCTCTTGAAGGTATAAGGGACGGAGAGTACGGCTATGAGAGGCTCTGTGAGGTGAGCGATTACATCGAGGCTGAATTCAGCTCTCTGGGATTTCACATCGATTATGACGAATTCAACTTCAGCGGCAAGTCATATCACAACATCATCGCCACTACATCGGGAATGAATGCCAGTCCCGAATGGATTGCCGTCTGCGCCCATTATGACGCGGTTGCCGGGAGCCCCGGAGCCGACGACAACGCCTCGGGCGTGGCCTCAATGATTGAAGCGGCGAGGCTGCTCGGCCCCAGAGATGGTCTCAAGTTCATCGCCTTCACCCTGGAGGAACCGCAGATGACCGGCGCCAGTTTCCTCTACGGCAGCAAACATTTTGTAAAAAGGGTAAAAAAGGCTGCGTACAGATACAAGGCGGTATTCAACCTTGAATCGGTGGGCTACGTCAATAAAAGCAGGGGCAGCCAGAGCGTTCCTCCCCTTATAAATGTTTCAGATGTGGGTGATTTCATAGCGCTTGTCGGAAACAAGGGGTCGGAACAGTTGATGGATCTCTTTGAACTTGAAGCCGGTAAAACGGCGCCTACGCTGAAGCTCTTTAAGCACAGGGCGCTGATTAGCGGCTATCTCCTTCCACCCACCCGTTTCAGCGACCACGCCCCCTTCTGGGACGCCGGCTATCCCGCCGTCATGATCACAGACACGGCCATGATGAGAAACCCCAATTATCACACCCGCCATGACACCTCCGACACGATTTCCCTTGAGTTTATGAAGCAGGTGACCAAGGCGCTTGTCAAGACGGTTGAGGGACTTCTTGACTGATCTTGCCTGTTGCAGGGCAGATTTTTTTGCTTTAATAAATTATCGGTATATGCTTTTATTTATCATAGATGATGGCAATAAAAAAGGATCAACATGAGAAAAGGTATTTCCGATAACAGCAAACTGGTCTATTCAACAGAGCATGGACGTGTCTGCCCCGAATGCGGAAAACCGGAGGACCGTTGCAGCTGTGTAAGCAAAAAGGGGATGGCTGCGGCAACCGATGGTATTGTGCGACTGCGCAGAGAGGTAAAGGGGCGCGGCGGAAAGACGGTCATAGTCATAACGGGGCTGCCTCTTGATGAGAAAGGCCTGGGCGCGCTTGCTAAAAAACTAAAGAAGAAATGCGGCGCCGGCGGGTCCGTTAAAAACGGGGTCATCGAGATACAGGGTGAGCGCCGTGATACCCTTATGGTGGAGCTGGAAAAGTTCGGCTTCAAGATCAAGCTGGCCGGCGGATGAAAGGCATGAACCTGAAAACTCTAATTTTCTTGCTGCTCGCCGCCCTTTGCCTTTTTTATCCACTGTCTGAGTTCAAGGAGGCCTGCAACCTTTCAAGGGATGGACTTATGGAGGAGGCCGTCCTTACAGTCTATGAGCCCGAGGTCTTCGGTGGCGGGGCAGGGCGGCGCTATGTTGAAGACTGGTACGTTATCTCCTACAGCGCAACTAGGGGCAGGTTTTTGTCAGGTACAAGATCGGTCGCTGTAGGGGAGGGCTTTGACAAAATGATAAATAGCCCACCCTTGAAGATAGGCGACAGGGTTCCTGTCTTATACCTCCCCTCAAATCCGGCCGTCATGAGGATAAAGCCGCTCTCCCGCAGTCCTTCTTCTCTCTATAACAGCCATAGTGATGTTGCACTGTTTTACTTCATGAAGCTCATGGCCTTTATACTGATCCTGCTTGTCCTGCATGGTTTGAGAAAAAAAGGGAAAGAAACTGTTTGAACAGCAGGTTTTCCTTTAGAGTTTCACGCACTACACTCTTAACCTAAGCAGTTCAAATATTCCGAATATATTCACTTCTTTCTTCAATCCATCCAAAATCATTCTGCGTAACTCAATCTTAACATTGTGGTCATAATCCTGTAACAATTTCCTGATAATCTCCTTGTTAAAAATAACGGGAGAGTTCAAATGAAAAGGAAAATGACTTTTAAAAAAGCTACAAAGACCGCTACAGATACTATCTCACGCCTGCTGACCCTTTTTGTCATACTTGCCCTGATTCTCGGCACAGCAAAGATATTCATGGATATTGGAAAGATGTTTGATGGGACCATCGATTCGGGATTCAAAATACTTGTAACGGATATATTGGGCATGATTGTGGTGCTGGAGCTATTCAGAGGTTTGCTGGATTATCTGGAACTGCACAGGGTAAGGTTGACCCTTATAAGTGATGTGACGCTGGTTTTTGTTCTGCGGGAGGTGATGATCTTGCTGTATCAGCACAAACTTGTATGGCAGGAGATGCTGGCAATGGCTTTTTTGATAGCTGTTTTAGGTGGCTTGAGAACATTGGCAATTGTCCGTTCTCCCAGTGTTGCAGCTTGAGTAGGTAGAGCTGTATAAACATGGTTGATAGAGTTTAAACTTTAATTTAATCAAAGTTTAACACAGTGGTTATGCGCCTGTAGTATTCCAGGTGTGCCCTTTGAAAAAAGCAGGAGGGAAACATGAGTTTGACAGAGTGTCCATATTTATCAGAATTAAAGCTCAGAAGGTGTTGTAAGGCATCAACTCGTCAGAATACGACTCCCGGTAATTTGCAAATGGAAAAATATTGTGAAACGGAAGAGCATTATCGTTGTCCGATTCTTCTGGTACGCATCTTGATTAGTGGTGGACGATATTTAGATGGAGCGCGCAGCTATAATAATTGTGCATAATCAATCGGCTTAAAATATTTTGTAAAAGGGGGAATGATATGGGTGGTCAGGTACTAATAGTTGAGGATGAAAGGGATACCGTCGAACTTTTGCAATATAACCTTAAAAGAGAAGGCTATGAAACGATGGTAGCATTTAATGGTAGGGAGGCTATAGAACTCCTGAAAGATCACAGGCCCGACCTTGTTCTTTTGGACATTATGCTTCCGGAAATAAATGGATGGGAAATATGCAATAAGCTCCGGTCCAAGGGCGAAACTTTTCCGGTGATCATGATGACAGCGCTTTCTGCAGAAGATGATCGATTGAAAGGTCTTGGTCTGGGGGCTGATGATTATATCTCAAAGCCTTTTTCCGTAAAGGGCCTCTCTTTGAAAGTTAAAAGACATATGGAGAAGGAAAGGGAATTGAGGGGTTTAAGAGAGAGGTCGGCAGAGGCCGATGATGCAATGAGTTACCTTGTTCATGAGTTGAGAAATTCATTGATGACCGTTGAAAATTACAGCGGTCTTGCAATGAAAGGTGGAGATAAGAGCAGATATTTACCCCATATTATATCAAGTGCGAAAGATATGGCCAATATCCTGACGGATGTATCTTTACTTACGCGCCTGGAAAGTGGAGGGGGACTGGCTTGCATAGGATCGGTTGACATATCGAGAGAGGCAAAAAATGTAACCAGTATGTCAGAGGAATGGGCAAGAGAAAAAGGGGTGGAGCTATCCATCCTGAATGATACCGCCTGCAAGATCATCGGAGATAGAACTGCCGTCAGGCAGGTTCTGCTCAACCTCGTATCCAACGCCATAAAGTACAATTGCAACAATGGGGAGGTCATGATTTCTTTCGAGGAGAAAGATGATCTGGTTACAGTCCAGGTCAGTGATACTGGAGTAGGTATACCCGAAGAAGAGCTCCTCAGAGTATTTGATAAGGGTTATCGTGCCGGGGGTAGTGAGAAGTCGAAAGGTTCCGGATTCGGACTCTATCTCGTTGATCTTCTGATGAAGGCGATGGGCGGAAAAATTAGCGTTAATAGCATAGAGGGGGGTGGCAGTACTTTTACCGTCTCATTCAAAAAAGCATGAAGGAAAAGCAGGTAAATATTACCTCATAATCATAAAAAGGAGTATGCAAATGAGTTGTCCCTTTTGCATAAATAAGACAAATCAAAATATCTGTGGTGTGTCTTATAACGGAATGATAGCCAGCAAATTAGTCTTTGAGAACTACTGCTCAACCGAACACTGCCGAGGTAGTAATTATAATATTTTTTATGGGCAGGGAGAAAGTGGAAAATTATTTGGTAACGTTCAAAAGTTGTGGCATTATGCGATATTGACTGAAACGATATGAATATCGAAGTTGCCGTTGATGC
>JAVVFD010000014.1:0-28771 GCA_032250935.1 bacterium
GGCATAATCGACAAAGAGCTTCTCACCGGCCTTATGTGATTGCCTAAGACTTACATTTAACCGCTTCTTCCAGCGTGCATAGAGCTTGTAATACTGGCTCCGTGCATAACCGTCAGGGTAGAGGTCCCGGTATTCCTGCCACAAAAGCTCCTGAGTAACGGACTTCTTTTTCAGTTCCTGATGAACAAACTCCCAGTCCGGAACGGCCTGAATGCCCGGTGAAGAGACAGCAATATTCCTCAACTTTATCTTGAGCTCTTCATCACTCATCTTGTCAATCTCTTCGAAGGCAAGTCCTGCCTCCTTCACTTTTTTCAGATAGTTATTTACTACCGTGTGGGATATGGAACAGCTACGACCGATCTCACGGTTATTCACCCCGCACTTCATCGAAAGACGAAATATCTCTCTGACCTTTCTCATACTCAACTCCTTTGCTCTCTTCTTCTTTGCCATAATAGCCTCCTCAATATTATTTACCGCAAAGAGGAGAGGATATATGAATCCTATTGTTTAAAAAACTGCTGGAAACAAAGAGCGGATTTGCTGGAAACAGTCGAGGAGACTAAATGGAAACGATGGAGGAGATTTACTGGAAACTTTGGAGGAGACTAACTGGAAACACTTCAGGAGATTTGGTGGAAACGATGGAGGAGATTATGCAGAGGTTCGAACTTGCCGACGGAGGCACACTATTTCTCGATGAAATAGGTGAGATGAAGCCTCATACCCAGGTCAAGCTGTTGCGAGCCCTTCAGGAAGGTGAGTTTGAGAGAGTAGGCGGAACGAAGACAATCAATGTGGATGTGCGCATTCTTGCTGCAACCAACAAGGACCTGCAGTCGGAGGTAAAGGAAGGGCGCTTCAGGGAAGATCTTTACTACCGGCTGAAGGTCGTTCCCGTACATCTTCCCCCCTTAAGGGAACGAAAAGATGATATCCCGGCACTGGTCAGGCACTTCATCGGCAAGTTCAACAAAGAGATGGGGCGTCATATTACAAATGTCTCACCGCAGGCTATGGATATTATTCTGGATTACCACTACCCCGGCAACATCAGGGAAATGGAAAACATTCTGCAGCACGCATTTGTTCGTTGCGGCGGGAAGACTATTCACCCCAAACATCTGCCTAAAGATATAGGGATGGAAAAAGAAAAGACCGATCTGATAAAGAAGATAATTAAAACCCCGGAACCGCTGAAGGAACTGGAGAAAGAGACAATTCTCAATGTTCTAAATGAAACAGGTTGGAAATATGCGGAGAGTGCGAGAAGGCTCGGCGTTGGAAGGACGACTCTATGGCGGCGGATGAAGGAGTTCGATATAGAGAAGGAGGGGTATCAAATTGGAAATTAAAAAAGTAAAGGAAAATTATGAATTTGCAAAATGGGATGAAAATGTCCTTTTGAGACTGGCCCCCCTTATGGAGGATTCGGCCGATGAATTTATAGAGGCTTTCTACGGGAAGATCATGAAATTCAAAAATGCCTCCACCTACCTGAAGAACGAACAGATAATCAGTAAGCACCGGGGTGCATTGATAGCGTGGTTTTTGAAGCTCTTCAGAGGACCCTTTGATGATGAATATCTCTACTATCTGGAGGGGGTCGGTTATACTCATGTCAAGGTAGGTCTGCCTTCACACTACGTTAATGTTTCAATCAGTTTTGTTCAAAATTTCTGTCTTGATATCATCGCCAGAAAGGTGAGGAACGGTGAAGAGAGAAGCGATATGATTACCGCTCTCGGGAAAATCATGGACATCAACCTGGACGTTTTAACTAGTTCTTACATAAAAGAGGAGAAAAATATCTTCTTTTTCTCAAAAAAAGCTGAAAATAAGCTCATTAGTTTTGCCACGCGCTTTTCCCACTGGCTCAATATAATTCTGGTTGTCGGCCTCGTAATCCTTGGCCTCATGGTGCTGGGCCTTACCGCCTACGATCTGACCCACATCTTTAACGGGAATATCGAAAAGGGGCTTTTGGCTACGCTGGGGAGCCTGCTCATGCTGTGGGTTGTCATAGAACTTGTTGACACGGAAGTGGACACTCTAAGGGGAGGCAGGTTTTCCATAAAGGTATTTATTAGTGTCGCCATGGTGGCGGTAATAAGAAAAATACTCGTAACATCCCTGAAGAGTGGAGCTGGGACAGCAGATGCACAATATACGCTTATTGCAGCGTTAGCTGTGCTGGGCGTCCTCTACTGGCTCATTACAAAGACGGAAATAATGCAATTGGGGGCTGAAGGGCATAAGGCATGATTACAATCCTTTAAGTCGTCCATGATTTTTTTAATCAAATTTCAAGGGCCTGAACAAGTCAACTCCTTGATATTATCGGATAGGGCCTCGGCCAAAACCCAAAAAAAGGTATGATTATGAATAAACATAAAGAAGCAATAGAACATAAATTACCGGATTTCTTTTACAATAAAACTCTTTCAAATTTTCTTTTTTTTCTGGGGAGCATACTGCTGCTCTGTTTTGTAGTCTTCGGGATCTCTTCTTCGATCCTCTACATTCTTATATCGCTACCCTGATAAATGTTTTAGTATTAGAACAGGCACAAAAAAGCCCCAAGGTCATGAGAACCTTGGGGCTGGTGATGTTTATTTATAAAGTAATCGTTTGTTTAGTACGTGGCTTTACACAGGCCCACCCTCAAGAATTTCAGGAGATACATCTTTTTCAAAGGTCTTGAAGTTCTTCTTGAATAGCTCTGCAAGATGATGGGCCTTTGCATCGTAAGACTTTATGTCTTTCCACGAATCCCTTGGATTTAGTATTGCGCTTGGGACTTCATGACAGGAGGTGGGGTAGCTTAATCCGAAAATAGGGTCTGTTTTCATGCGGGCGTTTTTTAATTCGCCTTCAATTGCATGATTGAGGAGCGCCCTTGTATATTGAATTGATATACGATCTCCTGTCCCGTAAGGCCCGCCTATCCAGCCGGTATTAACGAGCCAGCAATTAACTTTATGCTTTTTAATCTTCTTGCCAAGGAGGTCTGCATAAACGGATGGATTCCTGACCATAAATGCGGCCCCAAAGCATGAACTGAAAGTTGCCTGCGGTTCTTTAACTCCCCTCTCTGTGCCTGCAACCTTGGCCGTGTAGCCGGATATGAAATGATACATCGCCTGCTCCGGAGTCAGCTTCGAAATAGGTGGCAGCACGCCAAATGCATCGCAGGTGAGGAAGATAATATTCTCGGGATGGTCGCCCCTGCCGCTTGGCTCATGATTCGGAATAAAGCTGATCGGATAGGCTGCACGGGTATTTTCCGTTAGTGAGGCGTCGTCAAGATCAATATCACGGGTTTTGGGGTTTATCTGGACATTCTCAAGGATGGTTCCAAACCTTCTTGTGCATTCAAATATCTGTGGCTCTGCATAATGAGAAAGGTTGATCACCTTTGCATAGCATCCGCCTTCAAAGTTAAAAATTCCGTTATCGCTCCATCCGTGCTCATCATCTCCGATCAGATGGCGGTCAGGGTCAGCAGAGAGCGTTGTTTTGCCTGTGCCCGAAAGACCAAAGAATAGTGAAGTGTCGCCCCTCTCGCCCTTGTTGGCGGAGCAATGCATGGATAAGACACCTTTTTCTGGAAGCAGATAATTTAAAACGCTGAATATCGATTTCTTTATTTCACCGGCATAGCTGGTTCCTCCGATGAGTATGAGCTTTTTCTTGATATCGACCAGTATGAAGGCCTCTGATTTTGTGCCGTCATGCTTGGGGGAGGCCTTGAAACCGGGAACATTTATTACAGTAAACTGTGGTATGAAATTTAGAAGCTCTTCTTCCTCGGTAATCCTTATGAACATGATACGCGCAAAAAGTGAGTGCCAGGCATCCTCTGTTATGACACGGACAGGAATCCTGTAGTCCGGATCTGTACCGGCATAACAGTCCTGAACATAGACATCTTTTCCCTGAAGGTATGCCTGCATTCGTAAAAAGATTTTTTCAAATTTCTCTTCATTAAAAGGGCGATTGCACTCTCCCCACCAGACTTTCTCTTTACTTGTTTCCTCTTCTATAACAAATCGGTCTCCCGGAGAACGACCTGTATAGTCTCCCGTTCTTACAACCAGCGGCCCGCGATGAGATATGGTGCCGACACGCCTTCTGATGGACTGCTCATACAAGACAGGCGGGACGCATGACCAGAATACCTGACCTACATTTTCAAGGCCATGCTTGTCGAGACCATAATTGGGATTGTGCATACCGCCTACCATGTTGAATTCCTCCAATAATAAGGTTTGAAATTAAAAAATTTAACTTGGATATATTAGCAGTTTGCAGGAAAAATTACAGTGGAATTTTTTCTGCAGAATTAGTGTAACTAGGCACGCTTATTATTTATCCTTTTTTTCCTTTTTCTTCTTTTCTGCAGAGAGCATTCTCTTGGCCTGATTTGAAATACCTTTTGACACCTCTCGGCTTTTGGCAATGAGTTCCAAATCTTTACCCCGAAGATGGAGGAGGAGATTCATCGCAGTCGGGAGAGGGACCCGGGGGTTTGCAACGAGATTCAGTTTTATCTGATAATTTTTCATCCAGTCTTTGTTAGCGACAATAGCTTTGAAGACATCTACCCCGACATTCTTAGATGCCGAAAAGAGCTTTACTTCACTATCTGTTATGCGGGGGTTCTTCATAACATTACCGCATATGAGGCGGTTTGGTTCTTTAATGAGAAGTCCCCTCGCTTCCTTGTTTCCGGTTATTGCAAGTTTTATTTTTTGAGAAACACCCATTTTAAGTATCTGGGCATAGAGGCTGCCTTGTTCCTCTTCTTCCTCCTCACCGTCAAGTTCATCCTTCTCTTTGATCAATGCTTCCGGCAGCTCTTCCTCAACTTCTCCACCTTCCATGAGGGAGCCTATTTTTTCCAAAACGGGGATTGTAATATTCGGGTTTTTTTTAACAGCTTCAAAAATAGAGGGATTAGCCAGAAGTTTTTCTTGCTGATTGCTTATGAGTTCCAGAAGGGCTCCATCGGCGCTTAGCGCTATCCTCTCAATCGTTTTCACATGAACATTATTGCTTTGGAGGATTGCCGCCATTATCTCCATATCTTCTGCAAATATCTTGGAGGCAAAGTCTATAATCTTTGGATGGGCATCAGGCGCCTCCAAAAGAGGTATCAATATGTGGTGAGGGATGTTGCGAACGCTTTTTTTTGACTCTGAACTTATCTCGGGGTCTTTATCATTAGAGAGAAAATAGAGGGCAACAAGCAGTTCTCTCGGCTCAATAGGCAGCTTGCCCGATGCGGCGAGCATTTTTATATCTCTTGGTGCATCGGGAGAGATACACTCAGCCGTTGGCCTTGAAACCCGTAACTTTGTCGCCGTGGCCATAAGTATATAACTATTTTGTTTGAATTATAACTGTTTTAAGCCCTTTTGTATTCAGGACCTCAGTTGTCTCAGCCGCCTTTTCTGATGTGGCATAGGGGCCAAGAAGAAGATAGTTTATCTTCATCTTTATACGCTTTTTCTCTATCCTTGAATTAAAACCTTTGGATATAAGGGCTTTTTTCTTTCTTTCAGCCTCCTGCCTATAATAGTATGAGCCGATAAGCACGCAGAAACGCTCATCTTTGCTGGTTAATTCGGCCTTAAACCCTTTACGCCTGAGTTTGTCCGCTATCTCTTCGGCTATGAGAAAATCGTTCCATTCACCGACAAGAAGTCTGTGCATGCCGATAAGCTTTGTTCCCGTTTTTACCTTAGGTTTAAATCCAAGCGATTCTATTTTTTTCCTGGGGATATTTAGATTGTCCTTGAATATAAAGGCGCCCGCCTGAATATAGTAACCTTTCTCTGATACCGGCAGCCTGGCTTTTACTACGGTAATCTTTTTATTTGAGGGGATTTTTTTAGTCGCCGGTTCAGCCTTTACTACAGGGGCCGGATCTTTTTTTGGCTTAGGCTTGGCAACAGGTATAGGGCTTACAGAGGCGGGCTTCTTTTCAACCTCCTTCACCTCAAGCGTTGGTTCTACCAACTCTTCCTTGACAGCTTTTTGCTTTATTTCAGGTATGGCTTTTATAACTTCCTTTTCTACCGGCTCTTTTATTGCCTTAGTCGTTTGTTCTTTTTCTTTAGCAGTTGGCTTAGGTATCGCCTTTTTAGGCGGCTTTTGAATGGCTATCCTTGTGGGAGTCTTAATATTTTCAGGCGCGTCTTTACCCGAAATAAGCTGGGTAACTTGAGATATAATCTCATCTACTTTCGGGCCAATCATTTGCATGAGGTTGGCAGATTTAGAGTCAATATCTCTCTTAAGTTCGGGATAATTGTCAGGCAGTATGTATGTGTATGCAGCATAAGAAGAAAACAGCAGCAAAAGAAGAAATAACAGAAAGGTTCGTTTGGCGTTGCTTTTTCCTTTAACTGGTGTTGATTTATCCTTTTCTTCAAAGCTCCTGTCTTCCGGCATGCCTGCAGCGATGTCCCCTGTCGATTCATCTTCCCCGCCTGCCTCACCGAAAAGGTCGTCTGTTGAACCATCGTCTTCAGCGAAAGAGGGCTCACTGAAAAAATTATCATCTTCAGCGGAAGAAAATACGTCTTCAGCGGTAGATTCGCCTTCATCTTTTTTCTTCTTTTTAAAGGAAAACTTAATATTTTTAAGCTTTTCAAACATGTTAACTCCTAGAGTTAATTAATCAGATATATTGCCTTTTTAAGCCTAATCATACAATAAGATGTATAAAAGTCAAGACAAAGTTAGCCCTTTAATTGCCTGTAATGCTAAGGATTAAGGAGCTTTGTTAAGCAATTTAACTACTGAGGTTTTCTCATAATAATCAATTATATTTAGACAACCAAAGCCCTGTTCTATTCGAAGGAGATGCTTAAGGTCCAGGCCCATAGCTTCGCAGAGGATAAGCCGGTTTATTCCGCCGTGAGCGACAATGGCTATCTCCTGTCCTCTATGTCTTTCTATGAGTTCTTCAATTACCTCTAAAGAACGTATTCTCACATCAAGCAGGTTCTCCCCGCCAGGTATTCTAAAGTTTACTATATCTGAAAAGCGCTCTTCAAACTCACCTGGAAACTGATCTTGCACTTCATCAACGGTAAGGGCCTCCCATCGACCGGCATGTATTTCCTTAAGTCTTTCGTCATTATGAACCTCCGCAGAGACGGCATTGCAGATGCTTTTAGCGCCCTTCAGCGAGCGGATAAGCCCGCTGGAATAAACCCGACAAATGGGATAATCTTTAAGATACTCTGCCTGTTTTTCCAGCTGGGCAATGCCGCGGCTTGTTACATCAACGTCGGTATGCCCATTATAGCGGAACCTTCCATCAACTGTGTTGACTGTTTCACCATGGCGAAGCAGGTAAATTCTTGTTTGACCGGTGTCCATATTATCCATTCTTGGCTAAACAGTGTATTTAAGGTGAAAGATTATAACTAATTTGTTTAAATTTGTTAAGCCTCCTGCTGGAAATGAAGGTGTTTAGCGCTCTTAGGGGTCTCAATAGCAATAATTTTTATCTGCTTTAACTTGCTAAGCCGCAGCAACAGAGGCTGTTTGAAAACTTTACACTTTCAGGTATACTGTCAGGAAAAAGGGGAATTTAATATGCCATGTGAAGACAGCAGCGCAGAGATAATCGTGACCTTGGACAGCAACGAATGCCTTGTGTCTTACCAGTATGAAAAAATGACCTGCGGGAAAAACATTGGAATTGGGGGCTTGTACGGAAGCTTGGTCTATGGAAAATCAGCTGATTATCTTTCAGACCTTAGTTTTGAGCAGGTCTTGAAAAAGTGCACGGTTGCAGATAAAGACGAAGAATTTCTCCTTTACCTGGAGTGGAAGGCGCTGAGAGAGGCCATAAGGGGATATATAGGTAAGAGCATGGAAAAGGAATCTGCAAGATACAAAATAGCTGAAATAATAGCCGGAGAAGGGGAAGTGACCATAAAGATGATCATCTGTCCGCCCGGTGACCTGCCGGAGATCATACCCTGTGGCGAGAAAGGACCGATAAATACCTAAAGAAAGTTAAGCATTGCAGCTCCATATTAAAGATTAAAAAAGGGGCGCTAAATGCTTTCAAGACGGCCGCTGCCTTTAAAGTTCAAATTCCCAGCCTTCTCTTGCCAGATGACTATTGGGGAAAAGTTTTTTGGCAGGCTCCAGAAGCTCTTTCTCCAGAAAATCATCGGAATGAAGTGGATCATGATGAAACATATGGAACTCTTTGACGCCGGCTTCTTTTACTACCTTAATGCCCTCCTCATACGTTGAATGACCCCATCCGATCCTTTTCTTTGATTCATACTCCTCAGGCGTAAAATTACAGTCGTAGATCAGGATGTCGGCTCCCTTGGCAAGCTCTACCAGCCTCCAATCCATAACGGAATAGTGTTCGGTGTCTGTAGCATAGACGATGCTTTTACCTTTTTCTTCGACCCTGTATGCAAATACACCGCCCGGATGCTGAAGTTTTTTGCCTGTAATCTCAGCGGTCCCGATTTTAACGGTATCGCCGTCTTTCAGTCCCGAGAAGTTAAAGGTAGCGGGCATGTCTCCAAACTCAACGGGGAAGTTTAAGAAGTGTTGCTGATGGGCAAGTACATCTTCCAGCGAAGTGTGCACATTTGGAGAACCGTAAAAATCGAAGCTATTTCCTTTGATATAGGCCGGAAGAAAAAAAGGTATGCCCTGTATGTGATCCCAATGGACATGGCTGAAAAAGAAGCTGCAATGTCCATCACCCTTCATATGGCCATTCTCCATGAGATCAAGACCCAGGAGCCTTAGACCGGATCCGGCGTCAAGGATTATGAGATCCCTTTCAGTGTTTATGCTGATACAGGAGGTGTTGCCGCCATATTTGACCGTATCGGCGCCAGGCGTTGGTATAGAGCCTCTGGTACCATAGTATTTTATCTTCATAGGGTTGCCTCTCTAATTAGATTTATGGAAAGAAACCTTCAATATTTTATATTTCCCCGTTATTTCCTTATTTAGCCTGGGTCTCAATGGCAAGCCTTGTAATGCCGGAATTCTTGGCGCTGTCCATTACCTTAACGACGGAACCGTGCGAGGCATTTTCATCGGCGCTTATTATAACAATGGATTCCTTTGCTTCTTTGGCGGCGCTTGTAAAAATATTGCCAAGTGCCTCCAGAGCTAGCTTTTCATCGTCCATATATATGTCGCCTTTATTTGAAATAACCAGCCTGATCGTTGTTTTTTCTGTTTTTATTTCGTCAGAAGTGGCCTCGGGCAGCGTTATTTTTATGCCGGGAGTATTTATAAATGTTGTGGAAATCATGAAGAATATGAGCAGCAGGAAAACAACATCTATCATGGGGGTTATATCCGGGGGCGATTCTATTCTTTTTTTTCTTCTAAGCTGCATTCAGACCTATATTATTGATTTTTAACAGGAGCTTTAATGGGAGCCTTTGCCCTACGGGCTTTTTTTGGCTTTTCTTCTTCACCTTTCAGCAATTCTACTAAATCAACGGAATAAGCCTCCATCTCCAGGACAAAGGAATCTGCCCTGCTGAGCAGAAATTTGTAGGCCACAAAGGCTGGAATGGCGACTGTTAGGCCAGATGCAGTTGTGATAAGTGCCTCCGATATCCCTCCGGCAAGAACGGCAGGATCGCCTACGCCAACAGTAGATATCACATCAAAGGCCTTTATCATTCCCGAAACTGTACCCAAGAGACCAAGAAGGGGGGTGATATTTGCTATAGTTCCTACAATCCCCGTATACTTATCAAGGATGGCGACCTCTCTTCTCCCCGCCTCTTCGATTACCTCCTTTACCGCTTCCCTGGGTCTGCCGTGGTTTTCGAGTCCCACCTTTATGATCCTGGCGAGAGAAGAACCGTTTAAGTCACAAAGCTTAAAGGCATCATCAGCCCTATCCTCTAAAATAAGGCTTTTTATCTCCCCAAATAGCCCAGGAGGCATAATCTTTTCGCGTTTAAGGGTAAGGAGCCTTTCAATAAAGACGGTAAGGGCAAGAAAGGAACAAAAAATAATCGGCATCATAACGATACCGCCTTTTGCAAGGTAGCTTACAGAGTGAGAAATATATGCAAACATTGAAAAATATAGATCCTTTTTTAAAATTAAATGGCAAGATTAACAATACAATATTTCTAAGGCAAGTAAAAGAATTTATTTTAAATTTATGAGCAAGAAAATTGACAAATTGTAAAGTTACCTATATTTTTTGTATGCCTATTAAATATATATTTTTCAAATAAAACAAGGCTTGTCATGTTTAGTGAGTTTATAAAAACAATAAAAAAATACAGCCTCCTTTCTGGCGGCGAAAAGGTTCTTGTTGGAGTCTCTGGTGGTATAGACTCCATGGTGCTTTTGGCTCTGCTGCAAAGGTTTGTGGATAAGTTTAAGGGAGGGCTCGTTGTGGCCCACCTCAACCATGGCCTGAGGGGTGATGAATCAGACCGCGATGAAGAGTTTGTTAAAAGCGCTGCAAAGAAGATGGACCTTGTTTGCATCACTAAAAAGATTGATATTGGCCATATCGCCCTGAAAGAAGGTCTCAATCTGCAGGATGCGGCGAGAAGGGAGCGCTATGCCTTCTTTGGAGAAGTCTTTAAAGATCAAGATTGTGACAGGATTGCCCTGGGGCATAATTCAGATGATCAGGCGGAAACGGTGCTTATGCGCATTATAAGGGGTAGCGGCATAAAGGGGCTCGGTGGAATTCCTCCTGAAAGGGGGGTCATAATAAGGCCGATAATTGAACTGAGTAGAGAGAATATAGCTGACTATGCCTCAGTTAAGGGCATAGATTTCAGGGAAGACAGTTCCAACCTGAAGGACAGCTATTTGAGAAATAAACTGCGACGTCAGCTTATCCCAACGCTTAAGGAATATAACCCGAGAATCTGCAATGAGCTTAATATGCTATCCTCAATAAACAGGGATGTGGAGTCATACCTGCAAGATGAAGCGGAAAAAGCCTTTAAAAAGGCTGTCTGCCATGAAGGTGAAGATGCCGGAGCTATCTTTCTTGATGTGTCTACTTTTAATGAAATACCGGTTGCCCTAAGGGCAAAGGTCGTTATGAAGGCTGTTGCACAGCTTGCCGGCAATGCCTCAGGGCTTTTTTCTGCACATATACTTGATGTGGAGAATCTTGCGCTAAATGCAGCAAGCGGACGATCAATCAACCTGCCGAAAGGTATTATTGTCTCACTTGAATACGGCAGGCTCATCTTCTCTTGTGATGCAAGGACTAAAGGTGATATCCCTTTTAAACATTCTTTGAACATTCCTGGAGATACCATTATAAAAGAAGCTGGAATGGTCTTAAGAACAAGCAAAGCTATCCCTGATGACTCCATTTTACAGGGCGATAAAAAAACAATCTATTTAGATATGAAGAGGTTTTCTGAGCCCCTTGAAGTCAGGAATTTCATTGCCGGTGACAGAATAAGAATCAAGGGGATGCGGGGCAGAAAAAAATTAAAAGACCTGTTTATAGATGAGAAGATACCGCCGAGGCTAAGAAGGAAAATCCCGATTCTTGTCTCTGGCGATGAAATATTGTGGGTAATAGGTCTAAGGCAGAGTAAATATTTAAATACAGAGCCGCTTAAGGGCGAGCTTATAAAGGTGCAAAGTCTTGATTTGTCTTGTTAAAACAAGGCTTTTTATGTTAGTTTAGAAAGCTGGTGGCCGTTTTAAAACCTTTAGGAGGATATAGTGAATAATTTTTCCAAAAATATTACCTTGTGGCTGGTCATAGGGTTGATGATGATACTTCTTTTCAATCTCTTTAGCCAACCTCAGCGAATGGCCGAGGAGACGGTCTTTAGCGATTTTATAAGTTCTGTCGAAGGTGGCGAGATAAGCGAGGTTACCATACAGGGAAGGAATCTGACAGGAGCCTATACAGACGGACGTAAATTCTCGACCTACGCGCCGGAAGACCCGGATCTTGTCAGGGTTTTAAGAGAAAAAGGGGTAAGAATAAAGGCGAAGCCCCAGGAAGACGCGCCCTGGTATGTTGCCATATTTATTTCATGGTTTCCAATGCTCCTTCTTATTGGCGTATGGATATTTTTTATGCGCCAGATGCAGGGTGGTGGCGGAAAGGCGATGTCTTTCGGTAAAAGCAGGGCAAAGCTTCTTACTGAGGACCAACAAAAAGTTACATTCAAGGATGTCGCCGGAGTAGAAGAGGCCAAGGCGGAACTTGAAGAGATAATAGAGTTCCTTAAAAATCCGAAAAAATTTACCAAACTTGGCGGAAAAATCCCCAAAGGTGTTCTGCTTGTGGGCCCTCCGGGAACGGGAAAGACGCTTCTTGCCAAGGCTATTGCAGGAGAGGCCGGCGTTCCCTTCTTTACCATAAGCGGTTCTGACTTTGTCGAGATGTTCGTAGGCGTGGGGGCATCAAGAGTTAGAGATCTTTTCACTCAGGGTAAGAAGAATGCGCCATGCATTATATTCATTGATGAGATTGACGCCGTAGGCCGTCACAGGGGAGCAGGGCTTGGGGGAGGTCATGACGAGAGAGAGCAGACCCTGAATCAGCTTCTTGTTGAAATGGACGGCTTTGAATCTAATGAGGGTGTTATCCTTATCTCCGCCACAAACAGGCCCGATGTCCTTGATCCCGCCCTTATGAGGCCCGGGAGATTTGATCGTCAGGTTGTAGTCCCCCGTCCGGACGTAAAGGGGAGGGAAAAAATTCTTGAGGTTCACACCGATAATACACCACTTGAGGGAGATGTTGACCTTGAGGTGATCGCTCGTGGCACGCCTGGCTTCTCCGGCGCCGATCTTGCCAACCTGGTTAATGAGGCAGCTCTTCTTGCGGCGAGAAGAGACAGGGAAACGATCAGCATGACGGAGCTTGATGAGTCAAAAGATAAGGTGCTTATGGGTGTTGAGCGCAAAAGCATGATCATCAGTGAAGAAGAGAAGGAAAGTACGGCATATCACGAGGCGGGGCACACGCTTGTAGCAAAGCTTATTCCCGGATCTGATCCTATACACAAGGTCTCTATTATACCAAGGGGAATGGCGCTCGGCATCACACAGCAGTTACCTATTGATGAAAGACATACATATCACAGTAAATCCCTTCTTGGCAGAATTGCCATACTTATGGGTGGCAGGGTTGCGGAAGAATTGGTGCTTGATGAACTATCTACAGGAGCTGGTAACGACATAGAACGGGCAACGGAGATGGCAAGAAAAATGGTCTGCGAGTGGGGAATGAGTAAAAAAATGGGGCCTCTTGCATTCGGCCAAAAGCAAGAGCAGATATTCCTCGGAAGAGAATTTGCCCAGCACAAGGATTTTAGCGAAGACACCGCCAGGGCAATTGATGAAGAGGTAAAAAGTATTGTTATGGAAGGCTACGACAGGGCAACTAGACTCCTTAAAGACAACATGAAATACCTCCATCTGCTTACTGAAGAGCTTCTTGTGAAGGAAACTCTTGAAGGAATTGAGGTCGATAAAATCATAGAAGGCGCCAAGGGTGAGACAGATAAAAGCAAAGCCAGGGCAAATGGCAGGAGGCCTGAAAAAAAGGCTGCTGAAAAGTCTACGGCTGATGCGGACTCGTAGATAATAAACGACCCTGCAGCAAGCTGACGGGGTATTTGCTTGTCATTCCGGGCTTGACCCGGAATCCAGATTGTATACGACTGGATTCCGGCTTTTACGGGAATGACGAAACGCAGCAAGCTGCGGGGAATTCAACCCCAAGCGATTAAAATACCGGAATAATTTTGGCTTTAAGAGTTTGCAGATATGAGAGTATTAATGAGGCCAGGGACGCTCTTCATAATTTAGGCGTTGATCCTGTGGGGATAGCCTGCATGACCCCCAAGATGAGGCACCGCTGTGTCCTTATCCGTAAGGTCGAACCGAAGGCGGCAAATATAATTAAACAGGATATGCTTTCACTCGGAGCAGACGCCGCTGTTGCCAGAGGAACGGTTGAATGCTCCATCCCTTATACAGACGTCATCCTTATGGGGACCTTAAAGCAGCTGCGCCTTGCCACAGAGAAGTTTAAAAGACAGCCCTTTGGAATTAAAAAAATAGCAAGCGATCTTTCTGCTGCGCTTTCTTTTGAAGAAAAAGAGAGATTTGAGATAAAATATAGAGGCGGATCCTTAGTCCTGGGTGAGAAAACTCAGATAATGGGGATACTAAATACGACTCCTGATTCATTTTCTGACGGTGGGCGCTTTCTTGATCCAGAGGTAGCCATTGAAAGGGCTGTGCAGATGGCTGATGAGGGCGCTCATATTATAGATATAGGTGGTGAATCAACCCGTCCCGGTTCATCTCCTGTTTCGCTTGACGAGGAGCTGAAAAGAGTAATTCCGGTTATAAAGAAGCTTGCTAAAAATCTCGATATCCCGATTTCAATTGACAGTTCCAAGGCGGAAGTGGCAAAAAGGGCTCTAGATGTCGGCGCCGCCATTGTTAACGACATAAGCGCTTTACGTGCTGACGATCAGATGGCTGGGCTTGTGGCAAAGGCCGGATGCCCGGTCATATTGATGCATATGCAGGGCGCCCCTGGCAATATGCAGAAAAACCCTGTATACGCTTCTTTGATTGATGAAATAATAGCTTTTTTTGAAGAAAACATTAATATCGCCACCAGGGCCGGCATTGATTCCGACAATATAATAATAGATCCCGGCATCGGGTTCGGAAAGAGATTAAGTGATAATCTGCAAATTATTAACAGAGTCGATGAGTTTAAGGCCTTGGGAAAACCGTTACTTATCGGGCCTTCCAGGAAATCGTTTATAGGGGAGATGCTTGGCGATAAAGAGGAAGATAGGCTGGAAGGTACTTTGGCCGCCTCTGTTTTGTCTATGGCACGAGGTGTTCAGATTATAAGGGTTCATGATGTTAAAGAGGCTGTACGGGCTGCAAAGATTAGCGATGCAATATTAAAAAGCAGTTAATTTCTGCTGGAGGGCGTTTTGGCCGAGCTTTTTAAAGAATATTCGTGGTGGAGGGACACTTTAGATATAATTATAGTCGCTTTTGTCATTTACCGCGTAATTCTGCTCATACAGGGAACGCGGGCGGCCCAGATGCTGAAAGGTTTCTCCATTATTATTCTCGTTTACTTTGTCTCCCAAAAGGCCGAATTAATGATCCTTCACTGGATCCTTACAAACTTTCTAAGCTCCATCATTCTCGTTATAATTATTATCTTTCAGCACGACATCCGGAGAGCCCTTACGCGCGTCGGGACGGTGCCGTTTTTCACCTATTCGGAGACTATAGAAGAATCAAAGGTGCTTGATGAGGTGATGAAGGCCGCAATATCTTTAGCCAATAAGAAAATTGGGGCGCTTATAGTACTTGAACGTGAAACGGGCTTGAAGGATTATGTCGATATAGGCGTGAAACTCGACGCGGCTGTAAATAAAGAGATTCTTCAAAGTATATTCCTGCCGAACTCTCCACTCCATGATGGCGCTATCATTATTCAGGATGGTAGAATGACGGCGGCGGGAGCTCTTCTGCCGCTAACTACGAATCCTGTCTTTGACAAGAGCCTGGGAACAAGGCACAGGGCTGCGCTTGGACTTACTGAAGAGACAGATGCGGTAGTTGTAGTTGTTTCCGAAGAAAGAGGCAAGGTCTCTATAGTAGAGGGCGGAATTATAACTCAAGATCTGGACACGGAGGTATTAAAGAATAATCTTATGAGACACTTTCATAAAAAAAGATACAAAGGATTATCAGGTGGCGACAGTAGGAATCTCATCAAGACTTAAAAGGGGCTTTACGGAGAACCTTCCGCTCAAGGCGCTCTCTCTTCTCATAGCAATAATCCTCTGGACTGTTGTATCGGGAGAAAAGAATGAAGAATGGTCATACCTGGTGCCTCTTGATATTGTCGATCAGCCGGAAGAGCTAATTATTACCAACAACGTGCCAGGCTTTTTAGACCTTAGACTACGCGGCTCCCATAATTTCATCAAAGGCTTGAATCCTAAAGATATGGCGGTAAAGATAGATATTTCCAACGGGACTCCTGGAAGCAATATTTATCCTATTACGGCGGATCTTATAAACACTCCAAGAGGCGCGACGGTTACAAGGATCAATCCATCATATATCACCCTCGAACTTGAAAAGCTTGTTAAAAAGCAGGTTTCACTAAAGACCGATCTGATAGGAAACCCTCCAGCAGGTTTCTTTGTAGAATCTGTAACGATAACTCCATCCAGCATTGAAATATCGGGGGCAAAGAGCGAGCTTAAGACGATCAGGCAATTAAAAACAGTCAATGTAGATATATCCGGGGAGAGCAAGGATATATTGAAAACTGTTCCTGTTGATATAAGCGGTAAGAAGATAAAACTTGCCCAAAATGAACCTGTTTCAGTAAAAGTGACGATTAAAGAGGTTCTTGAAAAACTGGAGATCAAAAAGATTGTACCAAAGGCCATAAATTTAGATCCCAGATATAAAGTTTCTCTAAGTCCTGAGCTGATGCATATACTTGTTGAAGGCCCTAAAAGCATCGTATCAGCTCTCAAGGAAACGGGAGTGGATATAACGGTGGATGCCGTTGATCTGAGAGCTGGAAACCATAAGAGACCGGCAAAGGTCAACCTGCCCGATGGTGTCAAACTGCTCTATTCCTATCCCAAAGAGATAAACCTTAAAGTTGCGAGAAGATAAAATGATCTTTTGCTGGAGGCGTAGTTGAAAAAATTATTTGGTACGGACGGAGTCAGGGGAGTTGCCAATATAGAGCCCATGACCTCCGAAACCGCTATGAAACTCGGAAGGGCAGCTGCCCACATATTTAAAAATGGCCCTGGACGCCACCGGATAGTGATCGGTAAGGATACGCGGCTTTCAGGTTATATGATTGAAACGGCCCTTGCCTCCGGTATCTGCTCGATGGGCGCAGATGTACTCCTTGTGGGTCCCCTGCCGACACCGGGGATATCGTTCATAACTTCCAGCATGAGAGCAGATGCAGGGGTTGTTATATCGGCATCTCACAACCCCTATCAGGATAACGGAATAAAATTTTTCAGCAGGGATGGTTTTAAGCTTCCCGACTCAATGGAGCATGAGATGGAAGAGTTGATCTTATGCGAGAAATTCAACAAGCTGAGACCAACGGCAGACGAAGTAGGCAAGGCATTCAGAATTGACGATGCCAAGGGACGCTACATAGTATTTCTTAAGAATACCTTTCCCAAGGCTATGACTCTTGAGGGTATGAAGATAGTTCTCGACTGCTCAAACGGCGCTGCATACAAGGTTGCCCCGGCAGTACTTGAAGAGCTCGGGGCCAAGGTCATAAGTATGGGAGTATCTCCCGACGGAACAAATATCAATGACGGCTGCGGCTCTCTTTATCCCGATAAACTCTGTGAGAAGGTAATAGAAGCAGGCGCTGACATAGGCATAGCCCTGGATGGTGACGCAGACAGGGTCATAATGTCAGACGAGAAAGGAAATGTGGTGGACGGTGATGCCATTATGGCGATATGCGCCACCGATATGATTAAAAAAGGTGAACTTAAGAATAATACTCTTGTCGCCACGGTTATGAGTAATATCGGTCTTGATATAGCTATGAAGGAAGCAGGCGGGTCCACGATTCGCACCGATGTGGGAGACAGGTATGTAGTTAAGGAAATGATAGATGGCGGTTACAATGTTGGAGGGGAACAGTCGGGCCACATTGTCTTTCTCGACCACAATACTACAGGAGACGGCATGCTGGCCGCCTTGCAGCTTCTAAGGGTAATGAAGGAGAGGGAAAGACCTCTGTCGGAACTTGTGGGGGTAATGACTAGATTTCCTCAGACGCTTCTTAATATCAGGGTAAAGGAGAAAAAGGTACAGGAAGAGATCCCGGGCTTCAGCGAGGCCATTAAGGAGGTTGAGGCAAGGCTTGCAGATAAGGGCAGAATCCTTGTCAGGTATTCAGGCACGGAGCCCATTATGAGAATCATGATAGAAGGTGAAGATGAGACCGATATCGAAAAGATGGCAAGCGCCTTGGCCGATATGGTTAAAAAGGAGCTTGGATAGTTCAATGCATATTGAATGGACAGCTTCTATGGGGAGGTTTATTTGGCAAAGCTAGGCGTTAATGTAGATCATGTTGCAACGGTAAGGCAGGCGAGAGGCGCCATTGAGCCAGAACCTTTACTGGCGGCATCTCTGGCCGAACTTGCGGGCGCAGACGGCATCACTGTCCACCTCAGGGAAGACAGAAGGCATATCCAGGATAGGGACCTTAGGCTGATCAGGCAAACTGTCAGGACAAGGCTGAACCTGGAGATGGCGGCAACGGACGAAATGCTGAGGATTGCACTTGAAGTGAAGCCCGACACGGTGACTATCGTGCCGGAAAAAAGGGAGGAGCTTACAACGGAAGGAGGCCTTGAGGTCAGCGATGCTAAGGGAGACCTTCCTGGATATATAAAATCTCTTCAAAAAGGCGGGATCATCGTATCTCTCTTCATAGACCCAGTCACCAAACAGATTGAAGCTGCCCACAAAGCCGGGGCCGATTATATAGAGATACATACCGGCAGGTATGCCGAAGCTGAAAGCGAAGCGGATATAGATAGAGAGTTTGAAGATATTAAAAATGCAGTCGATTTGGCATCAGGGCTGGGGCTTGGCATTAATGCCGGACACGGCCTTGACTACTGGAATATAAAAAGACTCCTTGGTATAAAAAAGATAGAGGAATATAATATCGGCCACTCCATTATATCAAGGGCCGTCATTACCGGCATTGAGCGCGCCGTCAAGGAGATGGCCGAAATAATAAAATCACCGGCAGGATGATAATAGGGACTGGAATAGACATAGTTGAGCTGTCGAGAATAAAGAGCGCTTATGACAGGTGGGGCGCTCAGTTCGCAGAGCGCATATTGGCAAGGGAAGAGATCGACGTTCTAAAGAATCGGAAAGAGATATACAGCTACCTTGGATCGCGTTTTGCGGCCAAGGAGGCTTTCCTGAAGGCTCTGGGTACTGGATATGCCGATGGAATAAGCTGGCATGATATGGAAATTGAAAGACTTGAAGGTAAGCGGCCAGGAATTAAGGTCGCAGGCCGTGCACGTGAAATTATGACTGAAATAGGCGCAACCAATATTCACCTCTCCATCAGTCATGAAAAAAAATATACAATAGCTCAGGTCATACTGGAAGGGTGATATCCTTATGCTAAAGAATTTTTAACAGCATAGTGCATGAGTTCGGCATTAGTCTTCATCCCCATTTTATCAAGAATCCTTGATCTATGAGTGCTTATGGTTTTTACGCTAAGTGATAATTTATCGGCAACACCTGAAATAGTTATTCCTGAAGCTATCATGCACATTACCTGATATTCCCTGTTCGATAGTTTTTCATGTGGCTTGATTTCGCCTGTCTCAAGGTTAAATGCCAGCGTTTCCGCAAGATCACTGCTTATATATTTGCCGCCCGTCGATACCTTTCTTATTGCCGTAACAAGCTCATCGGGCGCACTTCTTTTAACCATATAACCCGAAGCCCCGGATTTTAAGGCTCGCACCGCATACTGCTCTTCCGGAAAAGATGTGAGTATCAATACCGCTGGATTTGAAGGGTCTTCCCTGATTTCCTTTATGATCTCGATCCCGCTTCTGCCGGGCATTGATATATCCAGCAAGACTACGTCAAACTTGTTTTTGGCCACGCCAACCAGGGTTTCTTGAGCAGTGGCGGCCTCACCGGTAACGGCTATATCCTCAGAATCAGAGATTATCTGTTTGAGCCCCTGCCGGACTATAGGGTGATCGTCTGCAATCAGTACTTTTATCATGGGTAAAATATATGACTAAAGGTTTGTAATTTTCAACGCGTAAATTTATCACAGATAATAAGTTTTGTCGCGACAGATATTGCGAAATGTGCGACAGATATTGCTCTTTTTAATTTTAGTTGTTATCTTGATTCTTATAAAGCGCGGGAACATTGATTCTGACTGTTGTCCCCTTTCCTTTTACCCCCTCTATGTCAACAGTACCTTTCCATGGATAGAGACGCTCTCTCATGCCTATCAATCCTATTGAATTGGAGCTTGCTATCTCACTTGCAGATATCCCTTTCCCGTTATCGGTAATTGATAGATAAAGCCCTCCATCATTCATATGCATGGAGGCGCTAATCCTTGTTGCCTCCGCGTGTCTGGCAACGTTGGTTAGCGACTCCTGAAATATTCTGAATATTTCCGTACTTAAATTGTTATCTACGATCATCTCCTCGGGCTCAATCGTCAGGGAACATATAATTCCCGTTCTTGATTCCAAATCAGAGGACTGCCATTCCAGGGCGGCAACCAGACCAAGGTCATCAAGTATCGTGGGTCTAAGCTTGTCTGCAATCTTTTGAACAGATTCTATCGCCTCGTTAACAAGTTTCGATGTAGCGGCTATTTTATTTGTAATATCGACCTGATCCTTATTCAATCTTTTGGAAATCCATGCCAGATCAAAGGTGAAAACCGTTAGAACCTGTCCAAGTTCGTCATGTATGTCCCGGGCAATACGCCTTCTCTCTTCTTCACGCACATTTTCAGTATGCTCAATAAGATTTTTTAACTGTTTGCGGGAATTCTTGAGTTCTTTCTCAAACTGCTTTCTTTCGGTAATATCTTCAGAAATTGTAACAATGCCCAAAGAATTTCCTGATGAGTCCCTTACAACATCGGATATGAGGTTTACAGGGAATATGTCGCCGTTTTTCCTTATATTGATGCTTTCCCTTTTTTTTGTCTTTTCCCTGAACTCTACCGGAGCGAGGCGCTTCCTGAGATGAGGAGGTGCAAACATTCCGGAACTTTTTCCTATTAATTCGCCCGCCAGGTAGCCGTGTGTTTCCGCCTCAGCCTGATTGACATAAAGAATTTTCCCTTTATTGTCAGTAATTGTAACTCCCATTGTGGTAGTTTCAAGGGCCTTTTCCAGCGATCGAAGTCTTTTCTCTGTCTTTTTTCTCTCAATCTCCTGTCTAACGGTTTTTATTCCATGTGACAGGTTGTCAGATAGTTTCTTGAGCAGACTTATTTCTTCAGCGTCAAATGCATCTGGTTCGGAAGAATAAATTGCCAGCGTACCTAAAACATTATCATTAACAATCAGTGGCATACCGATAGTAGAGTTAAGACCGGCGTTATTGGCTGCTTTAAACCATGGAGAAAAGTTGGGATCAACGTCGACCCCCTTGATTACAGATAAATTTCCCGTTCTGATTGACGTCCCGACAGGCCCCCTGCCGAGCTTTGTGTCTGACCAGCGCACTTCTATGTTTTTTAAATATCCGACTTCGCCAAAGCTTGCCACAGGTTGTACCGTTTTTTTCCGATCATTAACCACATAACCGACCCAGGCAAGTCGATATCCACCTTCCTTAATAATGATGCGACATATATTATCAAGAAGTTTTTGTTCTGTCCTGGCGTGAATCATCGCCTGGTTGCAGGCGCTTAATGCCTTTAAGGCCCGTCTGGAGCGTAGCAACTTCTCTTCGGCCTCTTTCTTTTTTGTAATATCCAGCTTTACAGCCAGGAAATGTGTAATGGCGCCACTTTTGCTTCTTATAGGTGAAATACTTCCTTCTTCCCAGAAAAGCTCACCGGTTTTTTTTACATTGCAGATCTCTCCCCGCCATTCTTCTCCGCGGGTAATGATGTCCCACATTTTGGAGTATTCTTCCTCCGGGGTTTTGCCCGATTTCAAGATACGCAGGTTCTTACCTAGAACTTCTGCGGCAGCGTACCCGGTACTCTCAGTAAAGCTGGGGTTTACATATTCTATATCCCCTTTTGTGTTAGTGATTACAACGCTGGTTGCGCTCTGCTCTACTGCGCGGGTAAGTTTCATAACTTCTTTTTCTGCGCGTCTGCGCTCAATAATGCCAGCCAGAGTGTGCGCAAGCATAATCAATAGCTGTTCCAGATCTGTATCTCTTTGGCTGCCGGCCTTTACATATGTGTTCAAAACGCCGATAACCTCTTTTCCCGAAAGGATGGGGACGCAATAGTGTCCATGAGGTTCCATACCCTCATAGCTTATTTCATGATGATGGTCTACACATTCGGAAAAAACAACTTCGGCGGCAGAGGCCGTACGACCACAGTGACAAACTCCGAAAGGGATGGTTGCGCAAAGTGCTTGTTGAGATTTTGTAAAGTTATGTTGGGCCGAAAGCATAAGGGAGCCTCCCTTTTTTTCAGTAAGAAAAATGGCTCCTTTTTGTAGGCAGGAAAAATCCTGGATCGAGAGTATCAGCTCAAGGGATTGCTCCAATACGGCCATCAAACTTAAATCCTGTTGTGATGCCACGAGAATAGAATGTAAAATCGACTGGATATGGAAATCCTTGGCTCTAGCCTCCTCCATTTCTTTGCGTTTGCTTATATCAAACATGAACCCGATCAGTTCTTTTGGGAGACCTTTATCAGCGACAGATGTCACAACATTTCTTATCCAAACGATACTTCCGTCGGCAGCAATTGCGCGATATTCAAATTCATGGTTTTCATATTCCTGAGTTGGCTTATTAAAGAGTCTCTCCACCTTTCCCCTGTCGTCCTCATGAATACGACTGGACAAGACAGGCAAATCAATCCAGCTTTTTAAGGGGTAACCAAGAATATTTTCCACCTGACGACCGATATAGGTAAATTCCCCCGTCTTTAAATCCATTTTCCATGGAACGGTGTTGGCAGATTCAACAAGAGAGCGATACTTCGCCTCGCTCTCACGTAATTCGTTAGTTCGCGCTTTCACACGTTCTTCAAGCCTGTTATTGGCATTTTCAAGTTCTTTTTGTAGATGTCTGAGCGTTAAATGAGTATTAACACGCGCAATAACTTCTTCAGTTTTATATGGTTTGGAAATGTAGTCCACTGCGCCAACCTTGAAGCCAAAAATCCTGTCGCGCGTCGCATTCATGGCGCTTAAAAAAATCACCGGAATATGGCTGGTTTTAAGGTTTTTCTTAAGGTGACGACAGAGCTTGAAGCCATCCATCTCCGGCATCATAATGTCGAGCAATATCAAATCAGGAGATTTAGTTTCGGCAAGCAGGAGCGCTGTAAGAGGGTTTAATGTTTCGATTATCTCATGCCCGGTTTCCGCTAACAGGAAAGATAAAAGGTTGATGTTGCGCCGGTCGTCATCAACAATGAGGATGCGGCCTGTCGACCTGGATGAAATGTTCTTTTTCATAAATAAAATGGCTCAATATGTTCTTGTAAGGGATGTTGAAACTCAAAGCTGTGCGTTTTAGCAAGGTAGTGAAGAAATAAAGTTTATGACATGCCAAATAGGAATGCAAGATTAAGCGCCGCCACGAGTAAAAACAGAGGCAACATAAGGGTCGATTGGAGTATGGTTATGGAGCAATAGCATTGACAATAAGTTGGCTTAAAACTATATTTATAGCTGAAAAAATCAAACGAGAGGAGCTGCGTTGCCTGAAAATAAAACATGTATCTTACTTATGAATATGGGAGGACCTGCCACACTGGAAGATGTTGAGCCCTTTCTCTATAATCTGTTCATGGACCCTGACATAATAGAAATTCCACTTGGGAAGCTCTTAAGGCCATTTATAGCAAAAAAGATATCAAAAAAGCGTTCGGCTAAGGTTCGGGGCTATTATGAAAAAATTGGAGGTGGATCGCCCCTGCTTGAATTGACGGAGAATCAGGCGGTAGCACTCGAAACCGCATTAAGCTCCTGTGGAGACTTCAAGACCTTTGTAGCGATGCGCTATTCTCCCCCCTTTACGGAAGAGGCTCTCAGGAAAATTATTTTGGAGGAGCCCTCAAGAATAGTTCTTCTTCCACTCTATCCTCAATATTCGGGGACTACAAGCGGCTCCAGTTTTAACGAATTTTACAGGGTCTGGAAGAAGACTGGAAATGAAAACGTTGATATAGTAGAGATAAAGGACTGGCACAATCATAGAGGATATATAAATGCATGCGTTGATCTGATAAAAGAATCATTAGAAAAGAAAGACATTAGCGACACTCATATTGTCTTCTCTGCTCACGGTATACCTCAAAAGATGGCGGAAAAAGGAGACCCATACCAGAAACAGACGGAAGAGACGGTCAGGCTTATTTTAGAGGAACTGAAATGGGAAGGAGCCTGGAGCCTTTCCTATCAAAGCAAGGTCGGGCCGGTAAAGTGGCTTGAACCGGCCACAGACAGGCTGCTGGAAGAACTTGGCCAGAGCGGTGTGGAAAGCGTACTTATGGTCCCTATATCATTTGTGTCAGACCACTCGGAAACTCTCTACGAGATGGATATACAATATAAGGAATTGGCTAAAGAGAGAGGGATAAAGAACTTTAGCAGAACGAAGACAGCGAATTGCAACCCCATCTTTATTGAAGCCCTGAAGGATATCGTCCTTCAGGGACTAAGTGAGGCCAAATAAATTGCTGATAAACAAAAACCGGCGAAACTAAAAGTTTTATTTAATCAGGTTCAGGTACATCCTGGCAAGTTTGTTCTGAGGATCTTTTTCAATTACCAGATCCCATTCCTTTCTTGCCAGATCTATTTTTCCTTCAGAATAGTACAATATGCCCAGGTTTAAAAGGGCTGGCAGGAAATTAGGCCTGCACTCCTTCGCCTCCTTAAACTGTCTTATGGCACTATTAGTGTCGCCCTTATCTCTATAGATAATACCCAGCTTTGTCCTGACATCAACAAATTCTGGTCTGAGGTTTAGCGCCTTTTTATACTCATCAATGGCAGACTCAAAAAAAGATATGCCCGAATAAATATCTCCGAGTTCGGCATGTTTGTTTGCGATCTTCCCTTTGACAAAGGGATCTATCGTTTCCTTTTCCCTCTTGGCGGAAATCTCCACCTCTTTGGCCTTTTCATATTGACCTGACTCCATAAGAGTTACTGCAAGATTAAGAGAGACTTCTGTATAATTGGGATTCAGTTTGATTGCAGTTTCAAAGCACTCTATAGCTTTTTCATGTTCGCCCCGGTCATGATATATGAGACCTGCAAAATTTCTTGCATCGGCAAAACCACTACTCTTCTTAAAAAGTTCCTCAAAACAGGCCAGGGCGTCTTTCATCTCACCTTTTTCATAATGCGCCTTTCCCGTAATATAAAGGTCTGATATTTCGCTACTCATCTGGATACTCCTTGGCTTCATTAAAGTCTTTGGAAAGATAGATCCGGGCCTCTCCAGCCTCTTTGCTGCCGGGGAAAGCCGCTATTAAGCGATTAAAAATGTTATTAGCTTTTTCCTTTTCTCCTGCCCCCAGATAGCTTTTTGCCATATATAGCATGCCTGCTTCTTTGGGCCCATATCCTGGAAACTTCTCCAGGGCCGATTTAAATCTGTTTGCCGCTGCCTTATAGCTTTTCTTCTTGAAATAAAATTCTCCTATATAAAACTCATTCCCGACCAGAGTTTCCTTGCAGATATCAATTTTTTCATTAACCTCTTTTGCATAACTGCTCTCCGGGTAACGACTTAGCAGCAGCTCGAAAACTGCAAGGGCCGCCTCCGTAGGGGTGAGATCCCTATCCTGCCCGCCTATCTGCTTAAAATAAGAAAGCCCTTTTTTGTATATCGCATATGGAATCTCTTTATGCCCCGGGTGCATTTTAATGAATTCATCGTAATTGGCTATGGCGTCTTGATATTCTTCCCGCTCAAAATTAATATCCGCAAGTTTTAGTTCCGCAAGAGGCGCAAAGCTTGTAAATGAATATCTCCTCTTTATCTCCTCAAAGGCATTTTCGGCCCCCTCATAATCAGTAAAGACGGAGTTTTTTCCTTCAAACTTCTCTACCCCTTCCTTGTATAGTTGAGCCGGTTCCTTGCGTTGCGGCTTGGTGGTTCCGCAGCCGACAGCATATGCAGTTGCTACAAGCAATATTGTTATAAGGAAAAGTCTCTTCATCTCGTTATTATACATAATATTTAAATGAAAACCATAATTCTTTTCTACTTTTTTAGACTCTATTTATGAGCTAAAGCCGCTTCACAAGCTTACGCTCAATGTGCTATCATCGTGTCGATATGAAGAAACCTGAACTGCTAGCCCCCGCGGGGAATATGGAAAAATTGAAGGCCGCCATACATTATGGTGCCGACGCTGTGTATATGAGCGGAAAGCGATTCGGACTAAGGGCCGCTGCAGCAAACTTCAGCCTCGAAGAGATGAGGGAGGCTATAAGTTACGCATCTGAAAGAGGCGTTAAGGTCTATGTTACGGTTAATATCTTTTTTCATAACCGCGACCTTGAGGGTATAGAGGAATATCTTGAGTCGCTGGCTGAAATGAAGGCTGATGCCGTTATTATATCAGACCCCGGCGTTGTGGCTATAGCTGGAGAAGTCATTCCTGATATGGAGATACACCTTAGTACACAGGCAAATATGACCAACTGGAGAAGTGTAAAGTTCTGGAAAGATATGGGAGTTGCAAGGGTCAATATGGCCAGAGAACTTACACTTGAGGAAATTAGAGAAGTTAAGGATAAGAGCGGCGCCCAAGTGGAGACCTTTGTCCATGGCGCGGTATGCATGGCCTATTCGGGCCGATGCCACCTGAGTAGCCACATGACGGGCAGAGATGCAAACCTTGGAGAATGCACACATTCCTGCAGATGGGAATATTCTATTACAGAGGCTAAAAGGCCTTCAGAGATGTTCGATGTTGAGGAGGATGAAAGGGGTACCTACTTTTTTAATTCCAAAGACATCTGCATGATTGAACATATACCCGCCCTCATAAATGCGGGCGTTGATTCACTGAAAATAGAGGGCCGCGTCAAGGGTGTCAATTATGTCGCAGGTGCGGTAAGAAGCTATCGGTTTGCCATAGATTCATATCTCAAGAGTCCGACAGATTACAGGTTTAATGAAGAATGGCTTGATGAACTCAGAAAACTCAGTCACAGAGATTACGACACGGGGTTTTATTTTGGAGGCGACCTTTCGGCCATCTCATCCGAATCTTATGTAAGAAGTTACGATTTTGTCGGAGTAGTTCTGGAAGAAAAGGATGACGGCACATTTCTTATTGAGGCAAGAAATAAGGTTGTTCTTGGAGATACACTGGAAGTTATGGGAAGGGGAGAAAAAATCCACTCCCTGAAACTTGAAAATATGATCTCTCCAGATGGCGAGGATCTTTTACATGCGCAACCAAAGCAGCTCTTCATATTAAAAACAGCGACACCTATGCAGGTGATGGATATTCTCAGAAAAGAAAAGCAAGAGACCAAAAGTGCCGCTTAGTCCGCAATATAAAGCTCCGGGAAAGTCGCTGGCTTGCATAAAAAACCTTTTCGAGGGTTACGACAACCTTTTAGTTATGACAATGATTGATGTAAAAAATGGTATTTTCACTTTAGTCTTTTCAGAAGGTATGGCTTATGAGGCCGGTAAGGTCATAGAGGGGATTAAAAAAGAAGTCAATTTCGAAGAACTTTGATCTTCCAATGGGCCTGTTGAATTCTCTTGACAAAGAGGCCTGTTTTTATATAAATTACCCACTCTTTATGCGTTTTGTGCAGTTGTGCCCAGGTAGCTCAGTCGGTAGAGCAGAGGACTGAAAATCCTCGTGTCCGCGGTTCGATTCCGTGCCTGGGCACCACTAAACTCGTTTGAAATCAAAGGCTTATGATGGTTTTCAGAAACCTATCATAGGTCTTTTTTTTGTGCACTCAATTTTCATTCCTTCCAGCTATTAATCCCCTTGCCCCTGGCACAGTTTTTCCTCTCCATAGGGGCTTTAATTATTAAGTATGGGAAATTTATGGAGACCGATGCATCTTTTAGCGCCTGCTGTTGCAAAATCTGTTAGTCACAAACAAGCCTTTAACACGGGGAATTCCTAGGGATAGTAAGGCTTTAGGCGATTTCTCGCGCCGGGTTTTGCTGAAAAATCCCTTGACATCCCGTTTGAATTGAACGATATTTATCGATTCATTTTATGGTGGAAACCCTCATTTTCTCCTCGAGTTGAAAAGCTGCAATTTATGCTTTGTTACTTAGACGATTTTTAAAGTGCAAGGAGTACATTTTTGATTAACATTTTCAGGTGGTGTGTTTGTTACGCCATTATTTTAATTCTGCAATTCGTTTTGCTGCCGACCGCCACAATAGTCGCTGCCGAAACCAAGCCTGCATCCTCTGACAGTTTCGACCAGACCAGAGATGAGTGGACTGATGTAATTGAAGAGGCTGTAGACATTTTTCAGGATTCCCCCTCACAGGTTGAAACAACGCTTGATGAAAAGTCCGAAGGACTCAAAGAAAAGGTTGAGCCTGAACCAAGCCCAGAGAGCCTTAACAGGGAGGGGGCGGCTCTTGTAAAATCCGGAAGTATGGCAGAGGCCGTTTCGAAGTTTAATGAAGCGCTTAAACTCGATCCGTCACATATAGGAGCAAGGTTCAACCTTGCCTTTGCCTATCATCGGATGGAGAGGCTTAAAGAGGCTGAAAGTGAGTATAGAAGGGTGCTTGAGATAAAAGATCTTGCAAGGGCTCATCTTATGCTGGGCCTTATATATAAGGAAGAGGGCGAAGACAGTAATGCAATAAATGAATTTGAGGCTGTACTGAAAAAAGAACCTGATAACAAGGTTGCCCTGGCCAGGCTCAGGGATTTAAAAAATGCTGAGCTGGAAAAAGCTGAAAGGGTAGAGGCTGAAAGGGTAGAGGC
>JAVVFD010000150.1:0-6488 GCA_032250935.1 bacterium
CCTTGACATTATCTACATGAATGCCATTGCTCTGCTTGGTGACAGCTATCGGACTCTTGGAGAGAGGTTCAAGCTTAACAGTGAAAGCAATCTGAAAGATGATGCGGTTATTCTCCATCCCCTGGCCCGGGGAAACGAGCTGGACAGGGCGCTTGACGAGACGAAACACAACCTCTATTTCAATCAGGCCGACGGAGCCGTTTTTATTAGGCAGGCCCTTCTGCTGGCTATTTTCGACAGTCTCGACATCATTCCGAAAAAATTTATAAACGGTTAGGATATTTATGTGCGGCATTACCGGGCTCTGGAGCCCTGATTATTTCAGCGACAAGGACAAAAAATCTCTTTCCCTCATGGCCGACAGGCTCGAACACAGGGGCCCGGACGGAAGAGGCTTCCACATCGATGAGAAGGCCGGCATTGCCATGGCCCATACGCGCCTTTCCATCATAGACCTCGAAGGCGGTGTCCAGCCACTTTATGACCGTGAGGGACGGACGGTGCTTACAGCCAACGGCGAGTTTTACGACTACAAGCGTATGCGGGGAGAGCTCGTCACGGAAGGCTTTCATTTCAACACTAAATCAGACAGTGAAATCGCCTTAAAACTCTATCGCAAACATGGCCTCGACTTTGTAAATCATTTAAGAGGCGAATTTGCCTTTGTACTCTTCGACGAAAAAAAAGAGGAGCTTATCCTTGTACGAGACCGATTCGGCATCCGCCCCCTCTTCTTTCATTTGACTGGCAAAAGCATCTATTACGGATCTGAGATCAAAGCGCTTCTCGCCCATCACGAGATATCAGGAAAATTATCGAAGAAAGGAATGCTCCACCAGATGATGCAGGTTATGGTCCCCGGAGACACCCTTTTTGAAGGGATAGAGTCGCTTAAACCGGGTCATATGATGATTATTAAAAGGGGGAAAGGCGGTCTTAAACCAAAAACAATCTGCTACTGGGATGCAGACTTTCCGGAAAAGAACGCCCATGAGGAAAGATCAGACGGGGAGCAGATAACAAAAGTCAGAGAAAAAATGGTGGAATCCGTCGCCCTTCGTCTTGAAGCCGATGTACCGGTCGCCTGTTATCTCTCGGGCGGCATTGACAGCTGCTCCATTCTCGGCATGGCCTCGGCCATCCAGCAGTCGCCCGTCAAGGCTTTTACTATCAGTTTTGATGACGATCGTTATGATGAATCGGCCATTGCGCAGGAAATGGCTGAAAAGTGTGGAGCCGATCAGGACATCATGAGAGTCACTGCCTCCGGGCTCTACGGTGAAAACTTCAAAAAGGCTGTCTGGCATTCAGAGCGTACTTTTTACAACACACTCGGCGTGGCAAAGATGATGATGAGCAATCACGTCACTCAAAATAATTACAAGGTCGTCATTACCGGTGAAGGATCGGACGAAATTTTCGGCGGCTATGCCGCCTTCAAGCAGGACATGCTTCTCTACGGGGATTCAGACCGGGAAGGCAGAAAAAAAGTGAATAAGGATAACAATCTGTTTTTCGGGTCAATACTGGCGGAACGCAGAGTCGACCATGAGGCGCTCAACGACATAGTCGGCTTTACGCCATCATGGATACAGCCCTGGATGCTTGTCCTTGAAGAGATTACCCCCCTCCTTTCTGACAGTTTCAGAGACGCGTTGGAAGGCTATGATCCGGTCGGGGCCATTGCCGAAAGCCTCAACCCTTCCATGCTGGACAGGAGGCATCCCCTTGACAAGGCCCAATATACCTGGATGAAAACCATGCTTGAAGGGCAGATCCTCAACTGGGGGGGCGACCGTGTCGATATGGCCAATTCTCTCGAATCCCGCCCTGCCTTTCTCGATCATCATGTAGTGGAAAACGCTATCAATCTTCCACCTCATGTACGTATACGTAATGGCACCGAAAAATGGGTGCTGCGCGAAGCCATGAAACACATCCTGCCCGAGGTACTTTACAAGAGGGAAAAATTCGCCTTCATGGCACCGCCGGCCCATACGGACCAAGAAAAGACGCTTGCCCTCAACTCGCTGATCCACACCTTCCTCACACCGGAAAAAGTGGAGTCACTCGGACTTGTGGACATGGGCAGACTTAATTCATTCCTGGCTCAATACAGGAATGACTCAGATCACACAACTCAGACGAGAAAAGACATTATACTGAACCATCTCATTACCCTTCATGCTATTGACGAAATATTTATTGAAAAGAACAACATGCTTTAAGGAAAAACATAAAAAAGTTTCGGAGACCGCCAATCATAATTAAGGCTGGCAACCTGTCCTAAAAGAAGGAGAAACACACAAATGCAAAAGAGAAGAAACAGAATACAGTTTCCACCAATAGCAGCCCACAAAATGGAACAGGATGAAGTTTTTTTCTATCTCGTTGAGGGAAAAGATAAAAAAAGGATTCGCTTCCATGATTACGACGAGATATACAAGATTCCCGATCTTTATGAGCAGGTCTTTTATGATCGTCTCAAGTGCAATTCCCCATTCAAGGTAACGGAGATCCTTAAATCAGCCATTGACCAGACGTGCGAAAACTTTACCGAAATCAGGGTGCTTGACTTCGGCGCCGGTAATGGAATGATGGGGGAAGCTCTGAAAAGGCACGGCGTATCGAGGCTGGTCGGTGCGGACATACTCCCTGAAGCAAAAATGGCTGCCGAAAGAGACAGACCGGATCTCTATGACGCCTATTACGTTTTTGACTTCTGCAAATTGAAAACAGAAGAAGAGGAAGAACTAAAATCGTGGAATCTGAATTGCTTCACTATTGTGGCAGCTCTGGGTTTCGGCGATATCCCGACAGATGCCTTTATGGCAGCTTTTAACATTATCCAGGCCAAGGGATGGGTAGCATTCAATATTAAAGAAACATTTCTTGATGAAAGTGACAGGAGCGGATTTTCAAGAATGATTCGCGAGATGATCTTTTCCGAATATCTCGACATCTATCACCTTGAGCGCTATCGCCACAGACTTTCCATGGAGGGGGAACCACTTTACTATTATGCGCTGGCCGGAAGGAAGAATGCCGACATAGCGGATGACCTCATAGAGAGATTTAAAAGCTTGAAATAAGGCAATCTATAAAAAAACTACTAGCCTGTTAAAGGAGAATTAAATGCCCGAAGACTGGATTGAACAGATGCAGAACCAGGAACATTAATCGGGAACGAGTTCATATTTTCGCTTTCCTCCCCGCCTTTTTGATTTCAACCCTCCGCCCAAGCGCCGTCTCCATCTCCGCCTCAGGGATACTCCCCCTTAAACCGGCTCCTGCACTTCGATTGCCTCTCGCCCGATGTGCGCCCATTCCGAGACAGACCTGCTCTTTTTGCCCGGTTCTTCCAAAGCCGCAGTTTATCTTGATTTCCTTAACATCCATCATCAGGCCCCCTTGATTTAAATATGCCGCAAAAAAGAGTGTCCAAATGATTTATAAAAGAAGACTAAACCACTATGCATTTAAAGTGCATAGGTTTAACGGAGACTGAAAGTCCCTCTGTCTTATGGAAAACCATTATATGCATCCTTACTTGTCATTCCCGGCTTGATCGGGAATCGATGTAGCATAGATCCTGGATTCCCGTTTTCACGGGAATGACAGTTGTGGAAGATATAACTTTCATTATTATAGAACCAATGCTGAAAGCCTTGCAATGAAAGTGTATAGTTTTAAACTAGAGTACTGAAACAATACCCCCCCCTCAGTCCTCTCACACCACCCGGCATACGGTTCTCGTTCCAAAGCAATTTCTAAAGTTAAATCTTCCGAATTTATGCAGTTCCTCAACCATCGACACAAGACCCGGTTCATCAAAGAACCTATTGAGGACTTTCACCCTCAAGTCATCAATGGCCCACCATAGCCCATCAAATGGCGCTATCGCGCCACGCCATGCCTGGCGCACAATAAAAAAAAGGGCCCGGTTATCAGCCGGACCCCTTTCATTTTATTACCTTTAGAGATCGCTATTTAAAACTCTTTGAACTCATCATCATCCATAGGGATGATCTCGTTCGGCTTAACTACATTTGCGCCTGTTTTCCTGGTAGGCGCTGTCTGCTTTCCTTTGGCAAGGAGACCATGGACCGCCTGCTGAACATGCCCCGCTTGCTTCGGAGCTGCATGCTTGACGGCAGTTGTTCTATGGATTGAACTTGTCTGTCCTACCGTTCCGGCTCCACCGATGATTTCGCTCAGCCTGTCTACGAGGTCCTTCAAGCTCTCAGCCTGTGACGAGAGCTCTTCGCTTGCAGATGCCGTTTCTTCGGAAAAGGCGGAGTTCTGCTGCGTAACCTGGTCCATCTGGGTCACCGCCTTGGTCACCTGGTTGATGCCTTCGGCCTGCTCCCTCGATGCAGCAGCTATCTCGGAAATGAGGTCTGCCGCCTTGGTTGAATTGGTCACGATTTCATTCAAGACCTCGCCCGACTGGGCTGCAAGCTCGCTGCCCAGCTTTGCCTTTCCTGTACTCTCTTCGATAAGGCCTGCCGTCGTCTTGGCCGCCTCGGCGCTTCTTCCGGCGAGGTTCCTGACCTCTTCTGCCACAACGGCAAAGCCCTTGCCGTGCTCGCCAGCCCTGGCCGCCTCTACCGCTGCGTTAAGGGCGAGAAGATTGGTCTGGAAGGCGATCTCGTCGATCACCTTGATGATCTTGGATACCTCTATGCTGCTTGCATTTATCTCGTTTACTGCCGAAATCATTTCACTTACCGATGCCGCTCCCTTGGTGGCAGTATCCTTAGCCACCGTTGCAAGCTGCTGCGCCTGGCTGGCGTTGTCGGCGTTCTGCTGCACCGTTGAGGACATCTCTTCGAGTGAAGATGAGGTCTCTTCGAGAGAGGCCGCCTGCTCCGTCGCCCCTTCGGCGAGGGACTGGCTGGAAGAGGAAATCTCGGCAGATGCCGATGCGACCTGCTCCGCCCCTTCGCCCACACCATCTATAACCGCGTTTATAGGCCTTGTAATGCTGCGGGTGATAAGCACACCGAGAGCTATGGCGATGATGAAGCCGATAACGACGCCGGTAAATATCTGTGTGATCGAAGACTCGGCAACAGCTTCAGACGATTTAGCTGCCGCATCGACGGTCGCCTTAGCCCTCTCTTCAACGCCTTCGAGAATGACGCCCATCTTTGTTCCCACTTCATCGACCGTCCCGTCTACCTCTTCAATCTCTGCCCTTACTTCAGCAAGTTTCTTAGTTATTGCCCAAAAGCGCTGCCCGGAAGGGTTGAAAGCCTGATCATAAGTCTTATCAATATCGGAGACTAAAGTCCTGATATCTGCAACGTCTACGGCCTCTATCATCCCTTCTTCTGTGCTCCCCCCCTTCAAGAGGGCCGATATCCACCCGTCAAACTCATCCATTCCATCATTGAATTCCTTCGCGAGTTCCTCATGCCCCCCGGCTTCAAGGGCCTGCGCCGACTCCTCTATGGCAATCCTTGCCTCAGCAAGGGTGACCTTTATCTCCATCGCCATGTCTGCCCAGGTGTTTTCTTTTCTTATTATTTTTTCGGCGGAAACACCCTGTGCAGCGAGTGCTCTAATCCTGTCCTTGACGCGCCCCTCCAGGTTTTCGGCAGAGGCAATCACCTCATCGTATGCCTTTTCCAGCTTTCTCATCACCGTTTCGGACTCTGCCAGTAAAGCAATCTCCTCCTTCTTGAGATCCAGGACCTTCCTCATGAGGGGCTGAAAGTTTTCGTTGTGGAACTGGTCGGAATCTTTTACGAGTTGCCTCAGTTTTTCGTCCTTTGCCGCGTAGATCATACCCATCTCGGTCTTGCCGCCGCTAAGTATGCCGTCGGCATAGGTGTCGAAATTCCCAACATACCCTTCATGCTCCTTCCACACCTCTTCAAGTCCCTTCACTTCATCTTTTTCAATCATCTCCATTATCATTAACTGATCCATTGCGACGGCGAATCTCATCTCCATGGCGGAGTCTGCCAATGGCATCGTCTCTATAATGGTTGCCGTCTCACTCTCCATGATCGTAGCAGAGCGGTAACCCACAACTCCGACTACGAGGACCACCAAGGCGACGCCGATAAAGCCCGATATCAATTTTTTACCCAAACCCATATTTGCGAACATAATTGCTACCTCCTTAAAAAACTTAAATATAAATTATATTAGTTAGTCGCTTCTTCCGTGGCAGCCTCTTTCTTCTGCATCTCACTCATAATCACCAGCTCTTCCGAGGTAAGCACCTTGTCTATATCAAGGAGAATCTTTACCTTGCCTGCCACCTTGCCCATGCCGAGGATATAATCGGTATTAAGCTCCGTACCGAAAGAGGGCGTCGCCTCTATGTCGGAAGAACTTATGTCCATAACCTCGGAGACCGTATCTACGACTATCCCCATCATTACTCCCCCCACATCGACTACTATGATGCAGGTCCTTTTATCGTCACCCCCCTCCTTCATGCCGAACTTGAGACGAAGGTCGACAACTGGTAT
>JAVVFD010000151.1:0-6269 GCA_032250935.1 bacterium
GAAATTGCTTGATTCTATAAAGTGTTTCCTATCCTCACTGCTCAAATTAGATGAGCAGGTGGGGTGCGAAACTTGAGTTATAATAAAGGGACCCTCTAATAATTCAATTTTTGTCATTCCCGTGAAAACGGGAATCCAGTTATATCAAGCATCTGGTTGCCGATCAAGTCGCGCATGAAATATTTTTAGAGATACCCTGAATTCCATTTTTGAATTTACGATGCTTATTTGCGTCGTTGCTAATGGAAATCTTTCTGATAAATTCTATTTGTGAGGGGCAAGGAAGGGTACGCAGCCATGGGACTTGATAAAAAAGTCAAAATATAGTTATAATGGCGCCATAAATCGTTTAAAAATCAGGAGAATTTAATGGACGAACTTGCAGTTGGTTTTGCATTTGAAATAAACGGAGAGGAAATAGACCCCCGCAAGATTGATGATGGCGAGATGAGAAAAACTTTAGAGAAGATAGTCGAGTCGGTTGCAGGAAAGGTAGGCGGACTCCGCTGCCCTCACCATGATCAGACGCCCAGGTTTATCTGTCGTGGCCCTGATTTCGAAAATCTTGAGATGGAAGTGGATGGCTGCTGCGATACCCTCGTCAATCTGGTCAAGACGGGGCTTGCAAGCTAAAGGATAAAACAAGGAGTTAAAGATGTTTAAAGGTGCTTATACGGCACTTGTTACCCCCTTCAGGGACAACGCTGTAGACGAAAAGGCCCTCAGGGATATTGTGGAGTTTCAGATCTTAGAGGGTATAGACGGGCTGGTTCCCTGTGGTACGACGGGAGAGTCTGCAACCCTTAACTATGAGGAGCATAAAAGGGTAATCGAGATCACCATAGACGCGGGCGGCGGCAGGGTGCCGGTAATAGCCGGAACGGGCTCGAACTCTACCGATGAGACCATAACCCTCACAAGGCATGCAAAAGAGGCGGGCGCCGCCGGGGCGCTTCTCATTACCCCTTACTACAACAAGCCTGCGCAGGAAGGGCTCTATCTCCACTACAAGGCCGTTGCCGAGGCTGTAGACATCCCTATCATCCTTTATAACGTGCCGGGAAGAACGGCCGTTAATATGCTGCCGGAAACGGTGGCAAGACTCTCTGAAATAGAGAACATAGTCGGCCTTAAAGAGGCTACCGCCGATATGGAGCAGGGAAGCTGGGTAAGGGCTCTATGCAATGACGACTTTGCCCTCCTCTCAGGAGATGACGCAACGCTCCTTCCCTTTCTGGCTATCGGTGGCAGCGGAGTCATCTCCGTCGTTTCCAACGTCGTCCCTTCTGATATGGCCGCACTATGCAGGGCATGGTCTGAAGGGGATAGAGACAAGGCAAAAGCGCTTCATTATAAATTGCTGCCCCTTGCTAAAGTGATGTTTTGCGAGACCAACCCCATCCCCGTCAAGGAGGCCGTTCATATGATGGGCCTTATGACGGAAGAGCTGAGGCTTCCCCTTACCCGCCTTTCCGCAGAGGACAGGGCAAAGCTCGGCTCGGTGATGAAAGAGATGGGCATCATAAAGGGCTGATGTAAAGTGGAAAAACTCTTCGAATCCATACTCTGGAACAGCCGCTATCTCGTGCTTTTGGCGGTAATTGCAAGCCTCATTACGGCTGTGCTCCTTTTTGTGATGGCCTTTTGCAACGTGGGCTACCTGCTCATGAATTCAGTCGCATACCTTGGCGATTTTTTCTCCGGTGCGATTACCAAGGAGGTGAAATCCGTCTTCCACGCCGATATGGTAGGGCAGATAATAAGCGCCATAGATGACTTCCTCCTCGGTACGGTCCTTATCATCTTCTCCCTCGGGCTTTATGAACTGTTCATAAGCAAGATAGACCAGGCTGAGGAGGGGAGCGAGATTCTGCTCATTAAAAACCTGGACGATCTGAAAAACAGGCTTGCCAAGGTGATCCTGATGATCCTTATAGTCACCTTCTTCAAAAATGTTATCCGAATTAATTACCACGAGCCGCTGAATATACTCTATCTCGCAGCCGGCATTTTAATGATTGCGCTGTCGCTCTACTTCTCCCACAAACAGGAACACTGATGCTCATATCGCTCGTTCTGCTGGCAACAGGTTTTATTGTACTGGTAAAGGGGGGAGACCTTCTTGTTGGCGGCGCATCATCCATCGCCAAGCACTTTAACGTCTCCGAACTGGTCATAGGGCTTACGATCATATCTCTCGGCACCTCGGCGCCTGAGCTCCTGGTAAACATCTTTGCCGCTGCAGCAGGAAACAGCGGCATCGCCCTTGGTAACGTCTTCGGCTCCAATATATGCAATACCCTCCTCATCCTGGGTGTTTCTGGGATTGTGGCGCCCATAGCCGTTCAGAGCAGTACGGTCTGGAAAGAGATCCCCTACTCCATATTCATAGGGATTGTTCTCATTCTGCTCCTGAATGACGCTCTCTTCGACAGCGCTTCGGCAAACATGCTCTCCAGGGGAGATGGCCTGGTTCTGATCGTCCTCTTCGGTCTATTCATGTATTATGTCTTTACCATCTCCAAGTCGAGAAGCGGCATGGAAACGGATGAAACCCCCGATTTCGGGATCAAAAAGTCATCTCTCTTCGTAGTGCTCGGCCTTGCAGGCCTGGTTCTGGGAGGAAAACTCGTAGTTACAGGAGCGGTGGATATAGCCTCCGGCCTCGGTGTAAGTGAAGCGATGATAGGGCTGACTGTAGTGGCGATAGGCACATCCCTGCCGGAACTCTTCGCCTCGGTAATGGCTGCCCGCAGGGGCAAGCCCGATCTCGTAATAGGAAACGTCATAGGATCGAATATCTTTAATATCCTTTTTGTCCTCGGTACAAGCTCCGCCATAATTTCCATGCCCTATCCCGCATTCATGAACTACGACATGCTTCTCGTTATAGCATCAACAATGCTTGTCTTTGCTTTCATGTTTTCAGGCAGGCACAAAAAGACGCTGGAGCGCTGGGAAGGTGGATTCCTCGTTGCATCATACGCTGCCTATCTTGCCTATCTTGCTGTCAGGGGATAGCTCTTTTCAAAAACACCAAAAAGAGTAAACGGCTCATATTTTCAATACTTCCTTTGAACTATAGTAGATTTCAACCAGAAAGTTGTAATCCTGATTGAAGTATGCTTGTATTTAG
Organism: bacterium; assembly: GCA_032250935.1. Classification (GTDB taxonomy): domain Bacteria; phylum Desulfobacterota; class JADFVX01; order JADFVX01; family JADFVX01; genus JAVVFD01. The sequence continues at coordinate 3,137 of JAVVFD010000151.1, forward strand.
TAAGGATGGCATTCTATGTGAGGCTATCTGTAAAATAGGGGTTCTTTACAAACTACTGATAATCGTTAGTTTTATTTATATTCTAAAAGGAAATTTGCTATGGATAAAGATGAAAAGGAAGAGTTTTAATCTATTATAAAAAGAAATAATCTGAGCGAAAAAAACTTCGAAGTATCAGAAAAAGATACAACTGTTTACAAAGATCGTTCGATAGTCCCTTATACTGGCACTATTACTATAAAATATAAACCCTCTGCCATTGAAAAAAATTATCAAAATGGTTACGGTACTCATTGGACCGTTAATTTTGAGGAAGATATCAATTCCAACATGTATAAGACACGCACATAAAGTAAAAGGATAAATTATTGGCTACGCTCCTAATTTGCCAGTGAGCGTTACCGTAGTGCTGAGAAACTAATGCTTGAAGAAGACAAACAAATAATTGATGCGGCAAAAGCTCTTGGACTCGATGAACTGATTCCCTAAGTCTATCGAGATATGTTGCAACCTGCTGCTCAACAGGTTGGGGATGGACTTGCCACAATAGCGAAAACGGTGAAATATCCCTTGCTCCGTTGGAAGCCGGGGTATGGGGGTACGAATAAATAAAGGAGTGGCTTTCTATACGAGTTACTCGCATCCTAGTTGATAGAAAGACAACAAAAATTGAGAAACCACCTCTATCGATAGCTGGCCCGTTGGTTTTTCAATTGCTCTTTGCCAAGGATGAACCTGAACTCAAAGAGTTGTATGCTTCATTGCTATCCTCCGCAATGGATCCAAGCGAAAGCGCCGCTCATCCATCATTTGTCTCAATCATTCAGCAACTGACGCCGGATGAAGCAAATATCCTTAGATATATAGCTCAGATTGACGAGGATTTGCCTTCATTAAGTGAAAATTCAATTTCTGAAGGTTGTGCAAAAGAAGCTGTTAGTTTCAAATTTGAAAAATGGTGTGAAAAAGCCGGTGTAGCTCATCTGGACAGATCAGATGCCTATATGGATAATCTTATTCGCCTGCGCATTTTACATCAGGTCATAGGGAATGATACAAAGTATAAACCGGAATATGTTGATCGATATGGTATCTTTGATGCGTCAGTTTCTAACACAGAATATGAGATCATAGAATTAATTCCTTTTGGTCGACTTTTTCTTAATGCATGTATTGAAAAGGAGACGACTAACACTAATTCAACCGACACAAAAAACTATGCGGCTGATTAGCAGAGTTTACTCCAAACTTTCAAATCAGTAATCGTGATTTTTTAGCCCATCAAATTCTGGGGGCTTGTGGAAGCGATAACCAGTATTTCTTTCATTGGCAAAACTTCACCATTCTATCTGATTTTCAATGACTCCTTCCTGAAAGAATTGAAAACTATTTTCTTATGAATTGGTTGATTTCAATTGCAATAACTAAAAACAACAAGCTATATATTCAATCGCCTAAAAGATTTCTTTACAGATTTGACACTATGGCTCGTATGTGTCATAATAATGTAAACTTTAGTTTACATTATTATATTTTATAGTTATTTGTTGGAGTCCAAAATGAATTGGAATGGTACAAAAATTAAGAGCAAGGCAAAAGAACAAAGCATGGCTATCTCAAGATTAGCAGAGGCAATAGGCGTTTCTCGTCAAACAGTTAGTGATTGGACAAAAGGCCAAATTCCAAAAGGGAATCACTTAGTCAGCCTTTGTCAAATATTAAAAACTTCACCTAATTACTTTTTTGAAGATATTGTTGATAAATCAATATTTGTACCTGCTCATCGGGCAAGGCGCAAAGCTAAAATCACCTTAGATGTGCAAAACAAAGCTTTTGAAATGGCCAAGGAATATAGCCTTTTTTTTAGAAGTAGTTCAGAACCAGACATCGTGCCTGTCGCAAGAGTTACGGAGAGGACCAATGATAATATTATTAAAATTGCAAAATATTTGAGGAATTTATCTGGACTAGAGGATACGGACCCTATTAATTATACAGACGCATTTAAGCTTGTCGAAGGGTTAGGAATTAATGTCATTTTTAAAAACTTTCCGGAAACGATAAAGAGTTATGCATTCTATACAAGAATTCATAATCATAGAGTCGTTTTTGTAAATAACTCCACAAATGTTATTGATTTAATCTTTCAGCTTTTACATGAATCTGTTCATGCTATTAGGGATGAGATTGAAGTTGCTGACGAATATGATAAAGAAGAAGAAGATTTTTGTGATCAAGTTGCTAATAATGTACAATTTACTGATGAGTATGTAAGATTTGTCTACACAACTATTAAAGACTCGCCTGTAGGACATCAGATTAATAACTTAAAAGCTTTTGGCCAAAAATATGGGCATTCATTATATGGTATATCATCTCGCATAAAAGAACTGGATACTGATTTTACTCTAAACGTTGGTGGCGCAGATACAAATTTAAAAAAGAAATTTCACACAATTGGAGAGGTTCTATTTGCAAAAGAAGATCCCTGTGAATATATAAATATTTTATATACATTAAGTCCTAATTTTGTTAATAAAATCCTTCTTCAACTAGAAAGCATATCGTATAGAAGACTGGCGGATTTGCTTGATCTTGACAGCGTGTTAGATGCAAAGTTAGTAAAACAAGAACTTGCAAAATTAATTAAATAGCTGATCTTTCTCCAATGTATATAATATGTGATACTTGTAGTGTTTTAATGCTTTTACGGATTGCCCCCGAAATGTTCATTGATGAAAAATTTGAATGTGCGACCATCCCAGAAGTAAGAAAAGAGCTTTTCCAAAATCAAAAATTCAAGACCAAATACCCTTGGAGAACTGAATATAAGTCAAAAGTAAAAGTGATAAGTGCTCTATATAGCAAAGATGACAAATTTAACATATATGCAATATCGATAAGAAAGCTGCTTGAGGTTGGCACCAAGAATGAGAAAACCCAAAGATTTTTTGGTTTAAGTTGGATTGACCAACTTGTTGCTGCATGTGTCCTATCGAATGATTATGAAATAACAACAGGTGACAAAGATCTAATAGACTTTATGAAGCAAGAGTTTGCATAATCTCCTCCATCGTTTCCACCAAATCTCCTGAAGTGTTTCCAGTTAGTCTCCTCCAAAGTTTCCAGTAAA
>JAVVFD010000152.1:0-6238 GCA_032250935.1 bacterium
CGTTAAAGCGGGCTTACGGATTAAGCCGTTGTAACTGGACCGGCTGGGACGGTTTCAAGCAGTATGTGTGGAGTTCAGTCTTCTCCTACAATCTGCTGGTCATGGCCAGGCTGACGATGAAGACTGCCTGAAGCAGGCACCTTAAAGCTGTTTTTAAAAGAACGATTGGAGGCGAATGTCCCGTATTGCCCAAAATCCGGCTCAAGTGGCATGAAAAGCGACACTTGACCAAAATGATGACTGAAAAGGCATGTGCTGACATGCTTTGTAAGCTGTAAATATGAATCCGTTTCTGAAATCCGGGGTTTCCGGATGGACACTAAGTAATGAATTCATAGATCTGCTAAAGGCAATTATAAGGCACCCCAGTGTCGTTGGTGCCGAACATTCGTTTTTCAGGGTGCTGCAGCGTGAACTTGAAGAACGGGGGGCGCATGTTACATGGTATGAGGGGCTTTTGGTTGCCCATGGGAGCGAACCGCTCAGTAAAATGTTCTCCGCCCACATTGATCGTCACGGTCTTATTTGTACCGGGCCGAATGAATTTCAATATGCCGCCTTTATCGCAGCCAACAGGACCGATCTTTTAAATAATTCTGTTTCTGAAGAGTTAATGACAAAGGTCACGGAGCGTTTCAGGTCTGAAAAGGTTTTTGCCTACGAACCATGGTCCGGTGTGTACAGGGGAAAGGGCGTTATTAAAAAATCATATGTCTGTGAGTTTAGAAACAACCTGATTTTCGAGCTCGAAGGGTTTGACGATGTTGTTGCGGGAACTCCCATAGCGTTCAGCGATAAGCTCAAAATAAAACATGGCCGCCTTGAAGGTCAACTAGACAACGTATTGACCGTTGCGGTTCTTGTGTATTTATTCAGTCTCGGCTTTAAGGGGACAGCCTTTTTCACAGCCCAGGAAGAGGCGGGGAAAAGCTGGCGATATTTACTGGAGTGGTTTCGGAGATTTGGCGGCTCGACTAACCGGCTCTTTGTTGTTGACACAAGCCCTTTTCCAAACATTGAGGCGGCTAGCAGGCAGCAGATCATCTTAAGAGAAAAGGATGCCAACGCCCCTTTTAACAGTGAAGCCTCTGCGCACCTTGAGAGTTTATGCCTGGAAAATAATATCAGCTTTGCCTATAAAGACAGGTATGTGGAAGAGGAAAATGCAAGCCTGATAAGTTCGGGCGGAATTTCCAGATCGTTAGGCAGCACGGAAATGGGCAGGATAATAGCATCTTCAAATGGATTGGTTGACGGCACTACCATACAGATACCTACCACCGGTTATCACACGATGGAGGAATCGGCTTCCTGCGAGTCTGTTGAGGCATTTATAAGGTTATTAACGGCATTGTAGGAAGTCGGCTCAAGCTGCCGGGATTCCGTGAGATTATGGGGACACAATATTTAATTCACCCTCCCCCGGACTTTGACTTGCCTTTGGAAAATGATAGACTTCAAGAGTTATGACAAAACCTCACTTTGTAGCACATCGCGGATACAGTATCCGCTATCCTGAAAACACCATCCTTGCGTTTAGTAAGGCCATCGATTGCGGCGCCCGTTTCATAGAACTTGATGTGCAGATGACTGGAGACCTTGTCCCTGTGATCCTGCACGATGAGACACTGGACCGGACGACCGATGCGGCGGGGCTGGTTATGGACAAAAACTGGGACTGTCTTTCATCCATTAGTGCCGGAGAGACGGGGCGGCTGGGCGATGGCTTCAAAAACGAGCCTCTGCCCGGGCTGGGGGAGCTGGTCACGCTGCTTAAGGCCCACCCGGATGTTACCGCTTTTGTGGAACTGAAAGAGGAGAGCATAAACTATTTCGGGGTGGAGATCTTTGTTGAAAAGGTGCTGGAGACCCTGGTCCCAGTTCTGGAACAGGTGATTATCATCTCATTTGCCAAAGAGGCGCTCATCCAGTCGCGCGGGATGGGGAAGCAGGAGATCGGATGGGTGCTGACAACGTTCGATGAAGAGTCGAGGCTCGCAGCCGAGGAGCTGAAACCTGACATCCTTATCTGCAACCATACAAAGGTTGAGGGCAGACTCTGGAAGGGACAGTGGAGCTGGTTTCTCTATGAAATAACAGACCCGGCCCTGGCGCTTGAATGGTTCAATAAAGGGGTAGAATATATAGAGACGATGAATATAGGCGAGATGATTGTCGCCCTGAATGAGGGAGGGGAACTATGAAATACGATGTAGCCATAATAGGAGGGGGGATACACGGTGTTGGAGTGGCCCAGGCTGCAGCTGCGGCGGGATACTCTGTTGTCCTTATTGAGAAGGCTGAGCTTGCCCACGGAACATCGAGCAGGTCGAGCAAGCTGATTCACGGAGGACTCCGCTACCTTGAAGGGGGGCATGTCAACCTGGTGCGCGAGTGCCTCTATGAGCGGCAACTGCTGGTAAAGAACGCGCCAGACCTTGTAAAGCTTGTTCCGTTCCATATTCCGGCATATAAAGAGACATCAAGAAGGCCCCTTGAACTGCGCGCAGGACTGACTATATACGGCGCTCTCACCGGCTTTCACAAGTCGGCCCGGTTCCATGTGGTGCCGCGCAGAGAGTGGGGTTCACTTGACGGCATAAAGATGGAGGGCCTCCAGAAGGTCTTCCGGTATTTTGACGCGCAAACAGACGACATCTTGCTGACCCGTGCCGTTATGGACTCGGCCAGGGAGCTTGGAGCAGAGCTAATGGAGCATACCGAACTTTCGGGTGCTTCAAGAGATGGGAAAGGTTGGCGGCTGAATATCGTGCATAAGGGCGAGGAGAAAGATCTGCAGGCAGGCGTGCTGGTAAACGCCTCCGGACCCTGGATAAACCTTATCCTTGAAAGGATAGAAGGGGCGCATAGACCGAGGCCCGTCGATCTCGTGCAGGGTTCGCACATCGTACTTGATAATAAGGTGGAGAAAGGGATCTACTACATCGAGGCGCCAGAAGACAGGCGCGCCGTATTCGTCATGCCCTGGTACGACAAGATGCTTGTCGGGACCACTGAAAAAGAGTTCCATGGCGACCCCGAGCTTACAAACCCCACCAGTGAGGAGGTAGACTATCTGCTGGCCACACTTACACACTATTTCCCGAGCTTTGAAGGGACGACAGCTGCCGATGTGGTAGATTCATTTGCAGGTCTAAGGGTGCTGCCTCAGGCGGAAGGGAGGGCATTCTCGCGCCCGAGGGAGACTATACTGATGTGCGATGATGATTCTGCGCCATCTCTTCTCTCCATATACGGAGGGAAACTGACCGCCTATCGTGCCACGGCTGAAAAGGTTATTAAAAAACTAAAATGGAGCCTGCCCGAACGCAAGGCCGCAGCAGATACTCACAAGATTAAACTGCACCGCCCCTTATAAGTTAATAAGGTTTCTCTCCCCTGCAATTTCCCGGCGGGCCATAATTGCATCGTCCCCACTGCCTGCCCTATTGCCGTTAATAGCCGGATGTGGTAGAGTCAAGCGCTTACAAAATAAGACTACAGAGGTTTTAATATGTCAAAAAAAGTTGCAGTTATCGGAGGGGGGATCTCGGGTCTTTCCGCCGCATACCGGCTTATGAAAGATGGTGTGGACGTTGTTCTCTTTGAGAAGAACGAACGTGCAGGCGGCGCTATTCGCACGGGGAAAGAGGGTGGATATCTCTTTGAGTATGGTCCCAACTCTACGATGAATTCTAACGATGAGATCGATTCGCTCTGCAAAGAGCTGGGTCTTGAGGATGAGAGGATATTCGGGAGCGAGTATTCAAAGAAGAGATATGTAGGAAGAGGCGGGCGTCTCGTGGCGCTGCCTATAGGGCCGATTGATTTTTTAAGGACAGGTCTATGGAGCATTTGGGGAAAACTTCGTCTCTTTAAGGAACCTTTTGTGGGCTTAAATAAGGGTGGAAATGAAAGCGTTGCCGATTTTGTTTCCAGGAGGATAGGGCGGGAAATGCTCGATTATGCGCTTGATCCCTTTGTGTCGGGCGTATATGCCGGAGATCCTTCAAGGTTGGAGCTGAAATCCACCTTCCCTAAGATGGCCGATCTTGAAAGGGAGCATGGCAGCCTCATTATTGGAGCCCTTAAAAAAGCATTTAGTAAGAAAAATAAATCAGACCGAAAAAAAGGGATATTCTCATTTAAGGGCGGAATGTCTGCGCTGTCTGAGGCTATTGCAACCTCTCTTGGAGACCGCTTTAAGGGCGGCTCTGATGTAAAAAAAATAAGCAAGGAAGGCGAAGGCTACCTGATTGAATTGGCAGGCTCTGATACGGTGGATGTAGATGAAGTGATTATTACCTCACCTTCCTATGTGATTGCAGATATGATCCGTGATCTTTCCTCCAGCGCCTCCGAGCTTCTGGCCGCTATCGAATATGCCCCTATTGCAATAGTCTATTTGGGCTTTAAGCGAGAGGATGTCTCCCACCCACTGGATGGCTTTGGCTGCCTCATTGCAGGAAAGGAGAAGAAAAAGCTCCTCGGCTCGCTTTGGAGCTCTTCGCTCTTTCCCGGAAGGGCGCCTGAAGGGATGGTGTCTCTTACCTGCTTTACGGGCGGGGCAAGAAACAGGGATATGATGGACAGGTCTGATGATGAGATACTTGCCGATGTGGTTAATGATCTCAATGGATATGTGGGTATAAAGGGAAAGCCCTCTTTCGTAAGGCTCTTTAGGCATAATATGGCCATTCCTCAATATAATATGGGTCATGGCAAAAGGCTGGAAAAGCTGGAAGCGGCGCTTGAGGAATTCAAGGGACTGCACCTTCTTGGCAACTACCTGAAGGGTGTATCGGTAGCGGACTGCGTTAAAAACGGCGCTGAACTGGCAAGCAAAATTTCTAAAAATATTTAATCCTCATATCTGGCCGCCTATTCTGTGGAAGAGCTTCTCAAAATTGAAAATCTCAAGACCCATTTTACCCTAAAGAAAAGTTTTGGAGGACGAAGCGCGGGAGTTGTGCGTGCCGTTGACGGCGTCTATCTGACAGTTAGAAAGGGCGAAACACTTGGCCTGGTGGGCGAGTCGGGCTGCGGCAAGTCCACCCTTGGCAAGACCATATTGAGGCTCATAGAGCCGACTGAAGGAAGCATAAACTTTAAGGGGGAAGACCTGCTTTCTATAGACGGCAGGGAGCTAAGGGAGAGACGCAAAGAGATGCAGATGGTCTTCCAGGATCCCTTTTCTTCTCTGAATCCAAGGATGAGGGTAGAGGATATTGTAGGGGAACCGCTGGATATTCACGGTCTTGCAAGGGGGAGGCGAAAGGAGGCCATCGTAGACCTTCTCGATTCTGTAGGGATAGGCAGGGAGGCATTGGGCCGCTTTCCCCATGAATTCAGCGGCGGTCAAAGACAAAGGATCGGGATAGCGAGGGCCCTTGCTGTGGAGCCGGAGTTCATCGTGGCCGACGAGCCTGTATCGGCCCTCGACGTATCCATACAGGCCCAGATCATAAATCTCCTCAAAGACCTTCAATCGCGCCATAATCTCACCTATCTCTTTATTGCCCATGACCTGAGGGTGGTGGAGTACATAAGCGACCGCGTTGCCGTTATGTATCTAGGCAAGATAGTTGAGATCGCCGCAAGCGAGGTTTTATACGCCGCCCCCCTGCATCCATATACAAAGAGTCTCCTTTCGGCCGTTCCAGACCCGGGCCTGCATGCAAAAAAAGATCGCATCAGGCTTGAAGGAGATATTCCAAGCCCGCTTTCTCCGCCAAAGGGATGTTCCTTTCATACAAGGTGTCCCGTAGCTATAGAGATCTGCCGGGTTGAAGAGCCTGTTTTAAGGGAGTTTGATAAAGTCAGGAAGGCCGCTTGTCATCTCATTTAGGCCGGTCAGGTTTTGCGCCAAATCTTCTTTTTGGCAGGATGTAAATAGAAATATTAAACCTTGACAGGAAATCATTAGTGTCCCAACGTTTAATTGAACAAAATCAACTGGTTATCAGGCTCGCAAGCATCTGTTTTGCAGTCTGAGTTCGTAAGTACCTGTAAAAGCGGCGTTCTTTCAAAACTTGTAACACTCAGAATCTGTAAAATTGTGCAAGAGACTTGCCTCCAGTTTGAGGCGTTTCTTCATAATGGCGACCATGAGATAAACGGAGATAGCAATCCATATCTGGGTCTTTACGGCGTTCTCGCTGGTGCCATAGAAGCTTTTGATTCTCAGGTTCTGTTTGATCCTCTTGAAGAACAGCTCCACCTGCCACCGGCAGCGGTA
>JAVVFD010000153.1:0-6200 GCA_032250935.1 bacterium
ATTTACTGGAAACGATAAAAGAGATTAGCTGGAAACAACCGAGGAGATTTACTGGAAACTTTCAGGAGATTACGCAATAATAAAAAAACAAGAAAAACAAACATCTTCACGCAGTTGGTTCGCGTTAGCCAGAATATCATGAGAATAATAGCAGGCTTAATATCCAAAGAAATGTTCGCTGTCATGGGTCTTTTAATATCGCTCTTAAGCGGATGTACAATTACCTCGCATCACTTTGATGAAACAATGGATGATCCTGCAAAAGGCGGGAAGTTGAATCACAACTAAAAACAGAAGAAGATAGAGAATATTGGGAAACAATCAAAAAAACAGAAGCGGTATAAAGATTTATCTTCCAAACTCTTTGGATAAAGAGTAAAAAATATTAGTTAATATGGGGATTGTTGTCCCTAAATACACTCTAAATTAACTAAGTTAAGTTCCCTGAATCCCCCACTTGGTTGAAATTATAAGGCTACAATTGGGCGGCAGCATTTTTGCTGGGGGACTCTCGTGTTTCGACAATTCCGGGTGCATGATTTTAAAGAATGTCATTCCGGGCAAGCGAAGCGCGAGCTGGAATCCAGCAAGTTTAATCTCTGGATACCGGATCAAGTCCGGTATGACGGATGAAGAAAGCTTTTTCTTCGATTGCGAATAGCCCCCTTTGAGGGGGCAGCAATCATAAAGCCCCGTGGCGTAGCTGGGGGATACTTATTAGCTAGAATTCCTTTGTTGTATCTCGTTCCCACGCTCCCGCGTGGGAATGCATATCCCTCACTCAGCGGGCACACCGCGACAAGGTTCCCACGCAGGAGCATGGGAACCAGAGTAGGGACGCCCCGGCGGGGCGTGTAAGAGGCGAAAGAACATGAAAGCGCCTTTTTGCCAAATCTATAACTGAAAAGACATCTGCTTACATGCTTTGTCATCTTGAAGTGTGAATCCGTTTCTGAAATCCGGGGTTTCCGGATGGACACTAACTAGAATTCTTTCTTAAGGCGCTCCAGAAGGATATCTACAGGCACTGTCAGTACGTTGAAGTTGTATTTCCACACTCCATTCCTGTCGATCATCACTATGGTGTTGCCGTGGCCGAAGGTGCCGTCCTCGTTCTTCTGGTAGAAGAAGTTAAAGCCTTTAAGAACCTTATCTACAATATCTTTTTTCTCCGTCAGGAAGGACCAGTAGGATGTATCGGCCTCTATTTTACCGGCATATTTTTTTAGTATTTCAGGGCTGTCATGTTCCGGGTCCATTGTAATAGATAAAAGCTGTAGCTTTCCTTCCGTCAGTTCTGCCTTCATCTCCTTTTCTATATCCATGAACTTGTGGACCATTATGGGGCAGCTTTCATCGCAGCGTGTGTAGATGAAATTGATTAAGGTCACCTTCCCCTTCAGGTCTTCGTTGGTGACCCTCTTCCCGTCCTGGTTCAGGAGGTTGATTGAAGGAGGCGTCTCTTCAAACATTACAATTCTGCCTCCCTCGAATATCTGGGCGGTCTTTTTGCCCGTGACTTTTGCCTCCGACTTATGCTGATCGTGACCTTCAGCCATATGTCCTTCATGACCGCTATCTGTCTTCTCCGAGCAGCCACTTGTGAGAAATGTGGCCGCCAAAATCAAGGCGATAAATCCTTTATATATAATATGCATTCAAATGACCTCGTTTTTTTTATTCCATGCTCGCCATCTTTTTTTAAAAGAGCGATTCTATATTATAAAAGAAACTCTTTCAAGGAAATTAGAGAGGTGTTAGCTCTTCTTCAGCCCTCTTTAATTGAAATCGGCTTTGGCTTTATAATTAGCAACATGCAGGGAGCTGCTTTTGGAAAGGAGCAAGAGGCGGGCGCTTAAACTAGAGCCATTGAAGGCCGGCTCTGAAAGACAGGTCTTGCGAAACAGAGGTCCAGACGACTTTGGCGCGCCTGTTGAATATATCGAGCGCTTCGATGAAAATATTGACCTTTGTGCCGCTTGGGATTTCTTCCCCTTTATAGATAAGGCCGACTCCGCCTTCAGAATAATCAATTGTCTCGGCATTTATGGCTATCTTTTCATCTCTATTCGGCAGGCCCGCTTCGAGTAGGCAGCTTGAGCTGGTCTCGAGCCTGTCATGCTTTCTTTGTCTAGCAACGGCAACTGCAGGTTCTGCCTTATCAAGTATTGAATCCACAAATGCATAGAACTGGTTAGGCCTGAAAGGTTTTTCTATATAATCAAGGTCTTCTTCCTGAATATATCTCAAATGGTCTCCGTAGACATTTGCTGATACCATGACGACCTTTCGGGCCTTTAGTCTGTCTTGCTGCTTGAGATTAGCATGAAATGATATTCCATCCATAACAGGCATATTTATATCCGATACGATAATATCAAAATCGGCCTTTTTAGCCATGGCAAGCCCCTCTTTACCATCAGGGCAAAAATCTACATGTGCAGATTCATAGCGGCGTTCTATTAGGAGCTTATATAAAGTCCTTATGCTTTTATCGTCATCAACAACTAGAAATCGTTTCATTGGCAGTAATAAAAAATTTGTTTTTTAAGGGCTGATATTAATTGATATTTATAAAAGGTGTCAAGCATGGATTAGAGGCTATGACCCTGATGGTTATTGCTGGCAGAGTATCTAGTTTTCCTTGATAATGTCACCGTAAAGTTCCGGCCTTCTGTACTTAAGATAGGGGTAATCCTGTCTCACCCTGCCGGGCATGGTTAAGTCAACCTCCACTTCAAAGAGTCCTTCGTTTGGACCGCTTGGCTCCCCTATCAGTTGACCATGAGGATCGACACAAAAGCTTTCGCCGTAAAAATTGTGTTTTTCTTCGTCTCCCACGCGGTTGGCTCTAAAAAGGTAGAAACCGTTTGTTGCCGCATTTGCCGAAAGAACAGTCCTCCATCTTTCCTGTGATGCAAATGCTGCAGCGGCAGGAGAAAAGACCAGCTGGGCGCCTTTTAGAGCTAAAATACGGGCACCCTCAGGATAGAAATTGTCCCAGCATATCTGTATCCCCACTTTTCCGATGCTGGTGTCAAATACGGGGAATTCAGTTCCTCCTGAAAAGTAGGACTGTTCTTTGTAGAGTGAAAGATCAGGGATATGCACCTTCCTGTAGATGCCAAGCAGGGCGCCGTCATTCTCAATCAGGGCGGCGCTATTGAAATATTTACCGCCATCTTCCTCAAAAAATGGAGCCACGATAATAGTGTTGGTTCGTCTGGCAAGCTCCTGCATGGTTGAAACCGCTTCACCATCGGCCTTTTCCGCAAGTTTAAAGTTGCTTGCATTTACATCTTTAGGAAACCAGATGGTGTTAAAAAGCTCCTGAAGACAGATCGCCTTGGCGCCTCGTTCTGCTGCTACTTCTACGAGTTGAACCGCTTTTTGCAGATTTTTTTTCTTGTCCTCTGCGCACTCCATCTGTATTCCGGTGATTTTTATCCGGGCCATTTTTAGCCTCCCTTCTTTGTGGTATTTTTATGCTGTAAAACTCTATGGATAGCATACTTTAATAATATCTAACAAGAAAATTAATTATCCGGTCGTTTTAAAGCGCCAAACCTTGTCTATCTACGCGATTTTGCAATCGCTTTTTCTTGACACTTAACGGTGCCCGTTATAGACTGCTCCTTTAAGTAACTGAATTGAAAAGCATCTTTTTGCATTGCCTTTGATGCTGTTCATCCCGGTATAAAAACGTTCCCCATTAATGCTTTCTCCATATTTATTTACAATTATATTGATAGCTTAACTATGAGTTCAAAGTTAATACAAAAGCTAAATGATAAGAAACTAAGCACAAAATTTTTTGGGGCGATCTGCATTATTCTTATTATCCTGACTGTTCTGGACATAAGCTATAACGCTAAAAAAGAAAGGGAAATAAATGAAGAGGCCCTGAAGCAATGGACCTATCTTTTTGCCGAGAACTTTAGGCTTTCTCTAAATACCCTTATGAGGGAAGGGAAGATGGACCTTCGTTTTGCCCTTATTGAGAATATGTCAAGTGAGCTTAGCGATATAAAAGATGTTCGGATTATCAGGGGGGAGAAAACCAACCTTTTATTTAAGGAAGTAAATGAGAAAGAGGTAATACCTCGTCTTGAAAAAAATATGAAGAGCCGAAATTCTGATATGGAAAAGCTTTTAAAAGTTTCAGATAGGGCGGAAGATAAGCTTGAGAGGGAAAATGTTAAGGAGGAGATTGCCTTTTTGCAACAGGAGCTGGATGGCTTGGCTAAAAGACTGGAGTTGGCAAACAGGCCTATTGAAACCGACCCCAGAGAACTGCCGCTTGATGCCCTTGATAGAGAGGTCCTGGAAAAAGGGCTTAGCATTTACAGCTTCGTCGGAAACAATGCACGGGTTTTAATACCATATACAGCCAATAAAACCTGCTCCAAGGGCAGTGGCTGTCACAGGTATGCCAAAGATGGCGACGTGCTTGGCGCAATAAATATTGAGTTTTCCCTGGAGGCAGTGAACAGGAAAATCAGTGAAAATAACCTTGTCATGGCAGGTTTCTGGGTACTGAGGTTTTTCATCTTCCTGACGGTTATATGGTTTCTGCTCAGATTTATTATTACAAGAAGATTAAATGTTCTTGTAGATGCCTGCGGAGCTCTGTCTAAGGGAGACATGTCCGTAAGGATACCGGTAGACGGCAACGATGAGATCGGCATAATGTCAAATGGCTTCAATCATATGGCTGAATCAATGGAGCTTACAAAGAAGGAATTGGATAAAAGACTGCTTGAGGTCTTCGCCCTATATAGCATCGGCAAGGTGATGAACACCAGCTTTGAAACGGAGCAGATGATTCTTGAACTTGTTAAGGATATGAGCAGGAGCGAACAGATAGACAGGTTAATTATCATGCTGCGTGATAAAAAGAAGGATGAATTTTATTCCGCCTCTCATACCGGCTTTAAGGAAAAGGATCTGGGCCAGCTCGTCCGAAAACCGGGGGAGGGTTTTTACGGTAAGGTAGCATCAAGTGGAAAGGGACAGCTTGTAAATAATGTCCATAGCGGAGATTTTATCCCTTCTGAGGATCTTCTTGATCCGGAGATAAATGCCGTTATTGCCGTACCTTTTTTCAGCGGAGGTAATGCGGTGGGGATTATATGCGCCTATAAGGATAAACCGGATATATTTGATCAGGCCGACCTGGATTTATTTGAAGGGATGTCAGAGCATTTATCAACGGTGCTTGAAAATGCAAAATCTGTTGAAGAGACAAAAATAAAATCGATTACCGACGGAATGACCGGCCTTTATAACAAGAGTTTCTTTGTTGATACCTTAAAGGCAGAGCTGGACAAGGCGTTAAGGTATAAGCGGGAACTTTCCATATTTATGCTGGATATAGATAACTTTAAGCATTATAACGATACTAATGGCCATCCTGAAGGGGACGAACTGTTAAAAGAGCTTTCAGTGCTCTTGAAAAAGGCCGTGCGGAGCATTGACATCCCATGCAGGTATGGAGGCGAAGAGTTTGTAGTTATTTTGCCTGAAACCACTAAAAAAGGCGCCGCTGTTATTGCGGAAAGGTTACTTGAATCCATAAGGAAGCATTACTTTCCATATCAGGAATCACAGCCTTTAGGGTTTATCTCTGTGAGCATCGGCCTTGCATCATATCCATTGGATGGAGCTGAGATGGCGCCTCTTGTAAAGAAGATGGACGAAGCCTTATATAAAGCCAAGCATGAAGGGAAAAACAGGCTTATAACTGCATGATTAAATCATGATGCAACTTTTGGGCAAGAAAAAAATCAGGATAGAGGAGGCCAGAGACAGCCAGAGAAAAAAAAGAGACCTCTATATTCTGTCGGGGATACTCCTTTTAATGGCGTCCCTTACCTTCCTTGAGAATTTTTTATACAAACAGGGTGGGCAGCTTCCAGTTGCCAATAACATCCTTATATTTGTCATAATCAATGTAAATGTAATACTCCTCCTGCTTATCCTTTATCTGCTTGTTAGAAATCTGGTTAAGCTTTTTTTTGAAAGGAAAAGCAGAATTCTTGGCGCAAAACTGAAAACAAAGCTTGTTGCAGCTTTTGTTTCCCTTTCGCTCATCCCAACGCTCCTTCTTTTTTCTTTTTCCGTCGCATTTATCTCAAATAGTATTGAAGACTGGTTCAGCGTTCCCGTTGAAAGGACGCTAAAGGGAGCCGAGAAGATAT
>JAVVFD010000154.1:0-6120 GCA_032250935.1 bacterium
TACCCTGCCCAGTCTTTTATCTCAGCATCCAAAGGACTATCGTAGGAAAGCAAGGAATCACCATGATCTTCCATATGTCCCTTAGCGCTGCATCATTGATAATCTTCGGCATCGGCCACCATAGCCACTCGAAGAGGATTGTTTTCGACATAGCGGACGTCGGCATAAATCTTCTTCATCCTTGAAGATATTCTGTTGATAATTGCCACGCCGGATAATATGATGAGGATACCCCGCTGTAACTGCTCTTGCAATCCTTGCCATACGATAAATATAGACAATCTGCCACGAAATGTCATTTTAAAAGGTAGCTGCCACCAATTACTATTTCCTGCTGGGTATATCTTTTACGAACGTTTGAAAGCAGTTCATGAAACGGTTCAATTTCTTCCATTGATGACACCTTTTGAATTAAATTATGCGGGGAACATTTGGTGATAACATGTCATTTTAGTATTCCTGTCAAGAAGGAATTTAATAGGGAAGCCCCCTCCCCCTTCAAAGCCTTTTCCAACCCTGACGAGAATGGAGAAATTCCCCGATCGAATAAAGTTTGCAATAGCCCCTTCTTTTTGCTAAATTCATTACAAATCAAAGAGAGGTTTATCACTGAGGCGCTTAAACGCGGCTTCAAAAGACAACTTATTAAGCAAGGAGCTATCATGAGATTTACTATATTAAGCATCGCAATTATCCCTTTAGTGTTTTTATCGGCCTGCGTATCTACAGGCACATACGAAATGGCGGTTTCAGAGCGGGATATAGCGCAGCAATCCCTTACAGATGCAAGGGAAGAGATTGCACGTAATCTGGAAGAAAAAGAAAAGGCGGCGCAGGAATTAGAGGCGGCAAGGCTGGAGGCGGCCTCCACTCAGGCAAGACTTGTAAGGTCCCAGACGCAAATAGCCACACTGAAAAATATCGAGGCTGAAACCACGCGCCGTAATGAAATATACGGGCAATTTATCGAGCGTTTAAAGTCCATGATCGACGGCGGCCAGTTAACTGTCACCATAGACCAAGGACGGATCGTTATCAACCTCCCCAATAACGTCCTCTTCAAGAGCGGCAGGTCTTTTTTAAATGCCAAGGGAAAGGAATCCCTGGCCCCTATCGCTGCCGTACTTAGCCAGTTTTCAGACAGGCGTTTTCAGGTTGAAGGGCATACCGACAACGAGCCGATTCAAAGCAAACGCTTTCCAAGCAACTGGGAACTGTCAACCTCACGCGCACTTTCAGTGGTCCACCTGCTGATAGAAATGGGCGTTAAGCCTGAAAATATTTCAGCCGCCGGCTTTGGTGAGTTTCGCCCAAGGGCCGACAACGAAACGAAAGAAGGGAGGGAACTCAACCGTCGCATAGAGATTGTTATGCTTCCAAACCTTGAGATTCTTTCCGATGAATTGCCGAAAGTAGCGGAATAAAGGTTCCGATCTGAATTGTCTAAACAGGGTCAGCAATAAAGGTGGTTGAAGGCTTAAGAGCTATATCCATTGCCAGAAACAGGTTCCTGCCCCGTACCTTAAGGCCGAGTTCTGCCACTCTATGAGTCCTGCCAGTACGTTGTCTATGCCTTGGAGCCACAAGCCGAGAGGGGGTTCCCTTAGCTCCCCCTTTAACTCTATATATTCGGCAACAGCTTCATTATGATAACGGGCGCATTCTGAAATCGCCGCAGTCTCGCTTAAGGATTGCTCTCTTTGCAGTATCGCCGCCAGGTTAAAATTGCATCCACCCTTTGCCTCCTTATGATAAGAGAAGATATCGTTGCCGAGGTATATAACCCGGCCCGCTTTTTTCAGAAAGTCGCCTACCTGTTGACTATGGATCTTTTCAAGGGGCATTTTGGCTGATGCCAGCTCTGCCAGATAGAGGGTGGGAAGCACGCCTGATGAGAAGGGCCGGATCTGAAAGTAGCTCTCTACAGCGCTTTTTGACGGATCACCGCATATGACGAGCTCTTTTTCGATCCCCTTAAAGAGCCAGCTTTTCATCGAATCACAGAATCTTTTAACAAACTCGGCACAGGCAAATTGCGGCAGGCGGCGGCCCAGCTCTCTTGCGGCCAGAACAAAACAATCCTCAATTTCACCGGCAACAGCGTTGCCCTGGAGAGAGCTTATATAGCTTCTAAAGAGGGCACGCCGCTTTTTTTCGGGCACTTCCTTATTCTGTTTACACTCAAGCATATCATCGAGAAGAAACCACCAGGCCATGAAATCGGAGAGAAACTGCGCACTCTCTTTTGTCGCCCCCGGGTAGACGAGCACCGAAAAGAGGCCCGAGTCGAGCTTTGCAAGCGTTTTCTCCAGATGAGGAAGGTCCTCTAAAAAATATTTCCTGCACCACTCAACCGTATTCAGCTGCAATTGACGGGCCCTGATCTGGTCCACTTCAGCTCCCCCGTCGGCGGGATATCGAAGAGGCAGCCATTTATTCTTATTATTGTCAGATATTTTCTTCATGCCTGGCTTTAGGATACAGGATGAGAGCTGGAAGTTTCAAGTATTTGAACCATTTCTTGCTTTAACCATCAAAACCATGTAAATTCAACTCCATATGATATAAGATATGTTAATGCTGATTCTTAGACGGAAATACAGGGGATACTAATTAAATGCGTAAATCGAAACAGGAAGAGTTGATGCAGTTAATTTCTGACTCTATCATCAAACCTTTCGACAGATTCTTCGATAGAGAAGCATATAGCGGCATCATTCTAATTTTAGCGGCGGCGGCGGCCATGGTGATTGCGAACTCTCCACTAGGAGACGCCTACCACCACCTATGGGAGATACCGATGGGAATATCCATAGGCCCCTTCTCCCTGGAAAAAAGCCTGCATCACTGGATTAACGACGGCCTCATGGCTATCTTTTTCTTTCTTGTCGGTCTTGAAATAAAGAGGGAGGTCCTTGTTGGAGAATTATCCTCCCTCAGGCAGGCCGCTCTCCCCATTGCGGCGGCGCTGGGAGGGATGATCGTCCCCGCCCTTTTCTACATCTCCTTCAACCTCGGCAAGCCCGGCGCTATGGGCTGGGCCATCCCCATGGCGACGGACATCGCCTTTGCCCTTGGATGCCTTGCCCTTCTGGGGAGAGGCGTTCCAACGGGGTTATTGATATTCCTGACGGCTCTCGCCATCGTAGACGACCTTGGTGGCATTCTTGTAATTTCCCTCTTCTATACGGACCAGTTGTCAATAGCGGCGCTTATTAAAGCGGGCATCCTTTTAATGGCCTCCTTCATGCTGAACCGTCTGGGCGTCAGGAAGACCTTCCCCTATGTGCTGCTAGGCATATTCCTCTGGCTTGCGCTTTTAAAATCTGGGATTCATTCAACTGTGGCTGGCATATTGCTGGCCATGACCATACCCGCTTCAACGGCGATAAGGCATTCAGAATTCATAAATAAGATAGAAGAGCAGTTGAAGAGCCTGAGAGGCTGCGGCGAAGTTGAGGAGTGCGATAAACAGGCGGTCATACAGTCTCTGGAACAGGCCTGCTCCGATGCCGAGGCCCCACTTGAGCATATCGAGCACTCTATCCACCCCTGGGTCGTCTACCTGATTATGCCCATATTCGCCTTTTCCAATGCAGGCGTGAGACTTGATTTTGGAAGCCTTGCCGTCGTCCTTGCAGACCCCGTATTCCTCGGCACCATTTTCGGCCTGGTTGCGGGAAAGCAGATAGGAGTATTCTCCTTCGCATGGCTCTCCGTAAGGACAGGGCTGGCCTCACTACCAAAAGGCGTCAGGTGGGGCCATATCTATGGCGTAAGCATCCTTTCAGGCATCGGCTTTACCATGTCACTCTTCATAGCCGCCCTCGCCTTTGAAGGGAGCGACCTTCTTGAGATGGCAAAGCTGGGGATACTCATAGCCTCCCTTCTTTCCGGCGTGCTTGGCTATGCCGTATTAAAAAAGCTTATTGCAAAGGGATAGAGAGAGAGATCGCCTTCCTGAACCATGCGCTGGACAGGCTGGAGAAGCAGTACGATAAAAGGCGGAACCTTTTTTAGCCGCAAAAGAGAGAGTAGCACTGAAAAGAGCTAATGCCTGGTTTTTTATTTATACTCGAAAGGGATATAATACCGACTATTTAGAATTCCTGTTGTTGACCTCAAGGAGAAAAGAGCTCCCCTTTTTATTGCTTTTAAGGAGCTTCTCCCAAAGCTTCTCCGGCTCTTTACTGAAGACAGCCTCTGAATCGGGCTCCAATATAAGCCAGTCCCCCCTCAAAACCTCCATCTCGAGCTGGCCCCTGGCCCAGCTTGAAACCCCTGAATATGCACGGATCTCGTAGTGCCCTTCACTCTTTCCGCCGCTTAGAACAGCGGCGACGCTGCCACTGAAATAGATACCCCCAAAGACATTATCTGCCCCTTTGGGAGGATTGTCCGTATCAATAAGCAAAGTCGCTATATGTCTGTTTTGGGGACCGCCGAGGAAGAGGTCTTCATGAAGGTTTTTCATCTCTTCCGGGGCGTTTAGAATATCCGATGATGAATGGCCGGTCGGCTTGTTCAAGATAAGGCCGAGAGTGCCTTTTTTTTCGTGAATCACTATAATTATGACCGTCTCGCTAAAAAACCTGCTTGGAAGCTCCGGCCTTGCAACGAGGAGAGCACCTTTTTTAAGCACGCCTTGAGACGCCCCGTCTGTGTAGCTGACGGGGAAAAGTGCCGCCATGACAAAGAGTGAAGAGGCGATTAATGCCTTATATTTTTTCAAGTGAACCATGCAGATTCCATTACCTTTTTTTATCCGGTTCAATCATATCACAAGGCTGACGAGGCTGCAAAGAAAGGCGGTGAAAGAAGGAACAGATTTATTTATCTTCTCTTGTCATGCTTATGGAAACCGATAAAAAACAATCAACATTACTTGACTATTTCATTTCCTTTGTTAAGATTAAACCAGATGTTAAATAACTTCATAAGGAGGCGATTAAAATGACAATATTTATTCCACTGGCTCTAATAATAGTTTTTATTATAGTGCTCATACAGGCAATCTATCAAGTCAGGCATAATAAGATATTAAGAGATGTGGCCAATAAAATAGAGGGTCAGAACGGGGCACAGAGACTGGTTTTAAATTCCTTTCTCGATAAGTTAAATAAAATGGATATGTACAGGGAGGCGATTATCAACGTTGAGACTCCCGAGGTCAGGAAGCTCTTTGAAGAGCTTAGCGATGAGGAAGATAAGCACCTTAAACTACTTAAAAAAGCGCTACTTTAACAATTCCCAGGAGACTGACATGAGAGACATTTCTTTTCTTAAAAAGGCTCTTGAACTTGAAGAAGAGACCTTGAGCAGCATAAAGCAATGCAGTGAATATTATCAAAAGAACGGAAACAGCGAAATGGCAAATGTAATGCGGCAAATCAGTGACGATGAAAAAAAACATGCCGATAAAATAACAGCCCTCCTCAAAAAACTCGAAAAGTAAGTTTTTTTTTGCAGCTACATTATTTGCCTTTATGCTCCTTGATGCCTGGCTTTCACAGGAGCATATATTATACCTTGCTGAATCGCCCATAGAAGAGACTCTCCGGAGACTTGATTCACGCCTTTTATTATTGCAGGGCTGCGTCACATGTGATACCTTCAAAGACCTGTTACACTTTATTTAGCTTCGCCGAATTGCCCTTGAAAAATCCCTGCGAAGACTTTATTTATCCTTCTTTATATTTCACAGAAACCCACCTTAAAAGAGGCTTCGAACATGGAAAATTGTTGGGAATTCAAGAATTGCGGCAGAGAGGCCGGAGGCCGTAAGGCCGATGAAAAGGGTGTCTGCCCCGCTTCCACCTATGAGGGGGCCGACGGCTTCCTTGGAGGCAGAAACGGCGGCAGGGCCTGCGCCTTCATCACGGGAAGTTTATGCTGCGAGACACTGCCCGGCACGGTGCGGGACAAAGAGAAGAACTGCGAGGCATGCTCTTTTTTCAACGAACTGAAATATTTCCACGGTAGAGACTTTTCCATTGCGGCTTTAACGAAAAAAATAAAACATCAGCAGGAAGTCACTTAATTTATTGGTAACGTTCAAAAGTTGTGGCATGTAATAAAATGAGATAAAATCACGACCTCAAATTAAGGTTTGGTTGACGA
>JAVVFD010000155.1:0-6063 GCA_032250935.1 bacterium
TTTACTGGAAACTTTGGAGGAGACTAACTGGAAACACTTCAGGAGATTTGGTGGAAACGATGGAGGAGATTATGCAGGCATCGCAGCAGAGGCTTTTCAATCGGCAATTAGCGGTTTGGACACAAGGAAAAGCATCGGTTTATGGAGCAGACCTTATGGGCTTATACCCTGTGCTGATTTTGAAAAGATGTCGAAGTTCGGATGATTCTTTTAAGGCTTCGGCACATAGTTAATCTTTCCTGTTTGAAGGATGGGTGACGCATCGAGCCCTTTTGCCTCCATCAACTCGACAATCCGTTGAAGTGACTGGGAGATTGTCTCCTGTTCATTGATACTAAGTTTATTAAGCGCTTCTGCCAGTGTTTCCTGAAGAGGTGAGGGCGACTTTTTAACGAAATCCATCCCTTCCTCTGTTGAGGAGATATTCACCTGGCGTCTGTCCCTGGTGCTTCGTTCTCGACTTACATACCCTTTTTCTTCCAAACGGTCCACAATACCCACCAGAGTGCTGGGGCTCAAGTGGATCTCTTTTGCTATGGAAGCCAGCGGCAAGGGGCCTTTTTCTGCGATAGTCAGAAGGGTGATAAGTTGCGGCCCGGTAATTTTATAGTCATGACTCAGCTTCCTTGAGTGAATATCGACGGCCCGAATTATACGGCGAAGGGACTGAAGTATCTTCAGGTCATGTCGCTTCTCAGGAATTTTTGTCTGGATAATATTTTCATCTTTCATGTCTGCACCTTGATAATAAAAAAGTGAGGCCATTATAGTCTATATGGAGAGACAATAGAATAAAGAAATCGTTTTGAATCGCATTATCACACTCCCCCCGATAACCAGGAAGTTCACCCATCCTTTACAAAAAAGATAATATCAGCTATAATCATTTGTGTTGAAACTGTTTTTGTTGTGATAATTTAATCCGTTGAATTTATATCGTTGCACATTCCACCTGTATATATACAATCCGTTTCCCTTTTCGTCTTCTATTCAATGATCAGTCGGAATAATGAGATTTTCAAAGAAAAACGTAATAATTCTAAAAGGAGTTAACCAAACATGCTCGACTATGCAAACCCTGAAACAATATCGACTTTAACTGATTTAAGTCCTCTTGATTGGAAAAAGGAACTGAAAAACAACGTCACCACCATCGAAGGCCTTAAAGGTTTTATCGACCTCAGTCAGGAAGAAGAGGAGAAACTGGAGAAGGTGGTCGAAAACCATCCTATGAACATCCCCCGCTATTACCTGGGCCTCATTGATCAGGGCGACCGGAAAGACCCGATTCGGAAGCTGGCCGTGCCTACAGGAGATGAGCTTGTGCTTGCCGGTTCCATGGGCGAAACGACGGGAGACCCCTATGGCGACGATAAACATGACAAAGGGAACGGCATCCTGCATAAATATCCCTATTCGGCCCTAGTTGTGGCTACGGAATACTGCTCCATGTACTGCCGCCACTGTTTCAGGAAGCGCATGGTGGGCCTCCCCAACGACCAGACGGTGGAGAATTTTCAAAATGCCGCAAGATACATCGCCGAGCATAAGGAGATCACCAACGTGATTATCTCAGGGGGCGACCCGCTGTTTCTGCCGACTGCAACGCTTCGCAAAATGCTGGAAGCTCTGGAAGATATAGAGCATGTCAACTATGTGAGGATAGGGACGAGAGCGCCTGTAGTCTTCCCGATCAGGCTCCTCGACGACGAACTGATAAATCTCTTCAGGGAGTTTAATCAAAAGAAAACCCTTTATATCCCCACCCACTTCAACCATGCAAAGGAGATAACGCCCGAATCAACGGAAGCGGTGGCCAGAGTCAAGAGCGCAGGGGTGACCGTAAACAACCAGGCCGTTTTACTCAAAGGAGTCAACGACTCTGTTAAGGACCTGGAAAATCTCATGAACGGTCTCATCAGGATGGGCGTCAACCCCTATTACCTCTATCAGTGTATGCCGGTCGCAAGGGTCAGGCATCACTTCCAGGTTCCGCTGGCAGCCGGTGTAGATATGGTGAGTGAGGCGAAAGGACGGCTCGACGGTTATGCGAAGCGCTTCAAGTTTATCATCGGGCACGATATAGGGAAGATAGAGATCTGTGGCAGACATGGCGACAGGCTCGTCATGAGCCAGATACACGCAAGGCCGGAACATCCCGAAGAGGCGTCAAGGATTCTCATAGGAAAGCTTACCGAAAATGCCGGTTGGCTCGATGATCTGGAGATGACAGACATATAGGTAAGTCGATAAATCAAGGAGGAAGACGTGGCAGAAGAGTGGGACGGTAAAGAGTGGATTTTGCAGATGCAGAACCAGGTAAAGAGCCTCGAAAAGCTTGAAGAGTATATAAATGTATCTGATGAGGAAAGAGAAGCAGTCGAGACCTTGGACACCCGGTGGGGAATATCGCCTTATTTTGCGTCACTGATGGACAAGGATGATCCGCATTGTCCTATCCGAAGGCAAATGATTCCATCCGTTAAGGAACAGGTTAATGAGTTCGGGATGAAAGACTACTTGATCTGGAAAGAGAATAGAGCCACTGATGAAGTTCGCCCCGACTGTATCGCCCGCCAGTATCACGATCGTATCGCTTTTACAGTTGTGGAGACTTGCGCTGTTTATTGTCGACACTGTTTCCGCAAGGAAATGGTTCTCGACCATGATTTGCAACTTCGTTTTGACCTTGATGAAGGGCTGAGCTGGATTGCCGAACATAGGGAGATCCGTGACGTGCTGATTACCGGTGGCGACCCATTGCTTTTATCGGACGATAAGCTGGAACGCCTCATTGGCAAACTTCGCGAGATACCCCATGTCGAAATGATTCGCATCGGCTCCCGGCTACCTATCGTGCTGCCTCATCGTATTACAGAAGGATTGAAAAAAGCTATCGGAGGCCTCCATAAAGTTCCAGTCTGGATCAATACACAGTGCAACCACCCGAAAGAGATTACCGAACTTACGGCAAAAGCTGTTTATGAACTGTTAAGCTGCGGCATCAATGTGGGGAATCAGATGGTATTGTTGAAGGGGGTCAACGATGATGTAGCTGCCTTCAAAGAACTGCACCAGAAACTGTTGAGCATTCGTATACGTCCCTACTATGTTTTCTATTGTGAAGCTGCCCCTGGAATCGACCATTTCCGTACGACTGTAGAGAAGGGCGCCGAGTTGATCCGTGACGCACTGCGTGGCCATACCACAGGTTTGGCGCAACCTATGTATGTGCTGGCAACCAATATCGGCAAGATTCCATTAATGCCCGACTATTATATGGCCGATAAAAATGAGAATGAATGCACCTTACGAAATTATAAGGGTGAGACAACTAAAATCCCTAATATTCCGGAATAAAAACATCTATTGATCTGAGGTTTATTCAGTCAGCCAGGAAACGATATTTGTCGCAAGTTTCAGGTTGTCTCCCATGGCCAGGAAGGCGTTTGCAAGGGGGGCGTCATCGGCTACCACCACCACCTTTCCCTTGCCGAATTCGCTCACAGCCACAACGCCCACTTTGACTTTGGGCTCATTTTTGTCGCGGACGCGGTTCCTGTTGAAATCAGGATAGGCATTGTCTCCGGTAGCCGCCACAACCTGGGCTCCTTTTTCCGGCAGCAGCCCCCATGTGCCGTAGAGGGCAACGCTTGATACCCCCTCTGTAACGGGGTGAGGTGATATATGGCGGGCATAAAAATCCTGGCTCTGTCCGTCTATGAGGTTTTCTGTTTCAGATATGACGGCGTTGGAGAGAACGATGCCGAACCTTTCCGTAACCCTGGCAAGTGGAGGCGCGATATGGAGGAGAACGAGCAGGCTTCCACCCTCCTTGACGAATTTTTCTATCCTGTCAATCTCCCGGGCGCTGTATTCAGTCATCGAACCCGGCAGGACGAGCAGATCGGGCCTTGCCGCACCAGTGGCATTAAAGTCGGGCGCCTTGATATGAACCCTGGCGCCGTTGTTCTCAAAAAGGGAGACAAATTTCTTCAGTCCCAGCTTCTTGTCGGAGTCGGGTTGAAATATAACCCTGTGAGATACATCGAAATATACATTTGCCGCATCTGTCTCTGCCACAAAGGTCAAAAACAGAAAAAGCGCCGTTAAAAATCTGATCTTCATAAGTTTCATAAGATAACCGTCCTTTAATAATTTTTTTAGCTTTTGATGACTGAGTTGCAGATAGGATTCAAAAAAAACGCCGCACCTTTTTTCGAGGTGCGGCAACTATAAGGAGGCGTCAGGCTCAGGAGCGGGGACCCCATCTGCTTCGGGACCCCCTCTTTTATTAAGATGGTATAAAGTTTATCTTTCCTTTTTTCATGGTAACCCTTATCTTGTCTGCCTCTTTAAAACGGCAGGTGAGAAGGCAGTCGCTTAAGGGGGCCTCTATATAACGGCTTATTATCCTCTTTAACGGTCTTGCGCCGTATTTTGATGTCTCTATCTTTGCGGCGAGATGATCCCTTACAGATTTGGGGAAGGAGAGTTTTTTCCCTATGCTGGCCATCCTTGATGAAACCTCCCCGAGGAACATATCTACTATCCTTGTGTTGTCCTCATGGTCCAGGGCCCTGAATACTATAATGTCGTCAAGGCGGTTTAGGAATTCCGGCGCAAACCTGTCTTCAAGCGCCTTTACGGTCTCCCTTTCCTTGAGAGAGTCGGTGCTTTCGGCAATCCTGTTGCCGAAGCCTATGGAGCTCTCCATTTCGGCTATCTCTCCCGCGCCTACATTGCTTGTCATGATTATGATGCTCTTCCCGAAGGGTATCCTCTGTCCCTTGTTGTCCGTGGCAAAACCTTCATCCATGATCTGGAGTAGGAGGTTGTGTACCTTGGGGTGCGCCTTTTCAATCTCGTCAAAGAGAAAGACCGAGTCTTTTTCAGCCCTTGCAGCTCCAGTGAGTACGCCGCCGTCTTCATACCCTATGTAGCCGGGAGGCGCCCCTATGAGCTTGGCATATTCATGGGGAAGAGCATATTCGGAGCAGTCTATCCTTATCATCTTGCTCTGGCTCCCCAGGACAAGATCGGCTATCGCCTTTGCCAGCTCCGTCTTTCCAACGCCGGTCTGGCCTGCAAAAAGGAACACACCTGCCGGCTTTTCGGGCCTTCTAATGCCGGTGTAGGAACTTTTGAGCACTCTTACAACCTTCGATATGGCCTCGGCCTGGCCTACAATCCTTTTCTTTAGAATCCCTTCTATCCTCTCCATGCAGCTCCCTTTATCGCTGGAGCGCCTTCCCTCGAGAAGGAATATGTTCTCCGCAAGCTCAGTGTCATTGGTTGTTATGGATACCTTGTTGATATCGAGTTCCGGAGTGACGCTTATACACATGCCGTAGAGGTTCTCTTCAAGCAGGTCCATATCCTTTCCCCTGAACTCGCCGGAGAGGAAGACCTCTTTCATGATTTCATCGTTGTAGTTGACAATGGCGCTGTTTATGATGAGTTGAACGTAGGATCTTCTATTGGTAAGGGTGACGTCCTTAAGGATTTCCTGCGCCTCTTTGGCTGAGAAGGCCCTTATCTTGATGAACCTGTCTATGGCCTGGCAGTATTTGGTTGTTATATTGGGTTTGAGTTCCATGGGGCACCTCCATGCTTAGATGTTTGCAACGCCCTTAATGTAAGCTCTGTTTACTAAAGAAATGCGCAATATTGATGCCAATTTCCTTCTGTTTGCCATGCTTTGGCTGAAGAGTCATTGCCTCTCATTGTTTAGATGGATATGTCCCGAAAAAGATCCCAAAAAAAAAAGAGGCCGCCATTCCCCCATGGAATATGTAAATTTTTCATGACATCTTTTTTTTCTTGACATAAATACAGAATGCTATAGAATACTAACTGGACCTATTAGGTCCCTTTTGGGTGTCGATTAAGATGCTTTGGAATAGAGGTCCTTCTAATGGGAAATGATGTGAAGCCTTTGCGTTGCAGCTGCAGTGAAAAAATTATCCATAAAGAGGTCGATGGAATCACTATAAAAGCGAGAATTTTTAAACTCAATGCTTCCGGCATGAAGATAAAATGTAAGAGATGTGGAAGTTGGAT
>JAVVFD010000156.1:0-5991 GCA_032250935.1 bacterium
GGATAAGGCCATCGCCTTTTGCCGGGAGTGCGAATACACCAGAACCGCTTCATATCTTGAAAATGCCAGGCCAGATATGTTTACAGCTATAGAAAAAAGGCTTCATGGCAAAACTACCAGCAAAGTAGAACGAGTCATGCGGACAGTGAATATGAGGGTGAATGTGAGTAAGTGGAGCGATGCCGGTGCTCTTAATGTTACAAAAGTTCGGCTGGCCTATTACTACAACGGCTTTGATGCATAAAAAAGATAAAATGGAGTCAATTCCTTAGGTCTCCACTTGACAACGCTACCAATATTTTAATCTTAAATTTAGACTATGAGGCCACTTTAAAGTGGCCTTTTTGTTTTCTGACTATTGGTTACGACGGTGCAAGTTCGAACACTGATGTCATTCCCGTGAAAACGGGAATCCAGAAAGTGGGACATATGATTCCAGATCAAGCCGAGAATGACAGGCTAACATCTTTTTTATTCAATTAACTATTTAGTGCCACACAAGGAATATACAATGGAAAATGAATTAAAGGGTTTTGACGGCCTCATTCGGATTATGAAGAGGCTTCGCTCGCCTGAGGGCTGCCCCTGGGACAGGGAGCAGACAATGGAGAGTTTAAAGCCTTATATTATCGAAGAGGCATATGAGGTTGTAGAGGCTATTGACGGCGGAAACAAGGTGGAAATCAAGGAGGAGCTTGGCGACCTTCTTCTGCAGGTGGTGTTCCTGTCAGAGCTAGCAGATGAGGCGGGGGAGTTTAATGCAGGTGATGTAATTGATGCCATTTCCGAAAAACTGGTGAGGCGCCACCCCCACGTCTTTGCAGATGAGACAAGCAAGACAACTGCCGAGGTCCTTAAAAGCTGGGCCTCTATCAAGGTTGATGAAAAGAATGAGAAAGGGGGCGGATCGGTTCTTGAGGGCGTTCCAAAGCAGATGCCTGCGCTTTTAAGGGCACACAGGATAACGGAGAAGGCGGCAAGGGTGGGTTTTGACTGGGACAACCTGGGTCAGGTCTTTGCAAAGCTTGAAGAGGAGATGGGTGAGTTTGAAGAGGCCGTCAAGGGCAAAGAGCCCGAAAAGATGGAAGATGAGCTTGGAGATGTGATCTTCTCCCTTGTAAATATCGCTAGATTTCTGGAAGTTAATCCCGAAGAGGCGTTAAAAAAGACCATCTTGAAATTTGTGCGCCGTTTCAACCATATAGAGAAGTGCCTTGAAGAAAGTGGGGTCGATATCCGAGAGGCAAGCCTTGAGCAGATGGAAGGGCTATGGATTGATGCGAAGAAAGCGGAAAGGTAGTCTTTTTTTAGGCGGCTTAAGTTAGAGGTAAAACATTTTTATTGTTTAAGGGTTCCTCTAATAATCCGTCATACCGGGCTTGATCCGGTATCCAGATCCCCGGTTTGACTGAATTCCCGCCTTCACGGGAATAAAAAAATCAGAATTTTTTACAGATTGCCTTAATATGAGTAGGTAAGAGACGCCGCAACTGTGTGCATGTCGGCTTCATATTCACCGTCGGCTGTGCCTGAGGGAGCGCCAACGTTGTTGTTTATCTGCCTGTCTTCAAATTTTTTGTAGGCATAGGCAAGCTTTATATTGAAATTCCTGTGCCTGGTTGCGCTCCCTATAGATATGGCATAGCTGTCCGAATCGGGAGTCCCCGGGTAGAATGTCTCATCCGGGCTGGCCCCTTTTTCGTACTGATATCCGGCAAAAAGCGCCGTATCCTCACTTAGTCTATATCTCCCCCCCAGCTTAAAGGCGAGTGTATCTTTCCATTTATTTACTTCCGTAATTTTATTATCGCCGAGGGCGGGAACAACCTTGTCAAATTTGGTTGTTACCTTGTCATAGACGGACCAGCCAACCCACCTGAGGGCAGCTTCAAGCTGAAAATCTTGAGATCCTCTGTAGGAGAGGCCGAAATGCGCCTGCGCAGGAAGAGTAATCTCTGCTTCGGCATCGGTGTTTGGAAAAAAAGCTGCCAGAGACGTTGCCACGTCGAAACTAACCTTTCCGGCAATATCGACATCAATAGAACTCCTGTAGGACGCGCCCATTGTTAGTTCGTCATTTATTTCGTAGAGAAGGCCGATATTGTAGCCCAGTCCATCTCCATCACCCTCAAATTTTTGTTCGCCATCTGTATTTGGAGATTGATTTATTTTGTTCTCCTTCCTTGTGTTTAAGAGCATGACGTTAAGCCCGGCCGCAAGGGAGAGTTTCGGGCCTGCCTTATAGGAAAGGGCGGGGTTGATATCAAGGGTCGTCATTTCAGATTCGGTGACGATATAACGCCCCTCCCAGTCACTGTGCCATTTGGTTCCCAAACCGAAGGGTGTGAAGAGGCCAAGGCCGGCGCTGAACTTTTCGCTATATTTGTGCGTCAGGTATATGGTGGAGAGGAAGCAATCCATATTTTTAGTCTTGCTGTCTTCGCCGGGAGTGTCGCTGTCATATTTTATGATGGGGCTTAGCATGCTTGTGCCTATCTGCGCTTGAGTCCCGTCGAGTTTGCCTATGAGGGCAGGGTTGAAGAATAGGGAGGCCGGTCCCTCCGTATGGGCAATAACGCTGTTTCCCTGCGCCAGTTCCGCTGCCCCTTGGGTAAATATTGCAAACCCTGCGCCATGCGCTGCCGGGGAAAGAACTGTCATGGCGAAGATGTATAGAAGGACGGTAAATGCAAGTGAATCTTTTTTCATCAAGGACATAGGAACCTCGTTGCCGGTGTATAAATGTTTATACCATATGATTATAGCTTTACGGGAATAAAAAAAAGTGGAAAATATACTTGGCCGGGATTGTTGGACGAAGCCGCTAGCGCGGAGAATGAAAATCTCCAAAAACCACGTATAACCTCATCCATCTCTTTGATTTCATAAAACAACCGGATATCTTGTCTCCTAAAAAACAAACAAGGAGATATATAATGGACCCCAATAATGGAACAACTGCTTAAGGTGTGTTATTGTTCCCATAGGAGGAGATATGGGAAGAAAGAAATACAGCAAGGAGTTCAAGGCGCAGGTTGCATTGGATGCGATCAAGGGTCAGAAGACGGTAGCGGAGCTGGCGTCTGAGTATGGGGTTCATCCGAACCAGGTTGGGGGTATGGAAGAAGCAGTTGTTGTCGAGTGCGGCTGATGCCTTTTCCCGCGGCAAGGATCGTGAAGCTGAAAGTCATGAGGCAGAGAAAGATCGGCTATACCAGCAGATAGGGAAATTACAGGTAGAGGTGGACTGGCTAAAAAAAATTTCGGGGACAAGGAAATGAGTGTTTCGGAAAAGCGTGGCTGCATGGAGCCGAAGCATTCGGAGCTGAGCCTATCGCGTCAGTGCGCGTTGATATCGTTACCTCGAACGAGTTACTATCGTCAACCCGACATTTTGGAGGAAAGTGTTGAAAATATTGAGTTGATGCGTCTCATTGACGAAGAGTATATGAGGCATCCCTTTTATGGCAGCCGCAAGATGACGACTTATCTTCGGCGGCTGGGGCACAAGGTGAATCGTAAAAGGGTTCGGCGGCTGATGCGCAAAATGGGCATACAATCAATTGCGCCGAAGCCGGGGACAAGCATGCCCGGAAAAGGGCACAAGATTTACCCTTATTTGCTTAAAGGGCTTGAGATTAACCAGCCCGATAAGGTCTGGTGTTCTGATATCACCTATATTCGCCTCCAGGGCGGTTTTGTCTACCTGACAGCGGTAATGGATTGGCACAGCCGTTATGCCCTTGCCTGGGAGGTTTCTGTAACGATGGATGATGCTTTCTGCGTTAATGCTTTAAAGAGCGCGATTCGCAAATATGGCAAACTGGAGATATTCAATACGGATCAGGGTGCGCAGTATACGGGCAAAGGGTTTACCGGGGTATTAAAGGAAAATTCAATAAGCATCAGCATGGATGGGAAAGGTCGGGCCATGGACAACATCTTTATTGAACGTCTCTGGCGTTCCGTAAAATATGAAGAAATTTACATAAACGAGTATTCTTCAGTTACAGAATTGATTATGGCATTGAAGAAATATTTTGATTTTTACAATTTTGAAAGAACGCATCAATCTTTGGGAGACCTCACTCCTGCTGAAGTCTACCAGGGAAGAGAAGAGTTCCTAAAAGCTGCATGACAGATAAAAATAAAACAGGAAGAGAATATACCTTAACTTATAGAAATATTTGTACTTGAC
This sequence comes from bacterium, assembly GCA_032250935.1. Lineage (GTDB taxonomy): Bacteria > Desulfobacterota > JADFVX01 > JADFVX01 > JADFVX01 > JAVVFD01. Next base: position 4,199 of record JAVVFD010000156.1, read on the forward strand.
ATGGGGTCCACTTTAGTACAGGCTTCTTCCGTTCGGATGGAATAGTGTTTTACCCTGATCTTGTCACGCACCTTATCAAGGAGCTTTTGCGATGGTTTATCTGTCTCTGTCATTGTCTTAAATTGTATTTGACTTCATGAAATGTTTGATATAGGGTTAACATCAAGAATAGACGCCAATCCTGTAATTGGCAAGGTATTTATGGAATAGGTAGATTTTTTTCTATCTACAAACAATGTTAGCCATCGGAATCACTTATGACACCTGACGAACTACGCATAATTATTGAGAAAGCTGTAGCCGAAGGAATGGCCTTCCCATGGTGGTCATATCTGATTGCGACGGTAATCGGCGGATTAATCGTTTTCACTGCTCCATATTTAACACGGCGCGGTGAACATCGAGCAGACCTTGAGGCTCTACCACTCACTGCAGCAGCGGTACTGAAGGCGGAGAATTATCAAAATTCAAAAAGGGAGGCCTACTACGAGGCCATAAATATCTTGACCAGATTCACTGCTAGTGTGCCCTGGTCAGGTCCTGACATTCCAACTGATCGAGATATGGAGGAAGACCGTCCGTTAGAATCCGAGGTGAATGCGTGCATTGCCAAGATTTCTATCTTCACTGACAATCCTGATATCCCATTAGCCTACATTAATGCCTTCCAGAGCATGCACCCAATTGCTCTTGGAAAGCTTATAGAACTAATGAGAAAAGATTTGGGCTATGGTGATCTTCCGTTTAGCGCTGAAGATTACCTTTATCACATGAAAAGAACGCCGAGCACAAATGGCTAACAATGCGCTCGTGTGGGACGCTACGCCGCGATGCGGCTCGCGCCCCACAGCTTAGTCGTTATTACTCAAGGAAGTCATGTCTCACTTAGAAAATTTGATAGCAGAATATTATGACTGGAAAGGCTACTTGGTAAAACGAAATATCAAAGTAGGCAAGCTGAGTCATGGTGGCTGGGAAATGGAGTTAGATGTAATTGCCTTTGATCCGCATACTGGCCATTTAATCCACCTAGAGCCATCAATTGATGCTCATTCATGGGCGAAACGAGAAGAACGGTTCACTAAAAAATTTACTTCCGCAAGGAAGTATATTCTCAGCGAAATTTTTACATGGCTTGATTCAAGCATAGAGATAGAGCAAGTAGCTGTACTTATTTCACACCCCAACGGTCGTGACTTTCTTGCTGGTGCTAAAATAATATCAATTGATGAATTGTTGGCTGAAATACGTGAAAAAGTCATTTCATGTGGTATTGTCGCAAAAAATGCAATACCTGAGCAGTACCCTTTATTAAGAACATTACAGCTCTCTCATAATGGCTACTACAAAGCGTTATAACAAGTTGCTCAAACTCGTTCCGGGCGCAAAAAGCGCGCCCTCCACTGGACAGCCTACACTGCGTTTCGGCTGCCGTTTAGCAAAGCGTTAGGCCCCCGCTTGGGGAAAATCACAAGAAGGAGAAACATCATGAAGTTCAGATCATTTGTGGGGAGTGTTGTACTCGGGATTTTCGTACTTGTTGGGTTGGTCGCTTGCGGTGGTGGTGGCGGAGGCGGCGGAGGAACAACAACAAATGTTTCAGCGAATGGGCTTTGGGAGGGTACTTTTACTGAGAGTGGCGCAGGGACATTCGATATAAGCGGACTCCTATACAATGGACGGATAATCGCAATCAGTGAATCAGCCGGGACAATTTATTGGTAACGTTCAAAAGTTGTGGCATTATGCGATATTGACTGAAACGATATGAATATCGAAGTTGCCGTTGATGC